>CALCHX010000129.1 GCA_937906875.1 uncultured Gemmatimonadota bacterium | reverse complement strand
TGCCAAACTTCTTTCGGTCAGCGATCGGCTTGCGGTTATGCTGCGGTGAGGGTGATGTCGTGGGTCCCGACTGCGAGTCGTAGGGGCAGATCGAGCGCTTCGGTGACGCGCTGGAGTGTTCCGAGGGTGAGGTTGGCTCGGCCTGCCTCGATCCGGGACAGGGCGGATTGGGCGATGCCGATCCTGGCCGCGAGTTCGGTTTGTGTCAACCCTGCGTCTTCGCGGGCGTCGCGGATGGCGATCCCAGCTCTGAGTGCTGCGCGCAGTTCGGCGCGACGCCGATCGTGTACGTCTCGTTCGGCGCCGGTCTCGTCTTGGCGAGCGGTGGCGTCGAGATCGCTGAATTTCATCGTTTCTGGTCCTTTCCCGTGTTCTTGGTTTGGTGATCTGCCTGGCATCGCGCCAACGCGGCTCGGGCGCGGGCCACTTCCTTGGCTTCGTTATTGCACTGCTTGTGGAACACGGTGAGCAGCACGATGATCCTGTCGGGGCCGAAGTAGTAGCTGATCCGCCAGGACCTGCGGGTCATGTCGAAACGCAACTCGAACAGGCCCTGGCCGAGCGGCTTCGAGTGCGGCATCCGCAACCTGTGCCCGAGCTCGGCCAGCAAGTCCACGTGCGCCGCCACGATGTCGCGCTCGTCGGGGTGAGGTCGAGATACCACTCGGTGACCTCGGGCTCGGTTTCCACCTCCCAGTCCATGATGTTTACGTTATATCATAAAGCTCATAGATTCATCTGCAACGGCTCTTGCCGCTGCCGGTGACCGGGCTGCCGCTGCGGGCCGGCCCATCTATGGAGGTGCGCGATGAGCGCGCTACTTGTCGGGTACGCCCGATGCTCCACCGAGGAGCAGGATCTCACTGCCCAACGCGACGGGTTGGCCAAGCTGGGAGTCGAACCTGATCGGGTCTACACCGACCACGGCTTGACGGGCACCAACCGGGAGCGACCTGGCCTGCGGGAGGCGCTGGCCGCGTGCCGGGCGGGCGACACCCTGGTGGTGACGAAGCTGGATCGGCTGGCCCGCTCGCTGCCCGACGCCCGCGCGATCGCGGACGAGTTGACCGCCCGGCAGGTCAGCTTGAACCTGGGCGGGTCGGTGTACGACCCGACGGACGCGGTCGGCAGGTTGCTGTTCAACGTGCTGGCTATGGTGGCCGAGTTTGAGGCCGACCTGATTCGGCTGCGCACGAAGGAGGGCATGCGGGTGGCCAGGGCGAAAGGTCACCTGCGGGGCAAGCAGCCGAAGCTGTCCCGCCGCCAAGAGGCGCACCTGGTGTCGCTGGTGCACAGCGGAGAGTACAGCACCGCCGAGGTCGCCGAGCTGTTCAACGTTGGCCGCTCTACCATCTACCGCGCGATCGAACGGCAACATCGCGAAGCTCGCGCCGACCTTGCCGCCGCCCACCGCTGAATCGCCCGGATGCCGGTGTCCCGCATGCAGCACCCATGCGGGACACCGGCGCACGGACCCCACGGACGGCGCAGTCGTCACCGCTGATGGTTCGGCAACCGGGACGACCTCGGGCGCCTCGGGGCCCGCGACTTGCGGCCGCGTCGTGGCGATCAACGCCCTAGCCACTCGCGCCGAAGTTACCATGAACCGATGAAATGGCCGGCTGAGAGAAGCGCGATACGGAGATCTCCGCGGCTATTCGCCTTGTACGTGGTGGTCGGTCTGCTCGGTGTCGCTTGCAATATTAGCGTCGCGGTCGGGGGCCCGCGTTGGCTTTCTCTCCTGGGTTCGGTACTGGTCTTTGCGGGCTTAGTGATGCTTTCTGTATTGATCTTTCGGCACCGCTGAGGCGAGATTACTCACGCAAGCAATCGCCCTAACTTCATGTCGATGCGATGGCTGGTGCGATAACCGCACCGCGTGCGGCATCTCGCCAATGACGGTTTCACGCTCCCGCAGCGGCCACGTTCAAAGGTGGCTCTTGCCGCTGATCGATCGTGAATCGGCAATTCCGCGATCATGGCCCGGACGGCCGCAATCGTCACCGCTCACGGTTCGGTCTACGGACAGTCCCATCTGCCGAGCAAATGCCAGACTATTGCTCTGAGCTGGATCGCTTGAGGCGGATCTCGATCTCGCCCATCGACTCCTTGAACGAGCTTACTTCGTCGATCTCTTTCAAGTGTGTGGCGATGACGCGATTCGCGGCAGTGTTTTTGATCTTCGGTCGCTTGCCGTCTCGTGCGAACAATGACTTGAACCAGCCACCAATTGCGTCTGCGATGGGTGACAAGTCCTCGATCGTCATACCGGTGATGGACAATGCCAGCAGGTTGGTGGACAAGTCCCGATCGATGCCAGCGGCGGAGATCCTCAGGATTTGGGGCTGGGTGAAGCGGTGCTTCCGCCCCAACGCGTAGCGGGCCAGAGCCGCGATGGCGTCTGGGGGACTGCCCGTTGGCAGGTATGTGTCGAATCCTTCGAGGATCCGGTCCTTGGCGGCGGCATCAACGCGAGGACTTTGCAGCAGTTCAACAACCTGTGCGGCGGGGACAATCTCGGGGGTCATGTATGCCGAAAACTTCACCGAGGTCTCGACGAACGGACCGACGGTGTCCCATCCTCGTCCTTGGACAAGCGCAAAGGAATCCTGATTGTCTTCGATCAAGCGATGCTCTAGCAAGAGGCCAGCCAGTGGCCCGTCCTCGAAAGGAACGTCACTCGGCGCGAGATATTCATCGAGCCCAAGACCAGCGACGAGCGTAACCCTGACCGCCGGATCGGGAATGCCGCTCGTTGCACTTAAGAGACGGACGCCCAACGCCGCACGTGCCGCTTGGCCAATACTCTCGAGTTCGGTCACCGAGCCAGTCCGAGCGAGCAGACTGCCGAGTGACTGGTCGATGGTGCGCGACCACTCTAGGTAGGCGACGACGTTCGCGTAGCTGGTCGGGAATCGGTCCGAGGCCGCGAGCACAGGCCACGTCTGCTTAGGCACGGTTGCAAGATCCGACACCCTTGCCGACGGAGCGGCCTGATCGATAACAGCGCTCAGGTCGTCGGTCGCGTTCTCGACAAGATCATTGAGAACCGTCGGCATTGAGTCGGTGCCGACGAGGCTGGCGCTACCCGCGACACCCGACTGGGCGTTCAAGTAGTGCCGAATATTCTCGATCATGTACTGGTATACGGCTGGCGACGGGTCTCGCAGTTGATCTAGTGCGATCGCGTTGCCTCCGGCCGCTTGTCGGAGTGTCTCAGCTGAAATCTCGTACACGCTCGCGCGGACGACGGCGCAACGAATGGGTTCGCTTAACGGACCCAGCGAGGCTAGCCGGACGCGGGCACGACCGAGCACGGACACCGAGGACTCTGCCCTGTTGGGGTCCTGCTCGCGCGTGAGCGACCCAAGTTGTGGCGCTACCCTCTCGATGAAGGTCCTTGCGTCGGAGTCGACGGCGTAGGCGATCGAGCTGTCAACCTGGCCTAGTGCGAGATCTACAAGCTTTGTCTTCCGAGTGTCATCGAGGTCTTCGCGGTTCACCAAGAATGTAATGATCTTGGGCCAGGTTGGCGCCAGGCGCGAGATTGCCGCATCCACCTGCTGCCCACCCGCGAGATAGGCGGTCCAGAATGCGGACGCTTCCGAGTCAGCAGTCCGCGACAATGTGGCCAATAACACCTCAGCGCGGGGGTCGCCGTCGCTCAGGAGCTGGTCGAGCAGACTCACGTTGAAGGCGCAACGCTCCCGGAGGATGTCGTCTCCACGCTCGGCCAGGATCGCCTGTACGTCGTCCGTGGCGAGAACGTAATCGACGTCCATCACGTTTCGGTCGACGTTGCGCAGTATGAAGTTCAGCGCCTGAATGCTGACCCTATCAGCGTAGTAGTTCGACGTATACAACACGAAGTTCTGGTCGAGGAACCCTCCCTCGATGAGTTCACGGGCGAGACCATCGCCGAGTTGCCGCTGCAATACGCCCCGGAACGCGCCGTCTTCGAACGAGACGAGATCCGGCCTGTCGAGGAGGTCCGTGTAGCTGGCGTGTACGAGAAACTCACGATCCTCACCAGCTGATTGGAGTCGACGAACGGTCTGATCTCTCGCAGCCGCGTCCCAGTCGGCGGACGATAGCGGATCGCCGACAACTTCGCTCAGATCGGTCTTGCTGATGGCTACTTGCTGACCGCTGCTCGAGAAGTGCAGAACGACACTCTGGTCCGGGCCGGCGTCGGCGATCGCGCGCCACATCCCTGGATCGCCTAAGTCGTCGTTGGGCCCCTTTGTAATGCTGCCGAAAGCGAGTTGAAAACCAGGGTCGCGGCCGGGCCATACCTGTCGCGCGAGCCGGCCCGCGTATTCCGCGAGCCGACTCCCGAGCTCCTCGCTCCGCTCCGCGCCGCCATCGATCGCGGTCAATCGCTTCGTCAGCTCGGCAGCCGTGTTGTCCAGTTCGCTGACGCCTTGCCTAACCATGCGGCGACTCGCGTCGTAGATCTTGTCCAGCTTGCTCTGTCCAGCAGGGATCTGCTCGAAGTCGGCCAGCTGGAGATTCTTGTACAGCATCATCGCGAGTAGCCTGTCGTCGGTCAGCGCGGCGTGCTGGCTGATCGCGACCTTCTTGCGGAAGACGACGAATTCGTTGCGAATGTTCTTCACCAGACGCATGTCGGTCAGGTGCCGCGAACAGAGATCGATTAATCCGGGGCTGATCTTCGCATCGACATCGCTCAACACTCTGGCTACCAGTTCACGAGCGTTCCGATGCGTAATGAACGGAACAATAGGGATAACTATGTCGAAGAACTTGGTGCGGTTCGCGGGCGCGACTTCCAAGACGGCACGACGGGGATCCGCGCCTCGCTGGTTGTCGTCGGACCCAAGTATTGCGAAGATACTGTCCTTAATTGCATAGATGAAGCGAATGCTCCGCGAGAGCTGCTTCGATGCGTTGAGCAGAGTATTGAGTGCACGCAGCGTCTCGAAGATCTGGGGATCATCAAACCGGTCGATGTCCTCGAAGATAACGAGGTCTCGCTTCGTGACCTCAAAGAAGTAGATGATCTCATCGAGATACTGGTCAAAGTAGGTCGTGCTGGCCGATGACAGCGCAATGTCCGCGGTCGCGACCTTGACGCTCTTGACCGCGATCCGATTGTGCGCCAGGGCGAGGACCCCGAAAGTGGCCGCGGTCAGAACGATGAACAGGACTAGCTGGAACCAGAGGCTGGGGCTGTTCACACGGAACAGGGCAGCGAGGTTTCCCGTCCAACCAGCAAGGAAGAAGGTCAGCCAGACTGCCAGACCGCCGAGTGCTCCCGTTGCCAGGCCCCGCCAGAATCCGAACCGGCCGAGCCGACGGAATCGCGAGCCCCGCATCTTCTCGGGTCGCTCGCGATACAGAAGCTGCTTGACTATTTCCTTTTGGATGCGATTAGTTGTCGAGTTCTCGCCACCTCCGTCGCCCTCGGGCAAGCCCAGGGTCGAGAGCGACACCTCAACGACCTTTTTCTTGTGAAGCGATGCGACCTGACGCAAGACGCTGCTCTTGCCGACTCCGTAGCCGCCGGTGACGGCGATGTTCTTGATGCGGTCGCCCTGCCCGAGCGCGCCTTCGATCAGCTCTACGTAGTACTTGTGATCGGCGGCGCGGTACTCTGGCGTCAGCGGTACGAGCTGACCGGACGAAGCGCTTTGCGACGCATCCGCCATGGGTTCATTCACCGCCCCGACGGGAGATCAGACCGAAGGAGCGCGGGCCGAACTCCTCACCGAGGACGATACGGCGAACCTTCTTTCTGCCTCGCACCTTCGCGAAGCTGAGAAGCAAAGATCCCGAGCAGCACACCTGGTCGCAGCCTCTTTTGACTGCGGTCGTGCCAACGACGGTCAATTGGGCAATCGGCTCGCACACCGCCTGCCGGGTGAAGAACTCACTACCCGATTTGCTCGCCGAGTCGATCGCTAGCCTATCGTCCACGCACGTACCCGCTTCCTGATCCAGAGCAACCACCTGGGTCAAGGATCGCACGCACCACGGGCGGGCCTCCGAGGTTCGTGCACGCCATCGTCTGCCCCTGTCGCCGATTGGCGATCCGCGACCGGACGCGTCAGCGCTGGTTGTTCGATACCCGGCGGTAGAACGCCCGCATGAGGAACGGGTGACCGATGCGCTGGGCCAGCACCAGCCCAGTCGCTACCCCAGCGTCGGCGACGAGGCGGCCCGCAGCATTGCCCGTGGCCGGTTGTCGCCCTGGCGGACCGCGGCGCGTATGGCACGGAGCACCAGGTCCATCCACGGCACCTGCAGCGCATACATCAATAGCTTGTTCCCGATCAGCAGCCAGCCCGGCTTCATCCGCTGCTCCGCGGGCAACTGCCTCGCCTGGGCGGCGAATCGCCAAGCGTAGTCACCATGCCCCGGGCGCCCCATCCTGTGAGTGTGGCCGTTCGGCTCTCCGATCCGCAATAGCGGCGGCGCCTCCCCATGAAGAGATGGTGTGCACGATGTTGGCCCGTCCCGGGGATGGCTGCGTTCGCCGCGGCGCCGGCGGGGGTGTGGCACGGTGGAGGGTGTGGACAGCGACGGTCAGGGCGCGGCGGCGGACTGCGGCACGAGCGGCGGCGACAGCGTGCCGCCGTCGGTACACGGTCATGTCATGTCCACGGGTGCGGTCCATGTTCGAGCCCTGTGGATCGTGGCGAACCTGGTCATCGGATCCCTCGTGTGGTTCGCTGCGGCGTTCTTCTCGATCCTGGCGTTCCGGCCCGATCCGAAGGATCCTGCCCCGAGCGTCTACGACACCGTCGTGCTCGGCCTGATATTCACCGTCGTCATGGTGGCGGTGGCGCTGATACCGTTCGTCATTGTCAATGCGTTGTTCCGGCTCTTCGACAAGAGCCTGAAGCCTCGCGCCTACTGGTGGTCCTCGGCGGCGTTGGGAGCCGGAGCAGCAGCGGTCGACCTCGGGTCGCACTTCCTGTTGTAAGCAACTGGCCGACCCCGCCCTCTCACTATCCGCATCCGTCCGCACGCGGATCCGCAAACGGTGCCGCTCGTAGTGGCGCTGACGGAATCGTCAGCCTGTCGTGCTGAGTGGGATGCAAATCGGGTGGAATCTCATCCTGCGGCGTCCGACCGGCTGCAACTGATACCGACTAGAGCGGGCGTATCCGATTGCCGATCGGCTTTCGGCCGCGGGTGATGTCGGGGTGGAAGTGAGGGTGAGTCGTGGACGCCGTGACGTATACCGACGCCGCACCGGTGCCCCTTGCGGGGCACCGTACCCGGTTGGCGGGGCGCCGCAAAATTTCGAAGCACGGCCCTTAGGGTTAGCACATGGCTAAGGTCGAGGACTATCTTCGCGAGCACCTGCACTCGTTGGCCGGCCCCTACCTCTTCGTCGGTGCGGGACTTTCCCGCCGCAACGTCGGTTTGGGCGACTGAAAGGACCTGCTCAGCCACTTCGCCGACATGACGGGCCAGCCCTTCGAGTACTACCGCGGCGCGGCGGGCGATGACTACCCGAAGGCGGCGTCCATGATCGCGGACGCTTTCTACGACAAGTGGTGGAGTGACCCGGAGTTCGCGGACTCCGTGAAGGACTGGAAGGACTCGGTGACCGCCCGGGACTCGCCCCTGAAGTATGAGGTAGCGAAGTACACCCGCACAGCGATGGACTCCTTCTCCGTCCCGCGCGGCCTTGAGGATGAGTTCGAACTGCTCAAAGATGCCGTGATTGACGGCATCATCACCACGAATTACGACCGGATGCTCTTGGAAGTCTTCCCAGAGTTCCGGCCCTTCGTTGGACAGGACGAGTTGCTCTTTTCCGACACACAGGGCATCGCCGAGATCTACTACATCCATGGGTCGGAGCGCCGACCTGACTCGCTCATCCTCACCGCCGACGATTATGCGGACTACAACGCCCGGAACGCCTACCTCGCAGCCAAGCTTGCCACCATCTTCGTAGAGCACCCAGTGGTCTTCCTCGGCTACAGCCTCGGTGACCCAAACATCCAGGCGCTTCTGGGGTCGCTAATCACTGGCCTTCGACCGGAGAACGTCTCCAAACTGCAGGATCGGCTGATCTTCGTGGAGTGGAATCCGGCGGAGCCGCCGGACATCGCCACCACGGTGATGAACGTGAGCGGGGTGTCGTTGCCCATCATCCGTGCCACGGTGCCGGACTTCACCGAAGTGTTTACCGCGCTCGGCGCCCGAGACCGAGCTATGCCTGCCCGCATTCTCCGGATCCTGAAGGAACAAGTTTTCGAGCTAGTGAAGAGCAACGACCCCGACGGACGTCTGGTTGCGGTCTCCGCGATCGAGGACGACAGCGACACCCTAGATGTGGTGTTTGGAGTCGGCGCGAAGATGACCGCGGTCGGCGTTGTCGGCCTCACGCGGTGGGATCTCATGGACGAGGTGCTTGAGAGCCCCGACCGTGGCTTGCCCTGTGACCTGGTCGTCGGCAAAGCACTGGCTAAGCACGCGATCACTACCTATGTGCCCGTCTTCAAGTTCCTGGTCGGCGCGGGCCTCTGGAAGGACGGCCAGTGGCTCCCCAACGTCGCGGTAAACGCGGCAGCTAAGAAGCGTGCGGACAAGTACGCGGGGATCTTCGGCAAGCTCAAGCCGGAGCCAAATCTCCTCACACTGGCCAAACTGGAAGCGGATAAAGGAGTGGAAGGCGTCCTGAACAACGCCATGAAGTTGCCGTCGCTAACAGACGATGTTGAAGGACTTCGGGAGTTCCTTACCCGCAACAATGCGCTGCGGTCCCAAGATTGGTGGGCTACCCAGTTCGCGAAGGCCACAGTGGCCTACGACTGGATGCGCTATGGCCGCGGTGGTTCCTGATTGCGGCCGTGCAGCACCCGCGGTCTGAGCGGGCACTGCACACGTGCTGGGCTCACCGCACAACAGGTGCGTCCATCTTCGCGGAGTGAGGCGTCGCTCCGTATGAGAACCAGCGCATTTAGGGAAACGCTGAACGGTGACGACGAGAAGCTCTGCGGCCGGCCCTTACGATGAGCTGCTCATGTCGGGTAGCCCCGGCGCATTGCTGCGCCGGGGCCCCCTCAGCACCCGGCGCACGGCTTTCACCGCACCGGGCGCAAGCAGACCCGAAGGAGTCACAGGCTGGCAGAAGCGTGGGGCCTGGGGTCGGGTGTCCGGCACCAGGCGTGTAGGAGGCGGAGCGCGGCGGAATCGTCCGGTCGACCAGGCGCCGTGTCGGCCGTGACCGCGTTCTTGCGGACGGCCTCGCGGATGGCCAGGGTCCACTGTTCCCATTCGGGGGTGCTGGGTTCCTGGTCGGCGGCGAGCAGCAGACCACCGCAGGCCGGGCATCGCCAGTGCTGCGCATGAAGCAGGCGCTGGCTGACCCGGTCGAGTGGTGGCGTGGTGCCTCGTCGCCGTCTGGTCCAGTAGGTGGCCAGGGTCGGGTCGTCGGGTGACGCACCGCCTGGCACCAATCGGTGTCGGACGATCTTGGTCCAGCCGAACCGCAGTAGGTAGGCGCCGGTATCCCGGTCGCCGAACACCCACCGGTCTTGACTGGACCTGTTGAACCGGCCGAAGTAGCGGTGGAAGATCCACTTCCTCGGCTTGTTCGGGTGGCTGTGTTTGGCCCACTTGTAGGTGAGTTGCGAACACGCGGTCGGCGTCGTGTGACGACCACAGCGCCGCCGAGAGTGCGTTGACCGCCGCGGTTTCGTAGCGTTGCGCCGGGCTGATCATGACGCCACCTCCCGGCCGAGGTCTTCGCGTGCAGGCTGACGATGAGCCGTCGAGCGGAGGCGTAACGGGATGGGCTTCGCCATGCGGGACCGGTCTGCTTCGGCAATCGAGTTGACCGGCCGGCCGCGCCGCTCTTTGACCAGAGCGCGTATGACGGATTGGGCGCCGCGGTCGGTCTCGGCCGCGTGCCGGCCGTGGTGGGCCTCGATCCACACCAGGCCCTGCCATCCCAGGCCGTCGCGCAACCTCGACCCGGCTAGCAGCAGTACGAGATTGTTGACTACCGGCCACGGCAACCCGGGATACCTCAGGCGAATCTCTCGCGGCGCGGCATCCCGGCCCACGTCGACAATCACATCGATCGCGCCATCGACCGTTTCGTCCGGCGCAGGCTGCCACCGCCGGCCGGCCTTGCTCAGCGCGGCGCCGAGCCACGGCGCGATCCGCGACGGCGGCCTTGGTTCCGGCCGCGGCTGGATGGTCGGCAGCGTCTGCTCGTCGATCGGCTGCAGCAGTGCCGGGTGATCCCTACAGGCACGCTCGTCGGAGCGCCACCGGTGGCCCATGTGCGAGGCCGGCGGCACAAGACGAACCCGGGCCTGCCGCTCCCATTGCGCAGCCCGCCGTGCACCGAGCACCGCAACCGCCACAGCATCGAAAGTGCCGCGCCCCATGACCGCATCGAACGCGCCGGTCGCCGCCTCGTGCAGTGCGGTCGAATCCGCGCACGAATCGCCGCGCGTGACGATCCGCGCGATCGAGCATGACGCCGCCCACTGCCGCGCCGGATCCCCGGAGGCGAACGCTGCCGCCCAATCCATTTCCTTCGCCCGCGCCTGGAGTCCCGCGCTGGCATTGCCGTTGGTATCCATGGCCGGCAACGTCGCCGCGACCCGTTACCTGAACGCATCCCGAGCGCAACCTGGGTCGGACCGTAGGGCGCATCCTGGGAATTCTGAGGCGCATCCCGGCGCGTCGCAGGCCTGTGACCTGCGCATCCTGGAACGTCGACTTCAGGATGCGCCCTTCCATGGAAGTTTCGCGAAAAGTTGTCGATCGAGCAACGCCCCCTGCCTGCTGTCGGAGCATCAAGTGCGGCGCGGGTATCACCGGTGGTGATGAACAGACCGCAACCACCAAGTCGCGCAGTACCGTTTGATGCCCCCGAGTGGAAACCACCGGACAGGCGCTACGGGGCGCCGCGTCGTGATTCGCAGAATCAGCATCTATGACGGCTACCCACGCCACCCCTGCGAGGAACTCTGCACCACGATCCCCCATCAAGACAGGGTCAGCTGCCGGCTCGCCAACCGTTGCAGTACCCGGCCAGCCTCTGGAGATGCCTGCTACACCGAATGTGGTCTGCACGGCGGATGGCACGAGAAAAACCGAAGGGGCACGCGGACGTCATCGCTTCCGAATCGGCCTGATGTCTAGGTCGTGCCCGGCAGGGTCGGTCGACCGGAATCTATCGGCTGGCCCTCGTGAACTATGTCCAAGCCGGCGGGCCGCCGCTGGTAGGTCCGGCACCTCGAGCGCAAGCAGAACAATCGACATCCCAAACGTGGCCTTCGGGTCCTCGAGAAACCTCACAGCCCCACCCACCAGAAGTTCACGAGAGCCCACACGTTCGACAGAAACACCGAGGGCTCCGGAGTAGAAGCTCGCGATCGAACCCAGGTCGTTCACACGCAGCGTTAGTCCAATGAACCTTCCTTGCTCCGTGGTCCTCTCCATGGACTCGGGCTGAGCACCTTGCGGCGTCGCCTTGAACCCCGACAGTCGGATGCGATCCTCGACATCGACGATCGGCAACTTTGCCGACTGGTCGACGAATAGCGTCTGGCCATCGACCTCTAGGACCCACCGGTGCGCACGGGTGTTGCCACTCGAATCAAGCGCGAAGTTCCGGACCAGACGCCCTTGACGCATGTCCGGCAACTGCACTGGGCCTGTGATCTCGCCGACTTCGAGCTGGTGCTTGAACCGTCGAATGGAGTGATCGTTGACGAAGTCCTTCATCTCCAAGACAAGGCGTTCCTCGCCCAGTGCACGCGCGGTCAAGTCGTCAGCCATGCGCTCGATGTACTCACGGTCCTGGACCCGCACTCTCAGATCAGCCAACCAGTCAGGCCCATGCAATGCACCCATTAGCGCGCCCGTCATCGACGCCAGCGTGTCGGTGTCAGCGTTTTTCACGAACGCGGCCCTAAGGACTCCGCCCATGGGCCGTGGTGCGTTCCGCGATGCAAGGTAGATTGCAGCAGCGGCGGTGATGGTGCCGGAACCGTTAATTTTCTTATTTAAAACGCCGAGCCGCTCGAGCGTCCCGAGGTCGTCACCTCTCGTGCCGGCCCGTGCAGCATCCCCAATCAGCATTAGCATTTCAAGCATCTCTTGGATGGCGTAAGTCCAATTGCCCCTGAGGTCGCGACTTTCCTCAGCGGCAACGTGCATCCATTCAGGAGGAACACGCCTCAGGAGCGTCTCCGGCGACTGCCACGACTTGTCCGACACAACCCGAGCGGTAAGCTCACCAAATTCCAGGGTGCCTTCGGTGTTGACCAGTATGTGCAGAGCGACCGCGAAGGTCGCAGCCCCGACGAGGGCCCGCGGATGCCCGTGCGTCGCGATACCATCTTGGACGACGCAAGCGACGAGTTCCCGAGTTGAATGTGCGACGTGCACTATGGCGTGCGGAGCGATGCGCATAGCGACGCCGTTCCCACCGGCCCTGAAGTACGAATCGGTCGACTTCTGCGCCTTCTGCGTCGTCCCGATCGCCCACGGCCCCAGCCCGGTCGCCCACATGCGGCACGCACGCAACGTCGCACCGCCCGCACCCCGTGAGTACAGCGGGAATAGCGGAAGCTCCCGTCGAGTCAGTGCCGCAAACCAGTCTTCAGACTGAAGCGCGCGACCGGTGGCCAACATGAGCTGCGTGTCATCGCTGTAGCTGCCGGCCTGCACTGGGTCGATGTACTGTTGGTATCGACCACCGCCGTACCGCTGCCAGTCGCGGAAGTCCGGAGTGGCGTCGACGTATCGGTTCCGGTCTCCGCCGACGATGTTGGAGTTCTGTTCCTGGGGCCAGCCGAGCGCGTCACCGACCGCTGCTCCGAGGAAAATGCCTCGCGACCGCGTGCCGAGAGATCTAAGATTGGGCATTAGTTCTCCTCTCTGGCTCGAGTCCACAAGGTCTCTCCGACGGGCTGGCCCGACTGGATTGCGTTCGTCAGAGGCCCCTTGGTGAACATCATCTCTGACACCGTCCACGTGAATTGGTCGGGGTCCAGGCCGCCAGCCCGGAGCTGTGCGTGCCCATCTCCCGCGGCCTTACCGGTCGGCGTGACGATAGCGGTGATGTCCGACAAAGGAATCGGCCCAGGAATGAGCGCCTCGGCCTGCAGGTCGGTCGCAGCGAGCGGATCGTGTGCCAGTCCCCGCTGGTATCCGAGAGTAGTCGTGTCGGCGAAGCACCCTCTGAGGCCCTCGACGCCAGGCTTCAAGTGGGCGCCTGCATTCTTGGCGGCATTGCACTCACAGAACATCACGCCGTCGCGGGTCAAGATTTCAGCGTTGATGAGCAAGCACACCCAGTCCGGGAACCGGCGGAATCGCGGCTGCGTCCGTGCTTTTTCGAAGTAGAACGGGTTCGGGTAGGTGAACGTCACGCACGTCATCTCGGGATGGTCCTCGAACCGATACAGGTCGGTCGGGTCGAAGTACTCCGGGGAGTACTCGGCCAAGGCCTTGTTCGAGGTGATCTGACCGTCGGCCACGATGTGGTGCAAGTTCTTCGCCGGGGTGAAATGCACAACTCTCGTGAGCCCGATCTCGGCGATCTTCTCCGCGACCGTCATCGGCGCCGTGTTCGCGGTCACAGGAGTTCCTCGTGCTGCCAAAGTCCTTCGTCCACCGGCAGAAGCGGAGTGATGGCGCCGGAGTACGTGACCGTCAGCTCGGCCTTGGCGCGGGTGACCGCGACGTACAGAAGCTTCCCCTCGCGGGCGGCAGCGTCAGCGTTGCCATACGCATCGACGACCTGCTTGTTGGGCATGTCGACGTCGGTACAAAACGGCATCAGAACGACATCAAACTCAAGACCTTTCGCAGAATGGTACGTACCGTAATAGATGCCCGGAGTCGGGTCCCAAGGAGTATTTCCGTTTTTCGGGAGCACGTGCACCTTCTCCATTCCATGCACAGCCTTCGCAGCGTCAGACCAGGTCCGGGTCAAGATTCCAACGACGCTCGCGTCACCCTGGTCGACAGCGATGCGCTGGATCTCGGCGATCTCGGCGGAGTAGCTCTTGCACTCAACCAATGCTGGCCTCGTACCGCCGGCCGACGGTTCCTTCGGCTCAACCAGGTCTTGGGAGTCCGCGTCCATGTGCGGCATGCCGCTCATCGCGATTGCCACTCTGGCGATCTGGGCTGTGTTGCGGTAATTGTCCTGGAACCGTTCGACTGCGGTGATCTCGAGTCCACAGCTGCGGAACGAGAGGCCCTGGCCATAGATCTGCTGGTGGTAGTCGCCGAAGAAGCTGACAGTGCCGCCCGGCTGGACTGCTGCCTTCAGTGACCTGACTGCCTCGGGAGAAAGGTCCTGGCCTTCGTCGATGATGACGTGCCGGTAGTTGCGTGGTCTCGCGTCGCTCTTGAGCCCGTTGAGTACGGCAGTTGCGATGTCATTCCAGTCGTACGGGATGCCCGCGGCTGCGCGGGCCTTGAGGTACGCGGTGCGGACCTCCCACACGGCCTTACGACGCGACTCGCTCAGACCACGTCTGCGGCCGATGCGTTCGATGTCGAGATAGTGCTGGAGATCGACGATGCCCATGTCGGCTATCCAGGCGATCTCGTCTTCAAAGAACGTGGTGTCGAGGTCGAAGAAGGGGCTTGGTTTGTACGCCTTCCGGATCTCCCTGACGGCGCCGGCGACCATGCTGCGCAAATGGCCGTTCTGGAGAATGCCGTTCCGAGTGGGCATCTTGCCGATGCTGGCCAGGTAGCCCCGGGCGAACTTGGAGTAAGTCTCGACGTGGATGCTCTCGTTCGCGCCGGGTACGAGGTGCCGGAGGTACTGGGCGAGTGTGTTGTTGTAGGTGACGAACAGGACTGGGCCGAAGTTCGAGCAGTCTGGGTCAGCGAGATACCGGGCTCGAAGGACCGCCATGGTGCTCTTCCCAGTGCCAGCGCTGCCGAGCGCGACCATGTCGCTGTCGGATGCGAAGTAGATCGCGTCCGATTGGCGTCCTTTCGGCACGATCGTGCCGAGCCCGGGCCTGGGGCTGTCTGCATAGACCATGCGAGTCGCCTCCTGGTGCAATATATCGGACAGTCACCCGCTTCTCATTAAGCACAACGGCAAGCGCGAAAGGGATTCCAGGTTCAACCAGAAGGCTTCGGTAGGCGGTCCTGGCAGGCGAAACGCAGCCTGACCGATGGCATCGTTCTGCCAGTGCACCTCGTGGCCCAATACGCCACAGCAGAGGGCCAGCCCGCCGTTCGGACTCAACACTGGGGTGGTCACGGCGCCTACAGCCGCAACCGGGTCATCGTCGAAGGTGCTCGCGATCCGTCCGGCCATTGAACGGCCTGCGCACGACCTCACCGCGGCTAGCCGTTGGTGATTCCGTCCATACACTTGCGCAGTGACAGAATTCTTGAGCTGGTCGAACTCACGAGACGCCTTCGGCGTCCCGGCTAACATGCTCGGGTCCGTCCCAGAAGAGTTCTATGCAGTTGTCGGCCGGGTTGTGATGGTCTCGGCTATCGTCGAACTGCGCCTGTGGGATCTGGCTCAGGTGCTCGATCGCACGAAGCCGCAGCACGAATACGCAGGAAAGTCAGCACAGCAAATGATCAACTGCTGTGGGGAGTTACTCGCTGTGCCGGAGTTCGCAGATCTTCGCGATGAGGGCACCGCGCTCCTACGTCGAATTCAGACCGCGTTCAAGGATCGAAACACCGTGGTCCACAGCGCGTGGCCAAGCCCGACTTTGGAGACCGCATTTGCGTGGCGCCCGGTGACAGCAAACAAACGCCTACGGAGCGACCCCGACTTCACTCTGCATCTCGATACGGACGAAGCTTGGTTTCGCGACCTCATCCTGCGACTAGTGCGCCTTGTCGACGACCTAGGCAGATTCAGGGACCGGGTGCCGACTGCCGCCTCATGATGAACAGCGGCGTTCACGAGGTATCCGGCACGGCCCCTCCGCGCCGAAAACAATGCGGCTAGCGCTCCGCGCTTCGTGGGCGTCGTAGCCGCCGTCGATCGTGCATCTGCTCGTTGGCTTGCTCACTGGGTCTCGTCGACTCGGCCGAATCATTCTTCTCCAGGTTGCCGCAAGCGGATGGCGGGACACCGCTGGGCAGACTTCGGCTACTGTCGAAAAGAAGAGTCCGCAGGCGCAGTTCGCTGCGGAAGTACAGAGGCTGGCGCAGATTGCCTCGGCCGCGTTTCGTTTGCGCAAGCACGCCACAATCGCGACCACTTGGCGCGATGATTCGCCTCGTAACAGCGGCACCGATGTCGACTTCGCTGACGACGAGGAGATCTACGTGGGCATGATGCCGGGGACCAAGCGAGCGCGGGATACTCGGCGGGATCCGCGTGTTGCGGTGCATTGCCCGACCGTTGATCCGCCGGCAGACAATCCAGCGGACTGGCTCGGCGACGGAAAGAGCCCTGCCACGGCCGTCGAGGTCGAACCTGACCGGCTCAGGCTCGACATCCACAGCGCCACATTGACCGCCGTCGCGCCCGGTGGCGACGAGCTCGCCATAATAACGTGGCACGAGGGTAGGGGAACGACTGTCGTACGCCGCCGGTAGCAGCGAGGCCGGCGACGCCGATCGGCACGCGACCCGCGCCCGCAACTGGGGCGCATCCCGAGCGCATCCTGGGGCTTTCGACAGCGCATCCTGGCGCACGTTACCCTGTTGACCTGCGCATCCTTGCGTGGCAGTGTCGAAAATCCAGGATGCGCCCCTGGCAGGCGCGACCGATGTTGGATCGACCATGCAAGCCCTTCAGATCGCGGCGCGACGCGGTGCACACGTCGACGCACCGCATATGCCGCCACTGCTACCGTCGCCGTCATGATGATTCGGTGCACGGCTCGACTGCTGAAGATCGCCGGCAAACCGGACCCGGCCACGGTCGAGGTGCCGCCGGCCGATGACGACTGGTACGCGAACATCATGTGGCTCGAGGGCCGCAAGTGCCTGCATGCCACCCACGCGGCCACCCTGTTTGCGATCTACGCCCCCGGCGTCCGGGCGGATGACCTGCGTCCTCTCGGACCGTTTCTCGCCACCAGGGTTGCTGAGCAGCTCGCAGCCGAGAGACTACCCACCAACGCGCTGGGGGATCTCGACGGGCCACACGCCACGGTCGGGAAGACTGCGAGTCGGCAGATCCTGGGGTGCATGAACGATCAGGCGTTTGCAATCCGTTGGATCGTCGAGCAGGACGGGGGTCTTGCCCGCGCGGACCTCGGGGGGATCCACCGTCATCTGCAAAACAACATCGTCTCGGCCCGCATGTATCAGAGCCCGTTGGATCTCATCGCGGACCGGCTTGCGGGCGCTTGACCCGCCCCCGCCGCCCGTCCGCACCGGCTCGTCGACCCGGCCGCCGACAGTCGGGTCGACGGAGCCTCTCGGACCCAAGATGCGCCCATGCCGGGCGGCGCAAAAAAATCGTTCACACGACTGGCACCAAGGTGCCTTCTACCCCTGAATAAACTT
>CALCHX010000128.1 GCA_937906875.1 uncultured Gemmatimonadota bacterium | reverse complement strand
CCCGTCACCCCGGCGCACGCCGGGGCACCCCCGGCGAAGCCCCGTCACCCCGGCGCACGCCGGGGCACCCCCGGCGAAGCCCCGTCACCCCGGCGAAAGCCGGGGCCATGAAAGATCGCACTCCGGATAGCCACCGCCTTCGCCGGTGCGCTCGGGTCGGGCAGGAGACGAATCGACTCCTGCTCGCCCACCTCCACCCGCCCGTTCAGCGTGAGACGACGCCCGTCTCGCTCCACGACGATTGGCAATGGTTGGCCCGCGCGCCCCGCATAGCGGTTGCGAAAGAGCGGGCCGAAGTCTTCCGTGCCAATGCGTAGTTCGCCCACCGATATCAGACGGTCGCCCACCCTGACACCGGCACCCTCGGCGGCGCTGCCCCGGGTCACGTCAAGTACATGAGTGCCCGTGGAGTCGGCCGCTGACCTGACGCCGAGCAGCGGGACGCGGAGCGTGTCGACAACCAGGTGGAGACCCACCAGGGGGAGGACACTCGCCCAGGGATAGCCGTCGCGGCCGTCGATGTAACGGGAGTACACCTCCTGGAAGCTGCGGCCGCCGGCGACGCGGGAGGCCGTGCTCCAGAACATGTCGTTGGTGAAGCCACGCCCCAGCTTGTAGGACGTGTCGTACAACTCGCGCATGACCATGTCCAGCGAGCCGGCGTTGTCGCTGGCATCGCGGATCATGATGTCCAGCATGAGGCCGGCGAGCGAACCCTTGGGGTAGTAGATGTAGGCGTTCTCCACCGGATGGATCCAGGTGGAAAGCGAGGCGTCTTCCAGTGCCACAGGGGGTGACGCATTCACCTCGGCGATCTTGTTCGCCGTGAGGGCGAGGAAGGTAGCCGAGTCGATCACGCCGCCACGCACCAGCGAGACGTCGGCGTAGTAATCGGTGATACCCTCGCTCGCCCAGAGCAGGGTCGTGGGCATGCGGCGCGAGTAGTCGTACGGCCACATGTCGACTGGCCGCAGGCGCTTCACGTTCCAGAGGTGGAAGATCTCGTGGGCCGTGATGGACGGCAGCGTCACCGGGTCCAGGATGCCGGGATTGTAGATGCCGACGTGCGAGTTCTGGTGCTCCAGCGCGCTCCCGCCCGGAGTCTCGTCGGTGATGACGAGCATGGTGGTGTAGCTCGTGAACGGCGCATCGCCAAAGATGTCGATCTGCGGCGGCAGCATGCGCTGATGCGCCTGGAGCAGGAAGGCGCGAACGGGATCGCTCATCGCGCCCACCGGGTAGGTCGCCAGCCGTACCGGTCGGCCGGCGACGGTCGTGCTGTCCAGCTCGAAGCGACCGACGAAGAATGGCATGTCGACGAGGTCGTGATAGTTCCCCTCGCCGTAGCCACCCGGCGTGCCGGTGGGCGTCATCCCGGTCGTCACCCGCCACCCGGGCTGGGTCTGCACGGTGACGGTGGCGGCAAAGTCGAGGCTGCGGCCCTTGGGGTAGAGAAAGAGGTTGGTGCCATTGAAGAAGGCGAAGTCGGGACGCGACCAGGCCATCGCGTTGTCCAGCGTGTCGGCCAGGTAGTCGAAACGCACCCTTATCTCGCGCGCGCCAGCCGGCGGAACGACGCGCCAGCTATCCGGATCCGCCTTGTCCCAACCCAGCGGCTCACCGTCGGCCTGCGCCTCGAACCCGGTCACCCAGCGGGCGAAGCTCGAGATCTCGTAGGCGCCCGGTGTCCAGGCCGGGAGGGAGAGAATCACCGGTCCGCTGCCGGCGGGAGTGAACGACATCTCCACCCCGACCGTGCGTCTGGCCGCGGTGGCGCTGTCGAAGGTGACGGTGTAGCTGACTGCGGAGATGGGCGCCGAGACGAGGGCGGAACCCACCGCCGCGGGCGAGGCGGCCGGGCCACCGCCCACTGACGCGCAGCCAGCGGCAGCGAGGACGACGGACAGGGCGGCGACTGCTCGCCAACGGTGGAGTGGCTCGAGGCTCATGGCGGGGGAGCTGGATGGGTCGGAAGAGCGCTTGTGCACCGAGCAAGGTAGGCGTCGTGAATGTCACCCGGCAACGAATGCGCGGCCGCACAACAGGCGCCAGTTGCGCCGCAGTACTAGTGAACGGCGGCCGGACCCTCCGCTACGGACCGCTCTTCGACAGCTACGCCAACGCCAGTGTCGGCGCCCAGTTCGTGGCCAATGGCGCCGACCCGCTCCTCGGCGCCACAGATCCGACGGTCGTGCCCGAGCCTGCCACCATGGCCCTGCTCGGCACGGGCCCGATGGCCCGCGGCCTCGTGGGCGTACGCCGTCGCAGGCGCGAAATGACGGCCTGACCACGTTGCGCCGGACGGGAATTGAGGGGCGGCGCCACACGGCGTCGCCCCTCTCCTTCTGCACCCTGCTCGTCGGCCCTTGCGACAGACCGCCGGAAGGTTACGCTAGACCAGCGTCTGCGAACCACCGCCAGCTCCCCATATCCGTCTCCCCATGCTCCACTTCCGTCTCCCTGCCGCGGCGACGCTCGTCGCGCTCGCTGCCACCATGCTCATCGGCCCGAGCCATGCCTTGGCGCAGCAGCGCACCGCCGTCCTCGCACCGGCCGCCGACCTCATTCTGACCAACGGTCGCATCTACACGGTGGACTCCGACCGGCCAATGGTACGCGCGATGGCCGTCCGCGATGGCAAGGTGGCGTTCGTGGGGTCGGACAGTGGTGTAATGGCGTTGCGCGGCGCTGGCACGCGCGTGATCGACCTGGCCGGCCGCACGGTGATTCCCGGCATGGTCGACGCCCACGCGCACTTCCTGGGGCTGGGCACGTCGCTCGCCAGCGTGGACCTGACCGGAGCCAGGTCGTACGCCGAGGTCATTGCGCGGGTGGTGGCGAAGGCCCGCACCGTGCCCGCCGGTAGCTGGATCCAGGGACGTGGCTGGGACCAGAACGACTGGGGAAACACGGCCTTCCCCACCCATGAGGCGCTCTCCGCCGCTGTCCCCGACCACCCCGTGCTCCTCACGCGCGTCGACGGCCATGCGAACCTGGCCAACGCCGCCGCCATGAAGCTGGCCGGCGTGGACGCCGACACGAAGGATCCCGCTGGCGGGCGCATCGAACGCGACGCCAGCGGCGCCCCGACGGGCGTCTTCGTGGATAACGCGCAGGGACTCGTGGGCCGCGTGGTCCCGGCGTCGACGCCGCAGCAACGCCGCGATGCGCTCGTGGCAGCAAGGGACGAGATGCACCGCTGGGGCCTTACCGGCATCCACGACGCCGGCGCGGCGCGCAGCACGATCGACCTGTACGAGGAGTTGGCGAAGGCCGGCGAACTGCAGCTCCGGACCTACGTCATGATCGGCGACAGCAAGCCTGCCCTCGACAACTACTTCGCCCGTGGCCCGCAGAGCGCCCTCTACGGCGACATGCTCTGGATCCGCTCCATCAAGCTCTATGCCGACGGTGCGCTCGGCTCACGTGGCGCGGCCCTCCTGGATCCGTACACCGACGACCCGAACAACAGCGGCCTGCTGGTCACGGACCCGAAGCACATCGAGGAGGTGGCCGAGCGGGCACTGGTGGGCGGCTTCCAGGTCGCGACACACGCCATCGGGGATCGCGGTAACCGCGTCGTGCTGGACGCCTACGAGCAGGCGCTCCGGGCCCATCCCACCGTCGACCACCGCTTCCGCGTGGAACACGCGCAGATCCTCAACCACGACGACATCCCGCGCTTCGCCGAGCTGGACGTCATCCCGTCCATGCAGGCAGTTCATCAGACAAGCGACATGTACTGGGCCGGCACCCGACTCGGGGTCTCGCGCCTGTACGGCGCCTATGCCTGGCGCTCGCTGATGGATACGGGCATGCCAGTGCCCAACGGCAGCGACTTCCCGGTGGAGCGCGTGAACCCGCTCTTCTCCTTCCATTCGGCGGTCAGTCGTCAGAACGACGACAACCTGCCCACGGGTGGCTGGTACCCGGAACAGCGCATGACGCGCGAGGAAGCGTTGAAGTCGATGACCATCTGGCCCGCCTTCGCCGGCTTCCAGGAGCACATCCTGGGCTCCCTGACGCCGGGCAAGCTGGCCGACTTCGTCATCCTGGACCAGGACATCATGCGCGTGCCGGCCGAGTTGATCCTGGACACGCGGGTGATGGCGACCTACGTGGGCGGGAAGGCGGTCTACGAGGCCAGGTGAGCCGGGGCAACCGTCGCCACTTCCAACGCACGCCGCTCGGCCAGCAGTATCAGCCGGCGGCGGTCGGACGGGGCCTGGATGGTTCGCTCCACCACCTCGCGAATCAGCTCGATCTGCTCGACGATGAGCGCCCGGCGCCCGGGAAGGCGAGTCACGCTCGCGACTACCGCCAACTGTTCCACCAGCCGGGCGAGTACGCTCACGTTGTTGGAGGCGTTCTGCCTGATCTCGTCCACCGCCTCGCGCAACAGTCGGTGGAAGCTGGGACCGCGGGCGATGACCAGCAACTCACCGTCGACGGCACGACAGGGTTGCTCCACGCGGCGCTGAACCAGCCGCACGAGCACCGCACCCAGGTAGTCCACGCAGGAGACGGCGGTTGTGGTGTCGTTGATGCCCGGTGACAGCGCCTTGAGGGCGATGTCCACCAGTTGGCGGATCCCGAACGACACGTCCTGGTCGACTGTCCGGTAGCTGCTCAGCGCGAACTGGCCGACTATCGCGCGGGCAATGTCGGCCTCGCCCGCGGGAGCTTCAGTGGTACCACTGGCGTCTCTGGCACGATTGGAAGTCTTCGCGGCACCAGTGGCGCCACTCGCACCTCTGGCAGTATTCGCGGCACTGGCGACACCAGCGACACGAACCGGCAGCGCGCTCCGCGGCACGAAGGCGGCCAGCGGGAGCCCTTCCACGACGAACTCCCCTATCCCCCGCTCCATCCTTATGACGACGCCATGTTCGTTGGCGGCGCGCAGGAGACCGTCGGCATCCAGTCGCTGGATATAGCCGGTGCGCCTCGCCGGCACTGCCCGCCAGGCGGCCGCCGAGAGTTCCCGGGTGTCCGACGGCAGTTCGTCACCTTCCACTTCCTCGCCCATGAGCTGTGGGAACAGGCTGTCGATCGCCTCCACAGTCTCGCGGGACACACGTTCCAGGATCGTGGACGCCTGGAGCGTGGAAGCGATGTGGTGCACGAAGAAGATGAGCACTCCGATGCCGACGATGGCCAGCACGATGCTGAGCAGGACGGCGAACGAGGGCACGAAGGTGTAGTCGTCGCCGCTACGGATCGTGCGGAGCACCAGCAGGCAGTAGGCGAAGATGCCGACGAAGATGCCGAGCACCACCTGGTTCGCCCGGTCGCGCATGAAGTTGCGAAGGATGCGCGGCGTGTACTGGCTGGAGGCCTGCGTGACCGCCACCATGGTGATGGAGAAGGTCACACCGGCCACCGTGATCATGGATCCGGCAATGGCCGAGAGCATGCTCTGCGAAGCCTCAGCATTGGCGCCGAACAGGCGCGGCCAGCGGGCGAGGATCTCATTATCGGCAATTGCCGACAACTGCACCATCACCACGCCCAGCGCCAGCGCCCCGATGACTATCAGGCTGGGCACGAACCAGAGTGTGGAGAGGAGACGCGACCAGGTGGCCTCCAGCTTGTTTCTCATGAAGTCCAGCTCATCGCACGTGGCGTACCCCGGCGGCGTAGGGCCCCGCCCCACCGGGACCCGGCGGCCTCGTGCCCTGCCCCACCACGAGCCGGCGGCGTTGGCCCCGCCCCACCGGAACAATCTCCGGCAAGCAGCTCGCTCCCTCGCCAGGGCGCACCCGGATGAACTAGCTTGTCATGCAGCCCTTCACATTCACCTCAGGCATGGCACCCCGATGCTCAGCGACCAATCCCTCACCTTTCTGAAGCGACTACTCGACACACCCGGCCCATCGGGCTTCGAGAGCGCGCCGGCTCGTGTCTGGCGCGATGAGGCAGGCCGGTTTGCCGAGGTCCGGGGAGACGTGTCCGGAAACAGCATCGCCGAGGTGAACCCATCGGGCTCGCCGACGATCATGCTCGCCGGCCACATAGACGAGATCGGCCTCATCGTCACCTATATCGATGACGACGGTTTCGTCTACGTCGCCCCGATCGGTGGCTGGGATCCCCAGGTGCTGGTCGCCCAGCGCGTTCGCTTCCTGGGCCGCGATGGCGACGTGTTGGGTGTCATCGGCAAGAAGCCGATCCATCTCATCAAGCAGGACGAACGTGAGAAGGCATCCAAATTCACCGATCTCTGGGTGGACATCGGAGCCACCTCGCGCGCCGAGGTGGAGGCTGTACTGAGAGTGGGGGACCCGGGCGTGCTGGACGCACGCTTGCTCGAGCTTCCCAACGACCGCATCGTGTCGCGCTCGATCGACGACCGGATCGGAGCCTTCGTAGTGCTGGAAGCACTGCGCCGCTACGCGGAGAGCCCGGGCGCCGCGCATGTCGTGGCTGTCGCCACGACGCAGGAGGAGATTGCCTACCGGCATGGAGGTGGCGCGCTCGTCTGCGCGAGTTGCATCGGACCGCAGATGGCGCTGGTGGTGGACGTCACCTTCTCCAGCGATCATCCGGGCCTGGAGAAGAAGGAGCTGGGCGATCACAAGCTGGGCGGCGGCCCCGTCCTCACCCGCGGCTCCGTCATCTCGCCGGTCGTCTTCAACCTGCTCGAGCAGACCGCCCAGGCGCAGGGCATTCCCTTTTCGGTACAGGCGGCCGGTCGCGACACGAGCACCGACGCCGACGCGATCCACGTCGCGCGCGAAGGTGTGGCGACGGGCCTGGTGAGCGTACCCAATCGCTACATGCACTCGCCCAACGAGATGGTGAGCCTGCGCGACCTGGACGCCGCCGCGAAGCTGCTCGCCGAGACCTGTCGCGCCGTGCCAGCGGACATCGACTTCACGGCCCGCTGAGCAGCGCGTCGTGGCAGGCGATGCTGCCGCTGCCGCAACCGTCTCCGCTGTCGTCCCTCTCGCCCGCTAGTCCGGCCGACTCTTCATGGCCAGTCGGGCGGCCTCACGAAGCTCGCCACTCCGACTGTCGGACAGTCTGGCCACCACGGCCCGGGCGGCCGGCGTGTTGGCGTCCGCCAGCGACCTGATGGCCGCCGAGCGGAGTGGTGTGGGTCGTCGAAGCAGCATGCGCAGCGGCTCCGACTCGGTCAGCTCGGTGAGTACTTCCACGGCTTCGTCCGATGCTACCCGACCCAACGCGGCAACCAGGGCCAGCCGCACCTGGGAATCCTCCTCCACCCTCAACCGCCGCCGCACCGCGCTCACCGTGTACGGCCAGTTGGACGAGGCAAGTACCGACGCCGCCTGCACGCGCAGCGGTGCGTACGGCGACGCCAACGCCCTCTGCACGGCGAGCATTGCGCCCGGTGTGCCCAGGCGGCCCAGCGCACTGAGCGCTGCGGACCGCACCCTCTCGTCGGCATGGCGCAGTACGTCGCTCAATGGCCCCTCGGCGCCTTTCGTCTGCATCTCGCCGAGCAGGTCGGCGGCATTGCGAACGACAAACCAGCGCTCGTCGCGCAGCATGTGGAGCAGGGTTCCACCACCAGCCTTCAGTCGCACCAGCGTGCCGATGTAGGCGCGTCGGTCAGATGCCGAGTCCGCCGCCGCGAGCTCATCGATCAGGACGTCTGCCGCCTCCTCACCGGCCTGGCCCAGCAGGTGGATCAGGTCGTCGCGTCTCTCCGGAAAACGGGGTACCATGGGCACGAGCAGCCGGAGGTAGGGCCTGGCCATCAGCCTGCGGCGCGCCTGGCGGTAGGCCAGTCGGGCTTCCGGTTGGGTCTCGCCGTGGGCTCCCCTCAGAACCGCCAGGATGATGTCGAGAAGCAGTGGCGTATCGACGGCCCGAAGGGCCGCCTCGGCCCGCCGGCCCAGCTCCTCGAGGATCAGGCTCAGTTCGGGCACTCTCCGCCAGTCAGGCAGCCTGTCCAGGGCCGACAACTGCTTCATCAGTTCGCGGTCAGGCAGATCGCACCTGTCGTGCTCGACGATCGTGCGTAGCAGTACCGGGGTGTTTATCATGGGCGCGATACGCTGCCAGCTCCCCGATGCTCCGCCGTCACCCACGACCGTTTCGAACGGCACCACGGACATGCAGCTCGACGCGGTGGGCTCTCGTGCCGCCGGCTCGAACGGACACTGGTCAGCCGGTAGCGGCGGCACGGAGCTGTCCAGTGACTGGCCCGGCTCCATCCCATCGACGGCCACCGGCACCAGGCGCACGGTCCGTAGCCGCGACTCGGCGCCCTCCGGCTGGCCTGTGGAGACCCCGGCGACCGCGCGGGCGAGGATGATCAGATC
This sequence comes from uncultured Gemmatimonadota bacterium, assembly GCA_937906875.1. GTDB lineage: Bacteria > Gemmatimonadota > Gemmatimonadetes > Gemmatimonadales > Gemmatimonadaceae > CALCHX01. The sequence goes on along the minus strand of CALCHX010000128.1, from coordinate 4,764 downwards.
GGCCGCCTCGGCGTTCCGGGCGACGAACAGTTGCTGGGTACCGCGGGCCCAGAGGCGCGCCACCAGACCACCGGGCGCCGTCGCGGCACCGTCCATCGGCACGCCGTTGAGCAGCGGCCAGGTGGGGCCGGCGATCACCGTGATCTCGCCCGCCGCGATCGCGCGCACGGCCTCGCCCAGCAACCGTTGCTCCTCCTCGCACGCTCCTGGTTGCTCGGCACAGAGCCTGACCAGGGCGTCCAGACTATCCACGAACCGCGACGAATACGACATCCGTTACCGCTTGAGATTGCCCGCGCAGTACGCGTGGCGTGTGACCTCGTGAACCCTCTACATTCCGGAAGCGGCAGGCAGATGCCCGCCGCGCTTTCCAGGAACCTGACGACCATGCCCAAGCCCACGTCCCAAATTCGCGCCATCTGTTTACTGGCGCTGATGTCGCTCCTCGCGGCTACTGCCTGCCGCTCGACCGCGAGCCTCCCCGCCGCCAGCTTGGCCGACGGCCCGGCGCCCAGCGCCGGCACGGAAGCGCGCCTGAGATCGGACATAGCCTATCTGGCCGACGATGCCCGGGAGGGTCGGGAGACCGGAACCCCGGGTAACGATTCCAGCGCCGCCTACCTGGCCCGGCGCTATGCCGGCATGGGCGTTCCCTCGCCCCTCCCTGGCGCCGATCCGGCCGCCTGCAGGCTGGATGTCGCGGCCAGCGCGTGCGTGAACGGATACCTGCAGCACTTCTCCTCCCGCAGCGCCGCCGATGCCCACTCCGGCCGGCCCGCGCGCTCGACCCAGAACGTCGTTGCTGTCGTGCCCGGTTCTGACCCGGGCCTCCGCGGCCAGATACTCATCATCGGTGCCCATTTCGATCACCTGGGACGTTCCACCGACGGTGCCCTGGATCCGCAGGCCGGCGACGCCATAAGGAACGGGGCCGACGACAACGCCTCGGGCACCGCCGCCGTGCTCGAGCTGGCCCGGCGCTTTGCCGCCCACCCTGCCCGACGCACCGTGATGCTGGTCAACTTCACCGCCGAGGAGCAGGGACTGCTGGGCTCCGCCTACTTCGCGGCCAATTCGCCGCTGCCGCTGGACAGCGTCCAGGCCATGATGAACTTCGACATGGTCGGCAGGCTCAGGAACGACCGACTCATCGTCTACGGCACCGGCACCGCCGCCGCGCTTCCCGACATCCTGGAGTCGGCGAACAGCCCCACCAACGGCGACCCGGCGCTGGATCTGTCGCCCGTGCCGGACGGTTACGGGCCATCGGACCACAGCTCCTTCTACGCCAGGAACATCCCGGTGCTCCACTTCTTCACCGACGTCCACGACGATTACCATCGTGCCACCGACGATGCAGCGCTGGTGAACTACGCTGGCATCGTACGCGTCGTGGATTACGCCGAACGCGTTGCCCGCAACCTCGCCGACCGGCCCGACCGGCTCCCCGTGATCGCGGCCACGCAACCTGCGCCAGTGGCCGGCTCGGCGCGCAAGAGCGGTGGCGACGTCTACTTCGGGTCGGTGCCGGACATGGGCGCCGGGACCGGCAAGGGGATGCACCTGAGCGGCGTCACTCCGGGCAGCCCAGCCGACAAGGCGGGCATCAGGACCGACGACATAATCATCGAGTTCGGCGGCACGCCGATCGACGACCTGTACTCCTACACCGACGCCCTGCGAAGCCACAAGCCCGGCGACTCGGTGAAGGTCGTTGTACTCCGCGCCGGCCAGCGACTGGAGATGACGGCCGTACTGGTCGCTCGCGGCGACCGGTAGCCGGAGTCCGGACCGTCGCGCGCCGAGGCCACTCGGCGCGCTCGTTCGTGCTTTACGAGTGGGCGGTCGTTCGCCACCTTGTGGCACCCGTGGGCTACCAGCATCGTATCCGCCGCTGCCGCCGCCGTAGCTCCGTTCACCCGTCACGACCAGAACTTTGCCGCCGAGCATACCCGAGCCGCGAGAGAGCGGCTACACCACGTCCACCCCGGTGCCCCTCTACTGGGCTCGCTACGGCCCAGCCGACGCCCGTACCCTGCTCGTCCTGCACGGCGGCCCCGGCGCCCACCACGACTACCTGCTGCCGCAGTGGCTGGAACTCACCGACCAGTACCAGCTCCTCTTCTATGACCAGAGGGGGGGCGGTCGATCGCGCACCGACGACCCCCGGCCGATCACCTGGCGAACACAGGTGAACGACCTGATCAAGGTCGTGACCGAGTTCGACCTGCAGCCTCTTTCCATTGCCGGCTATTCCTGGGGTGGAGTACTGGCCCTGCTCCATGCCCTGGATGCGGCCCACGACCCAGCCCGTATCCGCCACCCCGAGCGTCTGCTGCTCGTGAGCCCCGGTCCCATCTCACGCCAGTATCGCGAGGAGTTCGAGGCGGAGATGCTGCGCCGTCAACAGTCGCCGGAACTGGTGGAACTGCGCGCCGAACTGGCCGCGTCCGGACTGCGCGAGAGCGATCCCGACGCCTACCGCCAGCGTGCCTTCGAGGTGAGTGTCGCCGCCTACTTCGCCGATCCGCGGCAGGCCCGGAACCTCACTCCCTTCCGCGTCACCGGAAAGGTGCAGAAATCGGTGTGGGATAGCCTGGAGCATTACAACCTGGCGCCAGACCTGGACACCATTCGCTGTCCGAGCATGCTCATTCATGGTCGTCAGGATCCGATCCCCATCCAGTCCAGCGAGACCGCTGCCGCCCAGCTCGGCTCCCGCTTCATCGTCATCCCTGAATGCGGGCATGTGCCCTACGTCGAGAAGCCGGAACGGATGTTCGCGGCCGCACGCACCTTTCTCGCCGAGACGGACAGCCTGCTGGCCCGGCGCGGGCTGCACGGGTGAGTGCTGACCCAGCATCTCCCGTGACCTTATATTGAAGGTATGGACTCCCGCTCTGCTGCCCACACCCTGACCCGGATCGCCGAGTACCTCGAGTTGAACGGTGAGAGCCGCTTCAAGTCGCGGGCGTACGTGCAGGCGGCGCGGGCCATCCAGCAGCTCGACTCCGACGATCTGGGTCCGTTGCTCCGGTCCGGAGAGCTGGAGAATGTGCCGGGGCTCGGTCCGGCGACGCTGGCGGTGGTGCGCGACCTTGTCGACGAAGGCGACTCATCGCTCCTCGAGCGCCTTCGGGAATCCACTCCCGAAGGACTCCTGGAGATGCTCCGCGTCCCTGGCCTGGGTCCGGCCAGGATACACCAGATCCACAGCGGACTGGGCGTGGACTCGCTCCAGGGGCTGGAGGAGGCCGCGCGCGACGGCAGCCTGACGACGCTGCGTGGTTTCGGTCCGCGGACGGCGGAACGGATCCTGAACGGTATCGCCTTCCTGCGTCAGTCCGACTCGCTCGTCCTCCACCCGCATGCGGCGGCCGAGGCGGCGCGTCTGGTGACCGCCATCCGACAGCTCCCCGACGTGATCCGTGCCGAGGTGGCCGGATCGCTCCGGCGCTGCACCGAGGTGGTTCGCTCGGTGGTGATCGTGGCCGGCTGCGGCAACTCGCCCAGCCGGGTCGCGTCCGCCGTGACCCGGTGGCCCGGCGTCAGGAGTGTCGTGGGCGGCGGCGGCCGGACCCTCCAGGTTCGCTTCGTGGACGGCACACTGCTCGACCTGCGCTGCGTTCCGCTGGCCGATTTTGCCGTGGCCCTCTGGCGCGCGACGGGAAGCCCGGAGCACGTGGCAGCCGTCACCGCCCACGCCGGCGACCGCGAACTCGTCTTCGTTGGCGATCAACTGCGGGACGCCATGGGCCAGACAATCCCGATTGCCGACGAAGCCGCCCTCTACCGCCGGCTGGACCTGGACTACATCGCCCCCGAACTGCGGGAGGGGATGGGTGAGCTGGAGGCGGCGGCCGACGGTACGCTGCCGCGGTTGCTGGAGCTGTCCGACATCAGGGGCGTCTTGCACGCCCACTCCCAGTTCTCCGACGGCGACAGCACGATCGAGGAGATGGCGGCCGCCGCGCGCGCCCGCGGTTGGAGTTACCTCGGCATCACCGACCATTCGCAGAGCGCCTTCTATGCCGGAGGGCTCACACCTGATGCGATCCTTCGCCAGCACGAGGAGATAGACCGCCTCAACGCAACCCTGACCGATTTCCGCATATTGAAGGGCATCGAGGCAGATATCCTGCCCTGCGGAAGGGTGGACTACGACGGCCAGACCCTGAGCAGTTTCGACTACGTGATCGGTTCCGTGCACTCGCGTTTCGGCCTGAACGAGGCACAGATGACCGACCGCGTCCTGAAGGCCCTGGACGACCCCCACCTCACGATACTAGGTCATCCCACCGGCCGCCTGTTGCTCACTCGTGAGGCCTACGCGATCGACATGCACGCCGTGATCGAGCGGGCTGCCGAGTGCGCCGTAGCGATCGAGCTGAACGCTGACCCGCACCGGCTCGACCTGGACTGGCGACTGGTCCGCGTCGCCCGCGATCGTGGCGTACTGATCGAGATCGGGCCCGACGCACACTCCGTGCAGGGGCTGGACAACATGCAGCTAGGCGTCTCCATCGGCCGCAAGGGCTGGCTCTCGGCGTCCGACGTGCTCAACGCCCGGTCGGCCGACGACGTGCTTGCCTTCGCCGCCCGCCGCCGTGATGGCGCGACCGCGGGAGCGCCGGCGTGACCGACGGCACGACGGCGCGCGGCAGCGCGCGCAAGGTTGCCGCGAAATCGGGCAGGACAGCATCGACAGGCACCGCCAAGTCGGCCACCGCCAAGTCGGCCACCGCCAAGTCGGCCACCGCCAAG
>CALCHX010000127.1 GCA_937906875.1 uncultured Gemmatimonadota bacterium | reverse complement strand
ATGGCGATGGCTTCGCGGCGCTGAGCAATCCGGAGTTCCTGCGCGAGGGCACGAGTATCAAGGACTTCTACGACCCGCCGTTCACGTTGATCGGGGCGCACGAGGAGGCGCACGCCGAGCCGCTCAAGACGCTGTACGCCGGGATCGATGCGCCGCTACACGTGGCTGCTGTACGGGTGGCCGAGATGGTGAAATACGCCAGCAACTCCTACCACGGCCTCAAGGTCGGCTTCGCCAACGAGATCGGCAACATCTGCAAGGCGCTCGGCGTGGACAGTCACGAGGTGATGCGCCTGTTCGCCGAGGACCGCAAGCTGAACATCTCGGCGGCCTACCTGAAGCCGGGCTTTGCCTTTGGCGGGAGCTGTCTGCCCAAGGACATCCGGGCGATCACTTACAGGGCGCGCGAGTTGGACGTGGATACTCCCATCCTCTCGGCCACGCTGGAGAGTAATCGCAAGCAGGTGGAGCGGGCCTACGACATGGTGCTGGCGGCGGGCAACCGACGCGTCGGCGTGCTGGGCCTGGCCTTCAAGTCGGGCACTGACGACCTGCGGGAGTCACCGATGGTGTCGCTGATCGAGCGACTGATCGGCAAGGGGATGCAGCTGGCGATCTACGACAGCCATGTCTCGAGCGCGAACGTGATAGGAGCGAACCGGGAGTATGTGGAGAGCGAGATCCCGCACATCTGGTCGCTGATGCATCCGACGGTGGAAGGGGTGCTGTCGGAGGCTGATACGGTGGTCGTGGGGAACGGTTCGAAGGAGTTCGGGGGGCTGGGGGAGCAGTTGAGGGACGGTCAGGTGGTGATCGACCTGGCGCGGGCGTTCGGGGCGAGGGTCTCGGATGGGGATGGGTACCAGGGGATCTGTTGGTAGGACGGAATCAGATGCTCGGATCTCTAGCATTCAGCCTCGCACATCGACTGCGGCGTTCTCAGGCCCTTAGAGAGTATCGGCGGATTGCGGGTGAACCATGGCTGCCACCCGAAGTTGTTCAGGCTCGCCAGTTAGAGAGTCTGCGCGGCCTTCTCGCTCATGCCGAGCGGACTGTCCCATACTATCGGGAGCTGTTCAAGACAATCGGTGCGCGAAGTGAGGACATACGTTCGTTCGACGATTTCGCCAAGTTCCCGATTCTGACCAAGGACATCCTTCGGGCGCGCCAGGAAGATCTGCTCAGCGAGACGGCCGATCGGTCCACCCTGACAGTCCAGCACAGCGGTGGATCCACGGGAGTGCCAGTGAGGTTTTACAGGGCGCCATCGTATCTGGACGCCTCGGACGCCGGCACGTACCGGAATCTCGCGCAGTGCGGATGGAAGCCGGGTGATATGATCGCCTTCTTCTGGGGCTTCAATCAGCGACTCGATGCGATGCCGCCCTGGCAGTTCGAGATGCGGCAGCGGCTGCGAAGATTCTATCAGTTGGACCCGTTCAAGTCAGGCGAACACGAGATGTCTCAATGGGCGGCCAAGTGGCCTTCGATAGCGCCTCGGACAGCTCTGGGCTATGCCTCCACTATGGGTCGATTTGCGGAGTTCCTACTGAGAACCGGCACTCGCGTTGCACCTTTGAAGGGCGCCTTCACTACTGCGGAGAAGCTTTACCCGGCACAGCGCGACGCCATCGAGAGAGCTTTCTCGTGCAAGGTGTATGACCTTTACGGAAGCAGTGAAGTACAGAACATCGCTTCTGAGTGCCCGCATGGCAGAATGCATGTCAACGCTGACTACTGCGTACTTGAGGTACAGGAGTCGGCAGAACTCAAGTCTCATCAGCTTCTAGCCACATCGTTGAAGCAATGGGCAATGCCGTTTATTCGCTACCGTAATGAGGATAGTGGGGCGCTGGAAGCGGGACAGTGCGATTGCGGTCGCGGCTTCCCACTGATGCAACTGCAGGTGGCCCGCATGTCGGACAACTTCATTTTTCCGGACGGCCGTGTGGTCCACGGTGAGTTCTTCACCCACCTCATGTATGGTACAGAGGGTATCGGGAGTTTCCAGTTCCACCAGACCGCATCTGACCAAATTGTCATGAGGATAGTACCCGCTCCTGGCTCGGCCGAACGACGTCGGGCAGCTGTGCTCAACGCAGTTGAGCAGATTCATCATCTAGCTGGCGAACTCGTCAGTGTTGAGGTGCTGGAGGTCGAGTCTATCCCATTGTCACGTGCCGGCAAGCACAGATTTACCCTATCCGACGTTGAAAGCTCGGTCCGGGGATGAACTCTTTCTGGCCTTGGGGTGCAAGAGTCTGGTCAACGCGAGCCAATACGACTGAGCTTCGCATGTGGCGACACGGACCGCCGTACGGCCTTCGCGTGGATGTTGCTGAAGGCAGGCGGCGTACGCGGTGATTCTGGGAATCGGCGTGAACGCGCGAGCCGACTTGGCAGAACAACAAACCAGGAGACAGATGGTGACCAACTACGCGGGTGCTCTTCCGGCATTTGCTGTCAGTTGGAGTCGCCAGACGATCCTCCGGTAGGCCTGGATCGGCTCTTACCGTTTCCTCATCACAAACTCAATTCTCCAGTTATGAAACAGGTAATCCGAAAAGGGCTCAGCGAGATCATTGTAGATGATGTTCCCGCTCCGGCCCTTCGCCCGCATCATGTTCTCGTGCAGCCGGCATTCTCTGTTATCAGTAGCGGCACTGAGACCGCGAGCATCCACAGGGAAGGAGTGCTCAGGGCGGTAGCGGACAACCCGTCGCATATCCAGAAGGTCCTGGGCGTAATGCGAGTCAATGGACCTGTTCAGACCATAGCGGAGGTGCGTGCCAAGTTCAGCGACTATGCAGTGCTTGGCTATGCGGGTGCTGGCTGGGTGATCGATAAGCATCAGACCGTAAGCGAGCTCAGCATCGGAGATCGCGTCAGCTACGGAGGAGAAGGGACCGGCCATGGCGAGGTAGTGATGACCGGCAGGAACCTCGTGGCAAGAATCCCTGACGAGGTGCGCCTGGATTCAGCCGCGTTTACCACACTCGGTAGCATCGCGCTGAATGCGGTGCGCATAGCGCAGCTAGGGCTAGGCGAAACAGTCGTGGTGCTTGGACTAGGCCTGGTTGGCCAGTTGATCGCCCAGCTTGCAAGGCTACAGGGCGGCCGTGTGATTGCTACAGACCTGGACAGTTCCCGGGTGTCCATTGCCGCAGCTGCGGGCGCCGATAGTGCCCTGGTGGGTGGGGCAAATCTGACTTCGGATGTGGCGGCGATCACGAATGGTCGCGGAGCAGACTGCGTCATCATTGCGGCTGCCGCGAAGTCCTCCGCTCCGTGTGAGCAGGCCTTGCAGCTCTGTCGGGACAGAGGCCGCATGGTAGTAGTGGGCGCCGTGGAGATGAGTTTCCCATGGTCGGAGATGTACCTGAAGGAAATCCAGCTCTACATGGCGCGGGCCTACGGTCCGGGTAGCTACGATCCAGCCTACGAGCAGAAGGGAGTGGACTATCCAGAAGCGTATGTCAGATGGACGGAGAATCGTAACATGGAGGAATTTCTCCGCCTTGTGGCCCTAGGCGGGGTGAGACTGGACGGGCTCATCAGTCACCGTTTTGCCCTCGCTGACGCGGCCCTCGCATACGATACGGTCATGAACCGCGGAGTGAAGAGTCTGGGTGTTCTGCTTGAGTATCCATCCCCGCAGACGAATGGCGCTCCGACGTCAGATTCGGCCACGGATGTCCGTAGTTCCCTACTGGGTCGAACGGTCATCATCTCAAACCATGGTCGCTCCGCTGATCTGCAGGTAGGACTGATAGGAGCTGGGAATATTGCGCGCTGGGCACACATGCCGGCGCTGAAGCGCAGCGGGATTGCACAACTTCGCGCCGTCTACTCCGGCAATGGAGCGCGTGGAAAGAGCTATGGGCTGCGGTATGGTGCGTCTTATGTGACATCCAGCCTGGATGAGCTACTCGCCGATCCCGACCTCAACGCCGTGGTAATCGCGTCACGGAACCAGGATCACGCGCCGCAGGCGCTCGCGGCCCTGCGTGCTGGCAAGCATGTGTTCGTCGAGAAGCCCATGGCGCTGACTGAGGAGGAGTGTCGCGAGCTATGCGTTGCGCAGACTGAATCGTCCGCAATGCTCATGGTTGGATTCAACCGTCGGTTTGCTCCGGACTACGTCGACTTGCGGCAACGCCTGGAGTCGCGTTCCGGGCCCGTAGTGATCAATTGCCGAGTCAATTCACCCGGTATTTCGGGCGACTACTGGATGGCCGATCCCGCGATAGGTGGGGCGATCCTCGGCGAGGCCTGCCATTTCACCGACCTGTTCGCTTACCTGCTCGGATCGGAACCCCAGCGCGTGTCCGCGTACAGCCTGCCGACGGAGCCGCGTGAACCGATCGGCCAGAATAATATCGTATCCAGCTTCGTGTTTGCTGATGGGTCCATCGTCAACTTCACCTATTGCACCGTCGGCAGCCGCACGTCTGGAGGTGAGCGAGTGGAGGTCTATGGTGCCGGTATGGGTGCGGTGACAGAGAATTTCCGTGGTAGGCAGATCCGCGGCACGATCGCACGGTCTCGATCACGTTTCTTTGCTGACAAGGGATACGACAGCCAATTTGCCGCATTTGCCGAGGCAGTGCGCAGCGGTGGCCCGAGCCCGGTGTCGGTGCTGGACGGAGCGCGGGCAACCATTATGTGCCTGCGTATCCTGGAGAGTGCTAGAGCGGGTGAGACATGCTCGGTGAACTGGCAGGCCGTGATCGCATGATGGGTGGGGAACTCTCAGCTTCCGGCAGGCAAGTCCAGAATATACCGTCGCAATCCGGTCAGGTCGTGAGGGAGCGAATAGCTGGCGATCAGGCTATAGCGCGACCGCTGAGGGTGTGCATTGTTGCTCCATCCATGCGGATACTCGGCGGGCAGGCGATCCAGGCGCAGAGATTGATGGAGCATCTGTCGCGTACGCCAGGGATCGAGGTCGGGTTTGTGGCCCACGACCCGAAGTTGCCAGGACCCCTGAGCGTGCTTCAGCGTATCCGTTACATACGCACAGTCGTGAACGCGGTCACCTATGTCGCCACGCTACTCCTCCGTGTCCCCCGTTACGACGTCGTTCATACCTTCTCGGCGGCGTACTGGTCCTACTTTCTCGCGCCGATGCCTGCCATCGTCATCGGCCGGCTTTTCGGGAAGGGAGTGATCCTGAACTACCGGAGTGGGGAGTTGGAGGATCATCTGGAGCGCTGGGGAAAGCTCGCGGTGGGGACGATGGGTCTCGCCACCAGGATCGTCACTCCCACGCCATATCTGACTGGTGTGTATGCCCGATTCGGCCTTGAGGCCGACGTGATCCCTAACTACCTGGATGTTGAGCGGTTGGAGTATCGCACACGCGAGAACATGCGCCCTGTCTTCCTCATCAATCGACTCTTCGAACCGCTTTACAACTATCCCTGCTCGCTCGAGGCGTTCCGCCTTATTCAGGAAGCGGTGCCCGACGCGTCACTCATTATCGCGGGCTATGGTCCGCTGAAGAACGACATCCTCGGGTGGATCGAAGAGAAGAATCTCCGAAACGTGTCTTTTCGAGGAAAGGTCTCACATAACGAGATGATGCGCCTTTATGAAGAGGCGGACATCTACCTCAACAGTCCAGATCTCGACTGCTTCCCAGGCTCCATCCTGGATGCGTTCGCGATGGGCCTACCGGTAGTCACCACGAATGCGGGCGGGATACGCCATATCGTGGAACACGATCGCACTGGCTGGATGGTGGAGTGTGGCGATGCCGTAGGTCTGGCAACCGGTGCACTCAAGTTGCTGAGGAACCCTGATCGCGCGCGCCAGCTTGCGGAGGCAGGCCGTGCTGAACTGGAGAAACGGTACGTCTGGCCTGCGGTCGGGCCTCAGTGGGAAGACATGTACGCCATGGTAGCAGCACGGTAGCGAGCACCGATCCTTGATGAGTGCGGCGTGAGGTTGTCGTATCAGCAAGCCCCGGCAGTCAGGCACCTCGAGCTTCCCGGGCGATGCTCAAGAGCGATCGCAGATGGCGATAGCGTGGCCATCGCGGGTTCCGGACGTAATTGACGATCTTCTTGCGCCAGACGGCGAAGGAATGATGCCGCTTGAAGCGCGCTTCATACTCAGCTGGCGACCGGAAAGCGAGTTCCGGAGATTTTACGCCTTGGTGGACAAGCCTGAGAGTCGTACCGTCACACGACCAGCGATCGATGCGTACAGACCCCGTATCGACGTCGTATGCCACACCCAGCGAAGGCCTGTTCCAGTAGTACTGTCGCTTCCGGAAAGGCTCGCCCGGCCTGCCCTGCTCATCGTAGTTCATCCAGGCATCGATGTGAGGGAAGATAGCGTTACCCAGACCGTAGAATATTGGTACGCCGTCGTAAACTTCGAATGGCTGGATGCAGTGGGCGTGGTGGCCGATCACTAGGTCCACATCTAGCTCGGCGATGGCGCGCGCCAGGTGCACGTCCTGAGGACGGGGCAGCTCGACTTCTTCAGTTCCCCAGTGCAGGCACACGACGACCCTCCGGGCGCCCATTCCTCGGGCCGTCGCGACATCCCGCGCTATTGCAGCCACGTCTATCGGCGCAACCCCGGGATGCTTGCTGCTCGCGAAGACAGGGTGCGCAGTGGGGCAGACATATCCCACCAGGCCCAGTGTCTGATCGCCTATCGAAAGCAACAGTGGATTGCGGCAGTTGTCTGCCTGTGCGCCAGCGCCGAAGTAGGCCACGTCCGTGGCTTCAAGCGCACGCACCGTGTCGGACAGCCCCGCTGACCCGAAATCCATGATGTGGTTGTTGGCAAGACAAACCGCAGCTGGGCTCCTACCGAAGGTTGCTACACTGTGGTCATCCTCGCAGCGCAGATTCACCGTTTCCGGCCAACCGCGGGTTTCGCGCGTGAGCGGCGCCTCCAGATTGTAGATCAGCTTGCCGGGGATCTCGTCGGTGATGATCGCGGGGTGCGGCAGGTATATGTCTCCGAGAAAATATGCTGTGGTGTCACGGGTCACCTTGCCGCGAAAGGCGTTATCGTTGGATTGTCCGTCAGTCATTACTGCTGAACGCGCAAGCTGTCGACCGGCTGAGAAATGACGGGCACACTGCGTCCCGCACTCTGTTCTGCGGGCGCGGCCATACCGTCAACGACGACTCCGGCTATCTCAGCCGAGAGTTGCTCCATGTCCGCACCTGGAGTGACGTGACCTGGTCGCCGCTGCCTCCCAGCCGATGGTTGGCTCTGTGTAAGCGCGTCGAGGGCACCCAAACCAACTGATGCGGGGAAGGAGTTTCCGGTTGGGTACGCGTTCGCCTTGGCGCCGGTGATGA
>CALCHX010000126.1 GCA_937906875.1 uncultured Gemmatimonadota bacterium | reverse complement strand
GACCTCGCTGATCCAGTTGCGCGATCGCGGGCCGGCCATTGCAGACCTGGTGTTCCCGGAAGTGCTGTATGGAGATAGCCACCCGTATGGCCGTCCCCTGACGGGAACCGAGACCACCACGAAGGCCATCACGCGCGCCGACATCAGGAGTTTCTACGACAACTTCTACCGCCCGAACAACGCGACGATGATTGTGGTGGGCGATGTGTCGGTGGACGACTTCGTACGTCGGGCCGAGCGGTTGTTCGGTGCCTGGGAGCCCGGGCCGGTCATGGCGCCGCAGTTCGGGCCGGCAGGTACTGCCGCGGCCACACGCGTCTATGTGATCGACAAGCCGGGAGCCGCGCAGTCATCGGTAAGGGTGGGCTCGGTCGGGGTGGCCCGAAGTACGCCGGATTACTTCCCGCTCCTCGTGATGAACAACATCCTTGGCGGCTCCTTCACCAGCCGATTGAACCAGAACCTGCGCGAGACACACGGCTATACGTATGGCGCAGGTTCCGGCTTCGCGATGCGCCGGTCGGCCGGGCCTTTCAGGGCATCGGCGGAGGTCGTGGCGGCCAAGACAGACTCGGCATTGATCGAGTTCTTCCGCGAACTGCGCGCCATACGCGAGGTGGTGCCGATGGCGGAACTGGAACAGGCGAAGAGCTTTCTCCAGCTCCAGCTACCAGGCGCCTTCGAGACTACACGTGACATCGCGGGCCAACTCGTTCCGATCGCTCTCTACGACCTGCCGCTGGACTACTACACCACGTACTCACAGCGCATCGGCGCGGTCACCCAGGCGGACGTCGAACGGGTAGCACGTCGCTATGTGGACCCGGAGCACATGGCGGTAGTGATCGTCGGCGACCGCGCGACCATCGAGGTGCCGCTGAGGGCGGCGAACGTTGCGCCGCTGCAGATGCGGCCCATGCCGCCAGAGTAGCACAACCTCAATGGCCGGATGTGATTGAAGCCGGAGTGAGCCGTCGCTGGCGGTCACTCCGGCTTCATCTGTCGGAGGGGCTGCATCACCGGAAGGCCCAACCCTCCCGCCGACTTCCGTCGCCACATCCACCCTGCGGCACACTGAGTGGCTTCGGTTGAGCCGGCGAGCGGTTCGTCAGGCCCGGATCACGAGCGATCGTCTCGGTGCGGATCACCGTGACCGCGTACACGGTCCCAGGCGTCTTTGGCAGCGTCCTTGATCTCTTCCCAGGTCGACCTGTCGGACGCGCCCCTGTGCTCGTAACGATCCCAGCCCGCGCGAAGATCGTTCTCCGCTTCCTTCCACTGGCGGCTGCTGTCCTTCTTGGCTGATTCGTGACCGTAGCGGTAGGCTGGTCGATAATACTCGTAGGGCCGGTCGTCGCTCGCATACGGGCGCGATATGTAACTCGCCTGCCAGAAGGCATCATCGGTGCTCCAATCGCGCGGATCGGGCTTGCTTTCGGTCTTCGAACCGTCAGCAGTGCGTTCAATCTCGGTCATGATGAAGGCTCCTGTTCGAAGTATGAGCACTCCGCCGGGTGTGGTTGCCAGAAATGCAAGGCAGAGGCCAGCCGACCGGCTGCATGCAGGCTGATCCCCTGGGAAGAGTCCCGTTGCAGCGCATGCTTCTTGCCCTGTGTCGCCTTCGTCACTCCGACGGCGGCCGATGGCCGTTCCGACGTCACCGAGCGCGCCACGCGCTGCTGCAACTGGAGGATGGATGAGCGACGAGAAGATGCTGCTGGTTCCGCTCTCGGAAGCGCCCGAATACGAGCTGGACGCGCGCCTGCCGGACGTACGCGGTTGGAACGTTGAAGCGGCGGATGGCGAGGTGGTGGGCAAGGTACGCGACCTGATCGTGGACCGTTCCGCCGGACGCGTCCGCTACCTGGAACTGGACCTGTCCCCAGCGTTCGCCGACCGCGCCGGCCACCGCGTGCTGGTCCCGGTCGGCCTCGCTTCGGTGGATGCGTCCGAGGACATCGTGCGGGTGCTGACGGTTACCTCCGGGAACGTGCGCAAACTTGCCGCGTATACCGGCGGCACCCTGACCCGCAGTTACGAGATCCAGTTGCGCCGCAGTGTACTCGGCGCCCTGGAGCTACCGATGGAGCTCGTCGCCGAAGAGGCGGCCCAGGAGTCGGCTCGTCGTGTGCAGGCGCAATCGACGGAAGGAAGTTCTGACGCGTTCTACGACCACGAGCACTTCGACGAACGCAGGATGCTCGCGTCCCGTCGCGCCAACGACGAGGACAGGGACTTCAGCTACCTGCTGGGTGTGGGTGGAGCGATGACGGAGCGCGACGTCAACCCGGAAATCGTGGGTGAGCTTGGCGCCGGTCAGATGCACATTCCTGTCGTGCGAGAGGAAACCCGACGAGCCGTGGCGCCCGAGGACGGCTGACGCCTGGCTCGCGAGCGACGGCGACACTGCAGTCTGATCTGCCAGCCGGAGTTGGAGCCCTCCATGACGGCTCTCCCCGGGCTGGTACCGCCGATCAGCGATCGCCGTCCAGCAGACCGCCCAGCGCACCGAGCACACTTCCCTCACCGCGACGCTTGCCACCAAGGCTGGGAGCAGCCGCGATTATGCGGTCAGCCAGTCGGGAGAAGGGCAGTGTCTGGAGCACGACACGGCCGGGCCCGGTGAGATGCACGAAGAACAGCCCCTCGCCTCCGAACAGTGCTGTCTTCACGCCCGGCACCAACTGGATGTCGTAGCCGACAGACTGCTCGAAGGCGACCAGGCAGCCGGTGTCGACGCGCAGCGATTCGCCGGCGCGGAGAGTCAGAGTTTCCAGCGACCCGCAGGCATGCAGGAAGACGAGGCCGTCGCCGGTGAGTTTCTGCAGTATGAAGCCCTCACCGCCAAAGAAACCGGCGCCGATCTTTCTCGTGAAGGCGATTCCGATGTCCACGCCGCGAGCGGCACAGAGAAACGCGTTCTTCTGAGCCATCAGGGTGCCGCCCCAATCATCCAGGTCGATCGGCATGATCTTGCCCGGGAACGGTGCAGCGAACGCCACGTCGCGGCGCTGTGACGACTCGTTGGCGAACATCGTGATGAAGAACGATTCACCTGTGAGAATACGCTTTCCGGCACCGAGAAGCTTGTCGAACACCCCGCCGCCACGCCCGGTGGTGTCGAGCGTGGTGGCCATGCGGATACCGTCCTGCATGTACATCATTCCACCTGCCTCCGCGATCACGGCCTCCTGCGGGTCGAGGGTCACCACTACTGCCTGGAGGTCGTCGCCAATGAGGCGATAGTCGATCACGTCGGCTGGCATTCTGCCTCTCTGTAGTATGCTCCGGAATCGAACCGGGGGTGGATGGGATACATGTTGGCGGAGCAGAAGTTATCGCCCAGGTCGCATTCTGTCACGGCGGCGAGCCATTCCATGCTGTAAATTCCTGATCGCGAGTGCTCGTCCACCTTCATCGGAGCCATCCCGATGTCCATCTCGCTCGTCGCCGCAGTCCAGGGCGCGGCTCTTCTCGTCCTGATATCCCGACTGTTGCCGGGTCGTCGACGCCGACCGCCCGTGGCGCCCGGGTCCGCCGCTTCGGGGAGCATCAGCGTGGTCCTCACGACGCTCGATGAGGCGCACCGCGTTGGCCGGTGCCTCGACGGCCTGATGGCGCAGGGACCGGAGGTGGGCGAGATACTGGTGGTGGACAGCAGAAGCAGCGACGGCACGCGGGAGATAATCGCCGAGGCGGCGGCCCTGGACTCACGTGTGCGATTGATCGATGACGGTCCACTTCCGGCCGGCTGGGTTGGGAAGGTTTGGGCGCTGGAGTGCGGACTGCGTGAGGCGCGAGGAAGCTGGGTGCTGGGAGTCGACGCCGATACGGTACCGCGTCCAGGTCTGGCCGGAGGCGTGGTCGCCGCCGCCGAGGAGGCTGGCTATGATGTGCTCTCCCTCGCACCGCGGTTCGCCGGTCAGACTGCCGCCGAGCGCTGGCTGCAGCCAGCACTCCTCTCCACGCTGGTCTACCGCGTGGGTGCTGTCGGCGAGACGAAGGCCGACACCGATCCGATGCGAGTGATGGCGAACGGGCAGTGCTTCCTGGCCCGCCGGGAAGTGCTGCTGCGCGAGGGTGGCTACGAGCCGGCGCGCGCTTCCTTCTGCGATGACGTCACCCTTGCCAGGCACCTCGCGCGCCGCGGGGTGCGAGTGGGGTTCATGGATGGGAGCCGACTGTTCGATGTGCACGCCTACAGTTCAGCCAGCGAGGCGTGGCGGGAATGGGGTCGGTCGCTGGATCTGAAGGACGGCACCACGCCGCGGCGACAGGCTGCAGACGTCGTCTCCCTCCTTCTCGTGATGGGCCTGCCGGTCCCGCTGCTGATCCATCTGGCATGGGCCACGATGCGTGGACAACCGCTGACCGCGGCGCAGGCAGCGCTACTCGTCGTCAACGCGTCGCTGTTCGGCATCCGTATCGCCATGAACGTCGCGCTGGCCCGCTCCTACGAGAAGCGAGGCATCACCTTCTGGCTCTCACCCCTGGCTGATCCTCTTGCCGCTCTACGAATTCTCATCTCCAGTCTGCGCCGACCGCGCCAGTGGCGTGGACGCCTCTACGTGTCGCTGCCGGTGGCCGACGAACGATGACGCAGCTCGCACGTCCAGGCTGCATCAGCGGTAGCCGGCGGCCTGCATCTCGAACAGTTCCGCGTAGAGCCCTCCTTCATGCGTCAGCAGCTCCTCGTGTGTGCCTTCCTCAAGGACCCGTCCGTCGCGGAGCACGACTATGCGGTCGGCCATGCGGACGGTGGAGAAGCGGTGTGAGATGAGGATCGCCATCCGCCCCTGCATGAGCTCGGAGAAACGCGCGAAGACCTCGAACTCGGCCCGCGCATCGAGTGCGGCGGTGGGTTCGTCGAGCACCAGAAGTTGGGCTTCCCGCATGTAGGCACGGGCCAGCGCAACCTTCTGCCACTCTCCACCGGAGAGGTCCACACCGCGTTCGAAGCGGCGGCCGAGCATCTGTCGGTAGCCATCAGCAAAGCGCGGCAGGAGGAGCGATGCCAGCGACTGCTCGGCAGCGGTGACGATCCGCTCCGGCGTCTCGGCGTCGCTCTGGATAGCTGCCTCGTCAGCCGGTGTACCCGTCGCCTCGGCGTGCTCGTATGCGGCCGCCTCGCGCGTGTCGAAGTACTCGCGCACCGAGTCCATCTGGCCCACGGCAACGTTCTCATCGAACGCAAGGTCGTAACGGACGAAGTCCTGGAAGATGACGCCTATCGAAGCCCGCAGGTCAGCCAGGTCATACTCGCGCAGGTCCACGCCGTCCAGCAGGATGCGGCCTTCGGTGACGTCGTAGAGACGACCGACCAGCTTGGTGATCGTCGTCTTGCCTGCGCCGTTCTCGCCGACCAGTGCCAGTCGTTCGCCAGGATGGAGCGTGAAGTTCACATGACGCACGGCCCACCGCTCGCTGCCCGGATAGCGGAACCCGACGTCATCGAAGACGAATCCTTCCCGGATGGGCCGGGGAACCGGAAGCCTGCGCGGCCCGCTCACGATCGACGGCTTCATCTCGAAGAAGAGGAAGAGATCGCGCAGGTAGAGTGCCTGCTCGAAGATGTCGGTGGCGCTGGACAGCAGTCGCTGCACGAGGTCGCGGCTGCGCGAGAATGCGCCAGCGAGGAAGGTGAGCGTGCCGACCGTGATCAGGCCGCGCACGGCATCGGCGAGGACCAGGGCGTAGGCGGCGTAGTAGGCGGCCGTACCAAGCAGCGACAGGGCCATGCTCACCACGGCACGACGGATGCTGAGCGCCTTGTTCTCCTCGTAGAATCGGTCGGACAACAGGCGGTACCTATCCGTGAGCCAGCCAGCCAGCCCGAAGAGCTGCACCTCCTTGGCCGTGCGATCACTCGCTCCTACCAGCCGCAGGTAGTCCAACTGTCGGCGCTCCGGAGTCCGCCGGAAGAGGAGCGAGTAGCCGAGAGATGCGAAGTGAGTCTCGCCCAGGAAGCTCGGCACCACGGCGACCACGAGGAGCACGAGCAGCCACGGCGCGTACACGACGAGGGCGCCCGATAGGGTGATGAGCGTCAGAACATCCTGCACCATACCCAGCAACTGCGCGAGGAGGCCGATCCTTCCAACGGTCTGTCGGCGTGCCCGTTCGAGATGGTCGTAGAACGCCGGATCCTCGAATTGCACCAGGTCCAACGTCGCCGCATGCTCCATCAGGCGGACGCTCACGCTGTTGGAGAAGAGGTCGCCGAGCAGGCTCTCCACCAACTGGGAGGCCCGGGCCAGCGCCTCGCCGACCAGGACGACGGCGACCTCCATCGCCACCAGCTCCCAGAGTCGCGTCCAATCCGGGCTCGAGGTCGCAGCGGCGATTACGAGGTCGATGATCAGCTTGCCGATCCAGAGCGTCGCCAGAGGCACGAAGGCACGCGACACCCGCAGTACGACCATGATGGCGGTGTACGCGCGGTGGGTGCTCCAGACCAGCTCGAGCAGGGCCGGCACGTAACGTAGCGCCGACAACCGGTCACGCCATGACGATTCCGGGAGCGACCTCGGCCGGGGCCCGCCACCCATGCCCCCTCCTCCGCTACCGGAGCCGGGTGGTGGACCTGACATGGATCCTGGCCAGGCTGGACCGGCTGCGCCCGGTTGGTTCGTCAGGCCGATCCACGCGGGCCAGGTCCATCATCGTGCGACTTGCAGGCCGGCGAGCAGGTCGATCATGGCGACGCCGAACTCGGGAAGGTCGGCGGGCATTCGCGAGCTGACGATGTTGCCGTCCACCGCTACTGGCCGGTCCACCCAGACGGCGCCGGCGTTGGTCACATCGTCCCGGATACCGACGGAGGAAGTGAGCGTACGACCGTGCAGGATCCCGGCGGAGATGAGGATCCACGGCCCGTGACAGATGGTTGCGACCATCCTCCCAGCCTCGTGCAGCTCTCTCACGAGGTCCAATACGGTGGCATCACGCCGCAGTTTGTCGGGCGCCCAGCCGCCCGGAGCCAGCACCCCGCTCAGGGTGGACGCGGGGAAATCGCCGACGTCGCCGTCCACCGTGCAGGGGTAGCCGTGCTTGCCGTGGTACTTGGTAGCGCCCAGTCCGGCCAGTTTCACCTCGTAGCCGGCTTCCTCCAGGCGAAGCTTGGGATACCAGACCTCCAGGTCCTCGTAGTCGTCAGCTACCAGGACAAGGACTGTACCGCGCACGTCAGCAACAGTTGTGGTGGCCATCCATCTCACCTCTCAAGAATGAATCGTTCAATGCGATCTCCGGCGACATGTCGCTCGAAAGATCTGCTGCGTAACATCTCGATGCCTCGCGCCGACAGTTCGTCGCGGCACTCCATGCCGAACTTCAAGGCGAGTAGCCGATCGTGAGGTAGGCACGAGTACGCTCGAAAGGAGCGTCCAGCGAGCGTGCTGCACCGCCCACCACATGCACCGCTGGCAATCCGACAAAGGCCAGTGGGCCAACGTTGAACACGTACTCCAGTCCTGCCGCCCGGTGCCATTGCCACGGGCCGTCGCCGGCTGCTCCTCCCCAGATGAAGGGGCGGAGGCCGCGCACTGAACTCTCCACGCGGTACGAGATCGCCCGGTTGCCAGTTGCCACGGCGACAGGTAGCGCTGGCGCCGCCCACCGCTGATCGAGCAGGAAGCCGTCAATGACCGGCGATGGCAGCCCACCCACGACCAGCCGCTCATAGGTCGGGGCGCCGTCGCTGACGGCGCCATATCGCACCGTGGCACGTCCGCCGAGCCCGTGCATCGCTGCATCGATGGTGACCATCGCCGTTCCGCGGGTCCAGGTAGAGCGGCCGGTGCGCCCGGTAGCGCCCCGAAAGCTCAGGCGAGGTACAACGAACCGTCGATCCCCGTCCCACCTGGCCCCGGCCGTCAGTTCAGCAAGCGCAAGATTGCGCTGGCCGTCCATCGGGTCCGAGTCAGAGATTGCAACATTGCTGCCGCGGAGCTGTTCCAGGTGGCCCAGCGATACTCCCAGCCGGCCGCTGAAGCCTACCGTGCCGTAGTCCCTGGACATGGCAGCACTGACGAGGCCGCCGGCGTAGCGTGCGTCCAGTGCACGGCCGGTCGTGGCCGTCGTGATGGCTCCTTCGCGCCCGACAGTTGGCTGATGGCGCGCGCTGAAGACAGATGCGCGCAAGGCCAGCGGCCAGGCCCTGACCTCGGCGTCCAGCGAGCCGCCCCGCCAATCGGACTCCGAACCGGCGGCTCCACGCAGCAGCCATGAGAATCGTCCGACCGGGTCGATGCCGTTCAGCACCAGACTGCCCACCATTCCCTCGGCGCCGGCCATGAGTCCCGGCAGCAGACGGTGATGGCGAGGGCCCAGTCCGTAGGGCCGGTCGGCGGGCGGGGCGGCCGGGTCGAAACTGTCTGGAGGCGTCGACGGCGGCGGCGGAAGAGCAGGGTAGAGTGCCATTCCGGCGGCCAGCGGCGTGGCGGGGGGAAGGTAGGCATCGATGGCCACCCGCCGCAGGTCATAGCCGCGGGAGTGAAGCGCCAGGAAGTACACCTGCCTGTCGTGGGGCGAGCTCTCCGGAAGGATGTGGGAGCCGCTCGTGCGGGTGAGACGTCTGGGTTCCGCTCCACGAAGCGAGAGCAACTCCAGATGGCTGATGCCGCCGGCGTCTGATGTCGCGACGATCGTGGAGTCGTCCACGAAGTCGGCTCCGTAGCGGCTGGCGCTCGCATCACCGATAAAGACGGGCGTGCCGCCGCCGACGGGCACGAGAGCGGTGCGCCAACGCCCGTCTTCATGAATGCTGACCAGGAGTTGGCGACCGTCCGGCGACCAGCGCGGGCGGTAGAAGGAGCGCCGAGGCGAGCCGGCGGCCACCACTGCCACGGCCCCACTGGCGAGGTCTACCCGAACCAGGTCGCAGATTCCCCCCAGGCAGCGTACGCCAGCGGCCTGGTTGCCCGACGGATCCGGATCGGGGTCACGTACCGCCGCACCGCGTGTCACCCTTCGCACCTCTCCGGTACTGAATGACCAGATGAAGATGTCCGGGCGCTCACTCCCGTCGCCCTGGGGCACTGAGCGCGTGACCAGCAGGCGTTGGCCGTCCGGCATGAAGCGCGGGGAATCGTAGCCGCGGCCGGCGACGGGGTGCAGGGTATGCCTGGCCTGCTTCGGGGGCGGCCGGCGCTGGACGGCCGGGACGTCCTCGGGATCGCGCTCGAACGCCCGCTGTCGCGCCTTCCGAACCGCCGCTGTGTCGACCGAGTCCCGGGTGTTCCAGATGACCAGGCGCGACGGTCGATCGGGGCTTCGCAGCACGATCGCCGTCAGCGCTCCATCGGGAGAGAGGGCGGGGGCGCCGGTGCTCCAGCCCAATCGCTGGACGAGGGTGTCGGCAGAGACTCCGCGAGTGCGCACGGAGTCGTCCACGGCCAGCGCACGACCGGTGAGTTGGGCAGTGAAGAGCCCGTAGAGTTCGGCCGGGCTTGCTCCGTAGACACCGATGAAGGCGGCATCGAAGCCGCGGTCCTCGCGAGCACTCATGCGGCGCCAGAGAGCTGTCAGGCTCTCCGGCCCCTCTCTCTCCACCAGCCACTCCAGAAAGGCCGACCCGGCCAGATAGGCCATGCTGCCACCCATGTATCGGCCGCTGCCATCGAGTTGGCCGTAGGTGGGGAGCTGACCCTCCAGCGCCCACTGGCGTAGTACGGCGGCGCGACCCACGCCGGACGGTCGACCGCTTCCTGTGAGCAGCCCTTCCACGTAGGTCGCGTAACCCTCGAAGACCCAGCGCGGGGCGCGACGCGCGACGGGACCCAGCTCCACCGGCAGGAGGCGCCAGAGAAGTCGCTGGCGGGGGTTTCGCGATGGACGCAGCAGATGGGCAAGATGGGCGTACTCGTGCACAGCCAGCATCTCGCCCCAATCCCGGTAATGCGCCAGCCCGCCCGAGGGATCTGGCGGAGTGGGCCAGAGAAAGATCGTGGGCGAGTCCCGGAAGGGGAGAGCGAAACCATTGGAGACATTGCTGGGATCCTCGACCAGCACCGTGACCCGTCGCTCGGGCTCATATCCCACGAGCTGGGTGACCGCGGCGTGCATCGCTTCCATGCGGCTCGCCACGTCGTTCGCCCAGATCGTCATCTTCTCCGGGTAGTGGAACTCGAAGTGCTCGGTTGTCAGGCTGCGCCAGGCGAGTTCGGGGCGGGTGAGGTACTGCGCCGTCGCGCGGGAGTACGGCGTGCCGACGACGGGAAACGCCAGGAGGAGCGTGGTTGCCCAGCGCAACGTTCGCGAGGTGATTCGGCGGTGCGCTGGCAGCGTCGACGCTCCCGAACAGGTGACGGAAGGCTGCGATTGCGGGCGCATATCCGTGGCAGTGCAGGATCCACGACTCGCCTGAATGCACGACGGGCGGCAGACTTCATGTCTGCCGCCCGTGTGCCGGGGTAGAGCCGTTCCGGTCAGCGCTCTGCCGGCCGCTGCTTCCGGCGGGCGCTCACGGCATCCATCAGGTGGGTCGCCGGCATGATGATCAGCGGCGTGAGGAAGGCCGCGAGCAGCAGGTTGATCCAGATGAGGGCGATGTAGTAGCTGCCCATGCCCAGTCCCGCCCACAACGTTCCCAGAACACTATGTGATTCCACTTTGGCTCTCCCGGCGTGAGTTAGGAAGGTCGGAGCTAACTTAAGCGACCAGCCGTCCGGGTTCCAGAGGGCTGGCGAAGGTGGCGTGAAGCCGCTCCCCTTGTGATCGTCTCCAGCATGTGTCCGACAACCAACCGCGACCTCCGTGCCGCGTCGTCAACCGCTGAGTGCCGTGCCGACCGGACAGAGGGTTCACCTCCGGCCAGTGTCCTGCCCGGCGGCACGCTGCTTGGCGACGAAGCGCCCGTGCCGGCGCAACTGACAAGGGCGCTGGAGCGCTCCCTGGTTGGTCGGCGTCGGTTGGTTCTGGCTGTCTCCGGCGGCCTGGACTCGATGACGCTGCTCCACGCGGTGGCTCGCTGGCGACCATCGCGGGTGGCGGTGACAGTTGCAACCTTTGACCATGGTACGGGAGCGGCGGCACGTCGTGCGGCCGCTCTGGTGCAGGGTGAGGCGCGGCGGCTGGGTCTGCCTGTGGTGCTCGGGCGCGCACGTCTGGGCAGCGGCAACGAGGCCACCTGGCGTGCGGCGCGCTGGCGCTTCCTGCGACGAGTCGCCGCCCGACGGCGGGCGACCGTGGTCACGGCGCATACCCGTGACGATCAGGTCGAGACAGTAGTCCAGCGATTGTTGCGCGGCGCCGGACCGCGTGGTCTGGCAGCGCTGCTGGCCCCGTCCCCTGTCCGACGCCCCTGGCTGGGCATCCAGCGGGCCGTCCTCGCGGCCTGGGCGGAAGCAGTCGGTATTCCCCATGTCCTCGATCCATCCAACGTCTGCCGCGACCATCAGCGAAACCGGATCCGTCACGATCTTCTGCCGGCGATCCGCGAGCTGCATCCAGGCATCGACGACGAGCTGCTCGCCATCGGCCGGCGGGCAGCCGAATGGCGCCGCGCGATGGACCGGTTCGTGGACGGGTTGGGCGCCCGGCGCGATGAGACCGGTGCGACCGTCGTTGCCAGGGCTTCCCTGGTCGGGTATTCTCCCGAGGAGCTGGCCTTGCTCTGGCCGGCACTGGCCGGCCGCGCTGGAGTCCGCCTGGACCGGCGTGGAACCAGTCGTCTCGCCGCGTTTACTATCAGTGCAACCTCAGTAGGTCGCGTTCCGCTCTCCGGTGGAGCCGAAGTCGTGGCATCTACCAACAACTTCGTCATTCGTCGTCGCCGGCCGTCGCTCCTGGACGAAGGGGTGCTGGACGGCGATCGCATAGTTGGTGATTTCAGCTTCCGGGTAGTGAAGCCCGGGGAGGCGGAGTACGCCTTTCCGGACAATTCGGATCCGTGGTGGGCGGCACTTCCCACTGTTCCGTCGGCGGTGGTCCGAAGTTGGCAACCAGGAGATCGGATGCTGAGCCCGCGGACAGGAGCGCCACGGCGTGTCAAACGCTACCTTGCTGAAGCGGGCATTCCGGGCCCGTTGCGGGAGGGGTGGCCGGTGGTACTGGTCGCTGAAGAGATTGTCTGGATCCCAGGGGTGTGCCGCGGACTTGCGGCGACCGCCCGGCCCGGTCGGCCGGAACTGCTCTACGTTTGTGAACGTATCCGTCGCTGATCCGAGGCTGGAAGGCCGAGCGGTGCGTAGGGTGGCTTTCGACGAGGCCACGATCGCCGCGCGCGTGCGTGAGTTGGGCGAGGCAATCACTGATGCCTATCCCGACGGCAAGCTGCTCGTGCTCGGCCTGCTCAAGGGAAGTTTCATCTTCCTGAGCGACCTCGTGCGACAGATTCGCCGCCCCCTCCAGGTCGATTTCCTGGTCGCTGCCAGCTACGGTAGCGATACCGCTTCCAGCGGCAACGTCAGGCTTCTTTACGATCCGGAAACCCGCCTCGAGGGCAAGCACATCCTGCTCGTTGAAGACATCATCGACTCCGGCCTCACCCTCAGTCGTCTCATGACGCTCCTCTCCGAGCGCCAGCCACGATCCCTGGAGATCTGCGCCCTCCTGCACAAGCGCATCGCGACCGAACTGCACCACGAGCCGATCTTCCTCGGCTTTGACGCGCCGCACGAGTTCCTCGTCGGCTATGGGCTGGATCATGCCGAGAACTTCCGGCACCTGCCCTACATCGCGAGTCTGCAGTAACTGCGAGTACCCATGCCATCAACGCCTCCGAAGAAGGGTCCGAACTGGACCCGCCTCTCCAAGAATCTGTCGTTCTGGATCCTCGTCATCCTGATCCCTGTCGCCTTCCTGCAGTTCCGCAGCGGCGCCGGGACCTCGGCCGAGAAGATCGACTACTCCCGCTACCGGCATGAACTGGAAGCGGACAACATCAAGACCATCACCATCACTGATGGAAAGTCGGCGATCGGCACCTTCCGACAGCCCATCACGGTGACCGGCAAGCAGACGGAGAAGTTCAACTTCACCTTCCCCACTGTGGCCGGTGACGATGAACTGGCTGCACTTCGCCAGAAGGGTGTCAACATCGCTGGCGACGAGCGCCGGACCTCCATCGGCGGAATGCTCATCGGGATCCTGCCGTACCTCCTCCTCATCGGCTTCTGGATCTTCCTCTTCAAGCAGATGCAGGCTGGCGGCAACAAGGCCTTCTCGTTCGGCAAGTCGAAGGCGAAGATGCTCACCGGAGACACGCCCAAGGTGACCTTCGCGGACGTCGCCGGCGCCGACGAGGCGAAGGAGGAGCTGGAAGAGATCATCGAGTTCCTCAAGGATCCACAGAAATTCACCAAGCTGGGCGGACGGCTGCCCAAGGGTGCACTGCTCGTCGGGCCGCCAGGCACCGGCAAGACGCTCCTCGCCCGCGCTGTCGCCGGAGAGGCCGCACGCCCGTTCTTCTCGATGTCGGGATCCGATTTCGTCGAGATGTTCGTCGGCGTCGGCGCCAGCCGTGTTCGCGACCTCTTCGAGCAGGGCAAGGCGAATGCACCGTGCATCATCTTCATCGACGAGATCGACGCCGTCGGCCGCCATCGCGGAGCCGGGCTTGGCGGCGGTCACGATGAGCGCGAGCAGACGTTGAACCAGTTGCTCGTGGAGATGGACGGTTTCGAGTCGAACGAGGGCGTCATTCTCATTGCCGCCACCAACCGCCCGGACGTGCTCGATCCAGCATTGCTGCGCCCGGGCCGCTTCGACCGTCAGATCGTCGTCGATGCGCCGGACCTGCGTGGGCGCGAGGGAATCCTGCGCGTACACCTGCGCAACAAGCCGATCGCCGAGGACGTGAACGTCAACGCCCTTGCCCGCGGCACGCCGGGAATGGCCGGTGCCGACCTGGCAAACCTCGTGAACGAGGGCGCCCTGCTTGCCGCCCGTCGCGGTCATGAGAAGATCTACATGGCCGATTTCGAGGAGGCCAAGGACAAGGTCATGCTCGGCGCCGAGCGCAAGTCGTTGGTGATGCGCGAGGCTGAACGTCGCCTGACGGCGTACCACGAAGCCGGCCACGCCGTGTGCGCGATGATGGTCAAGGGGAATGATCCCCTGCACAAGGTGACAATCGTGCCCCGCGGCAGGGCTCTCGGTCTGGCCTTCACCCTGCCCGAGGATGACCGGGTGTCGGTAACGCGTGAGCAGCTCGAGGCCCGGCTGGTAATGGCCTACGGCGGACGGGTGGCGGAGGAGATCGTCTTCGGCCGCGAGCACGTCACCACGGGTGCCGCCAGCGACATCCAGCAGGCCACTGGCATAGCTCGTCGATATGTCTCCCAGTGGGGGCTCTCCGACGCGGTCGGGCCCGTGCTGGTTGGCGAGAATGAGCACGAGGTATTCCTCGGCCGTGAACTGCAGAACCGGCGCGAGGTCTCCGAGAAGACGGCGCAACTGGTGGATGCCGAGGTCTCCCGGGTAATCAATGAGGCATACATGAGGGCGAAGTCGGTGCTGACCGACAACATCGACCTGCTTCACAAGGTTGCCCAGTCGTTGCTGGAGCGGGAGACACTGAGCCGCGACGACATCGGCTATCTCATGCGAGGCGAGGACATTCCTCCGCGCCAGTCGCCGCCGACCACCCGTACCGCTCCACCGGCGCCGGCACTGGAGCCGCGGCGCGCGACTCCCCCCCTGCTGGGCGGGCCGGAAATCGCGCCGGCGTAAGCGGTTCGGTGTGACATGTCACGCGTCGGGCGTCGGGAGGATGGCCTCCCGGCGCCCGACGTTGTTTATTGACCATCTCCACCTCCGTTGCCTCCCCGATGCAAGTACCGCCCGTCTGGCAGTTTCGCGATCGCCGGCTCGTGCTCGATCGACCGGCGGTCGTCGGCATCCTGAACGTCACACCCGATAGTTTCAGCGACGGCGGGCACTTTCTCGCGCCCGATGCCGCCGTCGGGCAGGGTGCGCGGATGCTTGCCGATGGCGCCGACATGCTGGATATCGGCGGCCAGTCCACGCGCCCGCAAGGCGCCACGCCGGTTAGTGCGACGGAGGAGCTGGGTCGGATCCTTCCCGTCGTGAAGCGTCTGCGAGACGCCTTTCCGGAGGCACTCCTGTCCGTGGACACGGTACAGGGCGAGGTGGCCGAGGTGGTGCTGGATGCCGGCGTGGACGCGATAAACGACGTCTCCGGCTTGCGCCTCGATCCGACGATGGCCGCTATCTGTGCCGCCGCACGATGTGGCGTGATCCTCATGCATTCCCGCGGCGGAGTTGCCGAGATGGGCACTTTCGAGCACGCCCTCTACGGCGCCGATCCCGTGTCCGCCGTGCACGCCGAGCTGCGAGCGTCGGTGGAACTCGCCGAACGCGGAGGTGTGAACCGGAGCTGCATGGTCGTTGATCCCGGGATAGGCTTCGCCAAGCGCACGGAGCACTCCCTGGCCGTACTCGGGAGACTGCCGTCGCTGGTCGCGTGGGGATATCCTGTGATGGTGGGTGTGTCGCGCAAACGCTTCATAGGAGATATCACCGGAGTGACAACCGCCGTCGAACGAGTTGATGGCACCACGGGGGCCAACGTTGCTGCGCTGGCCCTCGGCGCGTCGCTCTTTCGCGTGCACGATGTACGCGCGGCACGTCAGGCGCTGGATGTCGCCTGGGCCATCTTTCAGTCTGGACGTGCGGCGTGAGCATCTTCGACCAGTTCCGTTTCCTGAACCTGGGCTGGCGCGATCTCCTGGAGATCGGCATCGTGGCCTACGCACTCTACCGGGCGCTTCTCCTGCTCCACGGGACGCGCGCGGTACAGATGCTGGTCGGCATCATGGTGATCGTGCTCGTCTATGTGGCCGCCTGGGTCGCCAAGTTGACGGTGATCCTGACGATCCTGAACTTCATCTTCAGCTTCGCCCCGATAGCGGCGGTCGTGCTCTTTGCGCCCGAGTTGCGTGCGGGCCTGGCCCACCTGGGGCAGTCCCGGGTGACGCGTTTCTTCAAGCGGATGAACACGAGTCAGGTGGCCGAGGAGGTGGCGGATGCGGTGGAGCGGCTGAGTCGATCAGGAATCGGCGCGATCATAGCAGTGGAGCGTGAGATCGGGCTGGGGGACTTTGTCCAGTCTGGTTCGGAAATGCAGGCCAAGGTGTCTGCCGACCTGCTGACGACCATCTTCACTCCCTACTCACCGTTGCATGACGGGGCTGTCATAATCCGCGGGGACACGATCATAGGCGCCGGGTGCATACTTCCGCTGTCACAGGCACAGATGTCCGATCGTTCCCTGGGCACCCGCCACCGTGCGGCGCTCGGCCTGTCGGAAGAGACCGATGCGCTCGTGATCGTGGTTTCGGAGGAGACGGCAACCATTTCCGTGGCGAGCATGGGCGAGCTCGAGCGTCCGCTGACGGCGTCGCAGGTGAAGGATATCCTGGCCGGCAAACTGTCCCGTCCCGCCACGGCCGAGCAGCCGGCGATCGGCGCCGCCGCCGTATAGCCCGTGCGGCCGTCGCGCCAGGAAGGAGTTCCGGCGCGCTGGAGTGGTGCTGCGACGGTGTTCGTGCTGCTCGCCGTCTACCTGCTCACCCTGGCCCCTGATGCGACGTTGTGGGACTCGGCGGAGCTCATAACGGCGATCCACACTCTGGGTATCCCGCATCCGCCCGGAACACCCCTGTTCGTCGCGATCGGCCGTGTCTGGACCCTGGTTCTGGCCCCCTTCGGCGTGGCGCAGGCCGCGAACATGCTGTCGGCAGTGGCTACGGCGGCGGCGTGTGGGATGTTGGCGTCGCTGATGGCCAGGTGGAGCGGACGTGCGGTGGCGGCTCTTGCCGCCGGGATCAGCGCCGGAGTGGGGAGCACCGTCTGGTTGAACGCAACGGAGACCGAGGTCTATGCCGTTGCGCTGCTGCTCGCTGCCGCCATGCTCCTTGCGGCCGACAGGGCAGGGAGAGAAGACGATCTGCGATGGACCGTGCTCGTCGCCTACCTGTTCTCGCTGGCCGTGCCGTTGCACCTGTTTGCCCTCGTTGCCGCCCCGGGAGCGATCGCGCTGGCGTCCACCGACCGCACCGGTCGCTGGCGCGGCAGGCGTGGCCTGTCCCTGTCTGCTGTGCTGCTCGGCATAACAGCCGTCGGTACGGCCCGGCTCCCCCTGCTCGTGGCCGCGGGCGCAGCTGTAGCGGCACTGGACATGTATCGTCGATTCCAGGGAGACAGGGACGTCCACGGGCGACGCTCGTTCGTCCTGACACGGCTGCTCCTCATCGCCGCCCTCGGTCTGAGCGCACTGGCCGTTCTGATCATCCGGGCCCGGTTCGACCCTTTCCTGAACGAAGGCAATCCGAGCTCGATCGCCGCCCTGATCGATGTCGTCGCTCGCCGCCAGTACTCAGTGGCCTCGCTCTGGCCACGTCAGGCTCCGCTCTGGCTCCAGTTCGGGAACTTGCTGCAGTACGCGGACTGGCAGTTCGCCCTTGCCCTGGCCCCCGGCCCGTTGCCGGACTGGGGACGCACAGTGGTCACCACGCTGTTCGCCATTCTGGGGCTTGTCGGGGCGTCCAGCCACCGGCGGCTGGACAGGCGAAGTTGGCGAGCGTTGGTGCTGTTCATGGCAACGGCGACAGTCGGCGTGGTGCTCTACCTGAATCTCAGGGCCGGCCCAACAATTGGCCACGGATTGCTCGCCGAGGGAGCGCCTCATGAGGCTCGTGAGCGGGACTATTTCTTTGTCTTCGCCTTCTGGCTCTGGGGGGCCTGGGCCGGCTTTGGCGCTGTCACCGCCGCCCGTCACCTGCGGGAGCTCGTCGGGAGGGGAACCGGTGGCATCGGCGCGGGACTCCCCGGACCAGCAGCGACCGTTGCCGTGGCGGTGATCGTCGTAGCGTCGGCGATCGTGCTCAACTGGAGCGCCGTGGACCGGCGGCGTGGGGCGGACGCTACCATTGCGCTCGACGTAGGCCGGGCGCTACTCGATGCCTCTCCCCCACGCGCCATCGTTCTCACGGCTGGCGACCTGGACAGTTATCCGATGTGGTATCTCCAGGCCGTACAGGGAATGCGGGAAGACGTGACGGTCGTCGTGGTACCCATGCTGCCGGCAGGCTGGTACCGTGCGGAACTGGCTCGACGCCACCAACTGCTGCCGTCGGCAGAGCGAGGAAGGTGGGAGGGGGAGGAGGCGGCAGTAGAGCAGATAACCGAGGCCGCGAGGCGACAGGGCAGACCGGTCGCCGCCTCGGCGCTCCTCGGGGCAGGAACGCTGGGGGCTGTCGGCGGCGACTGGGCGGCTGCCGGAGTGGTCAACCTGCGAATCGATCACGGTCGACGTTCCGGAGATGGTCGCACACCGCCGGCGCTGGGCACCGCCAGCCTGGATGGCGTCACTGCGGCAAGGACCGTCAACCTCGTGCGCCGTCAGCTTCCGCGAAGCGGACCTCTGCCTCCGTCCACGAATCCGGCGGCGCGCCGGATGCGATCATTCCTGGAATGCGCCAGGCTGGTAGCCGACGGGGCAGGGCCGGGGGCCGACAGCACGGTCAGGTTCTTACTTGATTCGCGATGTAACCTTCCGTAATTATCCATGTTATGCCTTTTCCCGACATGGACGAACGGGTGGTCGAGGCGCGTGGACGCGTGGCGGCGGCAGTGGGCCGCGGCGGACATGGCCAGGACGTAACTTTGGTGGCAGTGACCAAGACTCATGGTCCGGCCGCCGTGGCGGCTGCCTGGAATGCGGGTATTCACGACATCGGCGAGAACAGGGTGCAGGAAGCGCTTGCGAAGATGGAGGCGGTGGAAGTACCCGTGCGCTGGCACCTGATCGGACATCTGCAGCGCAACAAGGTGCGTTCGCTCGACCAGTTCGCTCTCTTCCACGCTCTCGACAGCCAGCGGCTGGCGAACGCCGTCGACAGGTTTGGTCGACAGCGGGAGCGAGCGATCGACGCGCTGCTTCAGGTGAATGTCGCTGGAGAGGACACCAAGGGCGGCCTCGCGCCAGACGAGGTTCGATCCGAGGCTGAACGGCTGGTCGGGATGTCGGGGGTAAGGATCTGCGGGGTCATGACGATGGCTCCGTACGGTGCAAGCGAGGGGGTGCTCCGGGCCACATTCGGTGGTGCGCGCGAGGCTGCGTCCATCCTCCGCGAGGTGGGCCATCCGGCGCATCAGCTATCCATGGGCATGTCGGAGGATTTCGAGGTGGCGGTGGAGGAGGGCGCTACGATTGTGCGCCTCGGTACCTACCTGTTCGGAGCGAGAGCCAGATGATCGACGACGACGCCTTCCACCTCACCCCGCTCGATGTTCGCCGCTATGAATTCGGCAGCGCCCTCCGCGGCTACGACAAGGTTCGCGTGGACCAGTTCCGCGAACAGGTGGCTGGCGAACTCGAGCGCCTGGCAAAGCTGAACCAGGACCTGGAGGCGAAGGCGCGCAGTTTTCACGAGCAGTTGCGTGCCTTTCGCGACCGTGACAAGGCGCTGAATGAAGCGCTGGTCCAGGCTCAGCAGCTTCGCTCCGAGATGCGCACGCAGGCTGAACGCGAGGCTCAACTGATACTGCGCGAGGCGGAAGGCGAGGGCGCCCGCATAGTGGATGGCGCGCGGGGGGAAGTGCGTCGGCTGCAGGAGGAGGTCGCATCGCTGGAGCGCCAGCGGCGGGCGAACGTGTCGCAGCTCCGGCACCTGTTGGAACGCCAACTGGCCGAGCTACACGCCGCCGAGCAGGCTGCGGCGGACGCTGCCGCGGGCACGAACGAGAGCGACCCGCGTCCGAGCTATCCGACTCCGGCCTGGCTCGGACGAGTCGAGGAGCCGTGAGGGCGGTCGACACGGTACCCCGACGGCATGAGACTGCGCCGGCCTGGGCGCATACGTTCGAGAATGCTCATGCCTGCGCGGAAGTAGTGCGCACGCGCTGGTCGCGGACGCCGATCGCCGCGATCATCCTCGGCACCGGTCTTGGCGGTCTCGCTGCCTGCCTGGAGGTGGAGGAGACGGTTCCTTACGCTGAATTGCCCGGTTTCCCGCCCAGCACTGTCGAGTCCCACGCAGGTCGGCTGCTGTGTGGAACACTGGCAGGACGACCGGTGGTGGCCATGCAGGGGCGATTCCATCGTTATGAAGGGTATTCGCTGCAACAGGCAACTTTCCCGGTGCGCGTGTTGCGGGCATTGGGCGCCGGCACGCTCGTAGTCTCCAATGCCTGTGGCGGGCTGCACCCTCTCTGGAGGGCGGGGGACGTCATGCTGATAGCCGACCACATCAACCTGCTCGGCGACAGTCCTCTGGTGGGGCCCAACGATGATGCCCTCGGACCGCGGTTTCCGGACATGTCGGAGCCCTACGACATGAGGTTGCGGGAACTTGCGCGTGGCGTGGCGGCGAGTCGTCGCATCGAATTGCGGGAAGGAGTGTACGCAGCCGTCGTCGGGCCGAACCTGGAGACGCGCGCGGAGTACCGGATGCTCCGCACGATGGGCGCCGATGTGGTAGGCATGTCGACCGTTCCGGAGGTGATCGTTGCCGTCCACGGCGGGATGCGGGTCGTCGGCCTCTCCATCATCACGGATCAATGCCTGCCCGACGCCCTCGTGCCGGCGCGACTGGAGGACATCCTGGCCGTGGCCGCCGGTGCCGAACCTGCCCTCACAACGATCGTGCAAGGCATAGTGGAGCGACTTTGAACGACGACCTGTACCAGACTCCGGATCCCGACGTGACGACCACCGAGGCGGGCGCGGCCGACAACCATGACGAGGTGACTGCGGCTCCGACCGCAGGCGCCGGCGCGCGCTTCGCGATCCTGGGCGCAGATCAGTCGCCCGACCTGCTGGAGCGCGAAGTCCAGGCCACATGGGAAGCGGAGAAGCTGTTCGCCCAACTGCAGCGCGAGCGCGCCGGCGGTGAACCGTGGGTCTTCTTCGAGGGTCCGCCGACAGCCAATGGCAGGCCCGGGATCCATCACGTTTTCGCGCGCACGATCAAGGACCTGTTCTGCCGTCATCGCGCCATGCGCGGATACCTTGTCCCGCGCAAGGCGGGGTGGGATACGCATGGCCTGCCCGTCGAGATCGAGGTGGAGAAGCGACTGGGCATCAGCGGCAAGCAGGACATCGAGCGACTGGGCGTGGAGGAGTTCAACCGGCTCTGCCGCGAGAGTGTCTTCACCTACCGCGGCGAGTGGGAGCGGCTGAGCGAGCGAATGGGCTACTGGCTGGACTACTCCGACCCGTACGTCACCTACTCCAACGACTACGTCGAGAGCGTCTGGTGGGCACTGAGCACACTCCACCAGCGCGAGCTACTCTATCGCGGCCACAAGATCCTTCCCTACTGCGCGCGTTGCGGCACCTCCCTCAGCAGTCATGAGGTAGCACAGGGGTATGAGGATGTGGAGGATCCGAGCGTCTACGTGGCGCTCGACATCGTGCTCACCAACGACGGCCCGGTGGAACAGGGTGTGGACGCCGAAGGCCGACCGCGCAGTACACGGCGGATCCTGGTCTGGACGACGACGCCGTGGACGCTCGTCTCGAATACTGCCCTGGCCGTGAATCCGTCGCTCGTCTATGTGGAGTTGCGCCGGAAGAGCGGCGACAGCGGATTCACATTGACGCTGGCCGAGAGTCGCGTGGCTGGAGTGCTCGGCCTGGACTGGGCCGACCGGTGGACCGAGGTCGCACGGCGCGAGGGAAGCGAGATGGTGGGGTGGCGCTACCGCCGCCCGATCGACTGGCTGACGTTCGACGACGGCGACCATGAGGTGATCGTCGGCGAGAGTTTCGTCTCCGCTGACGACGGCTCGGGCGTGGTGCACATGGCACCAGCATTCGGCGCCGACGACTATGCCGCGGGCACCCGACACGGCCTCGCCTTCCTCCAACCTGTGGATGCCCGGGGACGCTTTCCCGAAACCATGCCTCGGGTAGGTGGAAAGTTCGTGAAGGAAGCTGACCCAGCGCTCATCGACTACCTTCGCGAGCACGGTTCGTTGTGGAAGGCGGGCGCGCTGACGCACAGCTACCCACACTGCTGGCGTTGTCGCACACCGCTACTCTACTACGCTCGCACTTCCTGGTTCGTGCGCACCACGGCTTATCGTGATCGCATGCTCTCGCGCAATGCTCGCGTCGACTGGCACCCGCCAGAGGTGGGCTCGGGGCGCTTTGGCGAGTGGTTGGTGAACAACATCGACTGGGCGATCTCGCGCGATCGCTACTGGGGCACGCCGTTGCCGGTGTGGGTGAACGATGCCGACCCGACCGAGGTCGAGGTCATTGGAAGTTATGCCGAGCTGGCGCAGCGAGTGGGTCGGGAACTCGGACCGGACTTCGATCCACACAAGCCGTTCATCGACGCCTACACCTGGCCGGCGCGATCGGGCACTGGTACCATGCGCCGCGTGCCGGAGGTGATCGATGCCTGGTTCGATTCCGGCTCGATGCCGTTCGCGCAGTGGCACTATCCGTTCGAGAACGTGGAGTTGCTGCCGCAGCGCTATCCGGCCGACTTCATTGCCGAGGGGGTGGATCAGACGCGCGGATGGTTCTACTCGCTGCTCGCCATCGCCACCGGCCTTGGCGATGCTTTGCCGGGTAATGGCGGGATCTCGTCGGTCGGTGACGGTGTCACTCCGGCATTGCCGCAGGCGGCTCCATTCCGCACCGTGGTCGTCAATGACATGGTGCTGGACGCGAACGGCCAGAAGATGTCCAAGAGCCGCGGAAATGTCGTGAATCCGTGGGATGTCATCGAGCGACACGGCGTGGACGCTGTCCGGCTATTCCTGTTGGCGTCGAGCAAGGTGTGGGTACCGCGCCGTTTCGACGAGGATTCGCTGCGCGAGACCGCCGGTCGATTCCTCGTCACCCTGCGGAACGTCTACAGCGGCATCTTTGCCCAGTACGCGAATTTCGGCTGGTCGCCCTCGGACTCCGCCCCGGTGTACGAGGAGCGCCCGCTCGCCGACCGCTGGATTCTCTCCAGGTTGACGACCGTGGAACGCGAGGCCGACGAGCTACTCGGCGACTTCGATGCGACAGCGGCGTCCAACCTGCTGATGACCTTTGTCATCGAGGATGTCTCCAACTGGTACGTGCGGCGGAACCGGTCGCGTTTCCAGTCTCCGGACGGGATTCTGGATGCTGCGGCTTTCGCCACGCTCCACGAAGTCCTGGTGGTCACCTGCCGCCTCCTGGCGCCGCTCGCACCATTCATTACCGACTGGATGCATCGGCAATTGACCGGCAAATCTGTGCATCTGGCGAGCTATCGTCGAGCCCACCCGCCGCTGGCCGACCCGGCGCTGGAGGCAGCCATGGCGGAGGTGCGGGAACTGGCCCGCCTGGGGCGAGCTGCACGGGAAGAGGCGGGTATCCGGGTGCGACAGCCGCTCTCGAGGGTCGTGTGCGTGGTACCGCCAGCCACCCCATCGGTGATCCACGAGCTGCTGCCGCTACTCCGTGAAGAGCTGAACGTGAAGGAAGTGGAACTGGCGTCGTCAGCCGATAGCCTGGTCTCGCTCTCGGCACGACCGAATTTCCGTGCGCTGGGTATCAAGTTCGGATCGCGGACACCGTTGGCTGCCAGGGCAGTCTCGGAGCTCGACGGTGACAGTCTCCAGGTGGTCGAACGAGGCGGGACGGTGGACGTGACCGTGGACGGCGAGACCCACCCGGTAGGGCTCGACGAGGTTACCATTCAGCGACGTGCCACGGGCGAGTTGGTGGTTCAGGAAGCGGACGGACGTTTTGCCGCGATCGATCCCGAGCTGACGACTGAATTGCGTTCCGAGGGACTGGCGAGGGAGCTTGTGAGCAAGGTCCAGCGCACCCGTCGAGAGATGGGGTTTGCAGTTAGTGATCGTATTCGTCTTCTGGTGGACGGTGATCCGGCGAGAATCGCGGCGCTGCGTGAGCACGCCGAGTGGATCGCGAGCGAGACCCTGACCACGACGCTGATCTTCGGCCCCGATTGGCCGAGCGGCGACCACGCGGCACGTACCCTGGACCTGGACGGGACCAGTGTACGCGTCGCCCTGAATAGGGATAGTTAGAATGCCCACACCGAGCGGAGCGAACCAGGCCAGACCGATGTCCAAGGCCAACCTGGCCCACTTCGAGAAGCGGCTGCTCGAGGAGCGTGCCCGCGTACTCAAGGAATTGGGCACGCATGGAGATACCTTCGGGGCGACGCTGCACGATTCCGGCGGCGACCTGAGTTCATACTCCTTCCACATGGCCGACCAGGGTACCGACGCCATGGAGCGCGAGAAGGCCTTCCTCTTCGCCAGCCAGGAGGGACGATTCCTCTGGCACATCGACCAGGCACTCCGACGGCTCTACCGTGAGCCAGAGACCTACGGCCACTGCCACAGTTGTGGCGACGAGATCCGTTTCGAACGCCTGGACGCGCTGCCCCATGCCCGATTCTGCATCACCTGCAAGCAGAAGGAGGAAGATGGAAAGAAGTAGTGCCTTGGCGGTGCGGTTCTGGTCCGTCATAGTCGTCGTCCTGGTGACCGACTTCATCACGAAGGCGATCGCCGTGGCGACTCTCGTTCCGCACTACTCGGTGCGCCGGGTGGCAGGGGAGTTCGTGCAGTTCCGACTCGTCTACAACCCTGGGGCGGCGTTCGGGTTGTACCTGGGCTCGTATTCGCGCTGGATCTTCATGGCGCTTACCCTGGCCGCCCTCATCGTCCTCTGGCGTCTGTATCGCAGTACGCGAGCTCATGAAAGAGCGAAGCTGCTCGCCGTGGCGCTGGTTACGGCCGGAGCACTGGGGAACCTCGTGGACCGCATCCGTTCCGAGCGTGGCGTGGTGGATTTCATAGACGTGGGCATAGGTTCCATGCGCTGGCCGACATTCAACGTGGCTGACATGGCCGTGAGTGTGGGAGCGTTCATGCTCGCCTGGGTGCTGTGGGGAGAGGATCAATCTGTCGCCGGTTCCGTGGCCACGGCCGGTTCGGCCCTACCCGCCGAACGCGACGCGCGTTGATCGTCAGATGACGGGCTCCGGACCGCCGACGGCCGGACCGGGACGTCACAGGCTGGAGATCGCGACCGACCAGCAGATTCGCCTGGATCTGCTGATAGCAGAGCGCCTGGGACTCTCCCGCACCCAGGCGGCGACGTTGATCGCCACCGACAAGGTGCGCGTGGACGGCCGGCGGGAACGAGCCAGCTACCGTCCACACCGGGGCGAGGCGGTGACGGTGGAGATCGAGCCGCCAGCGCATCGCGACATCATCGGCGAGGAGATCCCGCTCTCCATCGTCTACGAGGACGAGCACCTGCTGGTGGTCGACAAGCCGGCGGGAATGGTGGTGCATCCTGCCCCCGGGAACTGGACTGGCACGCTCGTGAACGCCCTGATCGGGCGCGGCGGTTCCCTGAGCGACGAGGGAGGGGAGGAGCGACAGGGGATCGTCCATCGGTTGGACAAGGAAACCTCGGGGTTGCTCCTGGTAGCACGGACCGGCCGCGCACATCGGCTGCTCTCATCGGCGATTGCCGCGCGGCGGGTATCCAGGCGTTACGCCGCCGTCTCGTGGGGCCACCTGAAGGAAGATCGCCTGACGGTGGACCGGCCGATTGCCCGGGATCCGCGAGACCGGAAGCGCATGGCGATCGTCCAGGGAGGACGGGCCGCACGCACGGACTTCGTGCGACTGGCGAGGTTCGACTCGGTGGACCTGCTGCGGGCGGAACTGCACACGGGTCGGACACACCAGATCCGTGTGCACCTGGCTTCGGTGGGGCATCCGGTGGTCGGTGACGATACTTATGGCGGTGGCGGCGGCCGACGCCTGCTGGCGCTGCCGCCTCACCGACATTTTCTGCACGCCGCGTGGCTCGGTCTACGGCACCCGATAACGGGCGAAGCGCTGGACTTCAGGGCTCCCCTGCCGCCGGAGCTGGCATCGTCGCTGGCCATCGCCGCCGGAGATCCCTCACTTGCTGCCCACCCTGACCCGCTCGATTTCTTTGGATTCTTCGACGAACACGGCATCGGGCTCGCCCGATCTGACACCGCCAGCGGAGACTGACGTCCCGCCAGGCCGGCCGGAGTCGGCTGATCCAGGCGACTCGCCCGGGCCTGAGGCCTCGAGCGCCGAGGGGCACCTGGTGAGTGGCGCGGACGACGACAGTGGCCCGCAGCTTCTGGCCTTCATGGTTGGTGAGCGACAGTTCGGTTGTCCGCTATCCGACGTTCGGGAGATCATTCCTCACCGTCCCACTACCCGACTTCCCGGCGCCCCCGAGCACGTGATAGGCCTGCTCAACCTGCGCGGCACGCTCCTTACCGTGCTCGATCTGGGCGTAGCCCTCGGTGTGCGTGACGTTCTGGCGCCGCAGGGCCAGGTGCTGGTTATCGAGGCTGAAGGCCGACTTGTCGGCTGTCGCGTCGATGAGGTCAGGCGTGTCCACCCGCTGCCGGAGCTGCTGTCGCCCACCCACATTGGTAACGGGATGCCACCTGGGATCGTCATCGGAATAGGAGACGCCGGCGACACCATGGTCGCCGTGCTCGACCTCCCTGTACTGGTCAGACATACACTCCTCTTCCCGGGGGAAAGTTGAGCCGCACGGTCCTCATTTGTGACGACGCGATCTTCATGCGCACCATGGTCGGCGACATTCTGCAGCAGGCAGGATTCGAGATCGTGGGCGAGGCGGAGACCGGCGTCGAAGCTGTGCAGCAGTACAAGCTGCTGCGTCCCGACCTGGTCACGATGGACATCGTGATGCCGGACATGGGTGGCATCGACGCTGTTCGGGAGATCTCGTCCTTCGATCCGGAAGCGAAGGTTCTGATGTGCAGCGCCATGGGTCAGCAGGCGCTGGTGGTGGAGGCAATCCAGGCCGGCGCGAAGGACTTCGTCGTCAAGCCGTTCCAGCCCAGTCGCGTGCTCGAGGCGGTCCAGCGCGTACTCGCCTGAGCGCTCTGCAAGGCTCGACCGCGCACCACGCCGCAGGTCGGGCCTGATGTCCAAGTCGTCACGCGGCCGTCGACCGCGCTCCGTCCACCCATGCCATGAACTCTGCCCGCTACGCCGAGCTCTTTCTCTCGGAGAGTCGCGAGCACCTCTCGGCCGTCAACGACGCGCTCCTCGAGCTGGAGCCAGGTCGCCCACCGGACGACGCGGTCCGCTCGCTCTTCCGCGCCGTCCACTCCATGAAGGGAATGGCTGGCGCCATGGGCTACTCCGCCGTGACCGAACTGGCGCACGAGATGGAGTCGCTGCTCGATGGACTTCGCAGCGGCGACTGCGTCGTCGTCGATGGAACGACCGAGGTCCTGTTCGCTGCGGCTGACTGCCTGGAGGATGCCGTGGCTGCGGCCATGGAGGGCGCCGACGGCAGCGTGGATTGTTCGGCGGTGATCGGGCGACTGAGATCCCTGTCTATGGGGTCGGTGCCGGATTCCGATCAGTCGGCGGAGCCAGGTGTGCCATGCACCAACCAGGGGGCCGACGATGCCTGGTTCGTGGAGGTCGCCCAGGCTCCCGACACGCCGCTGCGAGGCGTGCGCGCCATGCTCGTCGTGAGAAAGCTCGAGAGCATTGGCGATGTGCTGGAGGTCTCACCTACCCTGGCCGAGCTGCAGGCCGAGCGCTACGACGATCGCTTTGCTGTTCGACTGCTGGCGCGCCCACACGTGGATGCGGCTGCGATTGCCCAGGCAGCGCGATCCGCTGGCGATGTGGCCAGCGTGGAGGTATGGATGCCTGGGGAGCGTCCGGAGCGGGCTGCTGGACCATCACCGCAGGAAGACGTGCTTGTACTGTCGTCGATGTCAGCCGCCACGGCATCAGAAGAGTCCGGAGAGGGCGGGCAGCCGGTGGAGTTCCGTCCGCAGGCAAATCGCGCCACCCGCAGCGTTCGTGTCGACGTACGTCATCTGGATTCACTGCTCGACGTGGTGGGGGAGCTGATCCTTGCTCGTGGGCGGCTGCGGGAATCGCTCGGGACGGCTCTCACACACGATGCACGAAGTGCGCTGGATCATCTCTCACGCCTCGTCGGTGACCTGCAGACGGAAGTTCTCTCAGCCCGTCTGGTGCCGGTCTGGCAGGTATTCGATCGCTTCCCTCGTCTCGTCCGCGACAGCGCTCGATCGCTGGGAAAGGAGATCGACTTCGCGGTCGAGGGGAAGGAGATCGAGTTGGACCGATCGCTGCTCGACGAGATCGGCGACCCTGTGGTGCACCTGCTGCGGAACGCGATCGATCACGGAATAGAGACGGCTGCCGAGCGCCTTGCTGTCGGCAAACCGCGACGCGGGCGCCTCACTCTCAGCGCGATTCGCGACCGCGACGCAGTGCTGTTGCGCGTGGCCGATGACGGTCGTGGGCTCGATCGCCCGAGGGTCGTCCGTCGTGCTCGCGAACTGGGGCTCCTGGATGAGCACTCGCAGCCAGACGATGAGGATCTCGTGAAACTGGTGACGCGAGCTGGATTCTCCACCGCCGAGCGGGTGACCGACATGTCGGGGCGAGGGGTGGGCGTCGATGCGGTGGAAGAGCGTCTCCGGAAGCTTGGTGGCTCGGTGGAGATGCGCACTTCGGCGGGCAAGGGGATGACGGTCACGCTCCGCCTGCCGCTCACCCTGGCCATTGTCCGTGCGCTCATCGCCAGGGTCGGCGATGAGGTGTATGCGTTGCCGGCGAGCCACGTCGTGGCCACTGCGGAGTTCACGGCCGCGCGCTCCAGAACCTTGCGTGGCGAAGCGGTGCTCCTGCTCGGGCAGGATGTCCTGCCTGCACTCGATCTCCGGACGCTGGTGGGGATGCCGGCGGGAGATGGAGCCGAGCGCGAGCTGGTGGTGCTGGAAGCAGGGGACCGGCGCCTCGGTCTGGTAGTGGACGAACTGCTGGGAGAGCAGGAGGCGGTGGTCAAACGGTTCGACCTGGTGCGGGGTGCATTGCCCTGCTTCAGCGGGGCGACAGTGCTTGGCAACGGAATGCCAGCTCTGATCGTCGATGTTGGACGACTTCTCACCTAGGCCCGCCATGAACGATCTCCATCTGGACGACTCGCAGGTCGGCGACCTGCGCTCCCTCTCGCCGCTGCACCTGGATGCGCTCCGTGAGGTGGCGAACATCGGTGCCGGCCACGCCGCAACGGCGCTCTCACAGATGACGGACAAGACGATCCTCATCAGCGTGCCAACGATCAACATCGCTCGACTCGAGGAGCTGCCCCCGCAACTTGCCGAGACCGAGGAGCCGGTGGCTGCCGTGCTGATGAGCATGCTCGGTGACCTCTCCGGGCGAACAC
Organism: uncultured Gemmatimonadota bacterium; assembly: GCA_937906875.1. GTDB lineage: Bacteria > Gemmatimonadota > Gemmatimonadetes > Gemmatimonadales > Gemmatimonadaceae > CALCHX01. The sequence goes on along the minus strand of CALCHX010000126.1, from coordinate 145,419 downwards.
TACTGGTCTTCCCGAACCGCACTGCGCGACGGCTCGCCGAGATCATGCTCCGTCGTCCACTGCCGCCGTCGGAAACTCTCGGTGAGCTCGAGGAGTCGGCCGTGAAGGAGGCCGGCAACATCCTCAGCGGTGCCTACATGAACGCCCTGAGCGAATTTCTCGGCATGATCCTTCTCCCATCGCCGCCCAGCCTCGCGGTGGATTCGGCGTCGGCGATCCTTTCCACGGCATACCTGCAGTTCAGTCCCGATCGAGACTACGTCTTCTGCGTCGAGAGCGAGTTCCTGATGCAGGATTCGACCGAGCGGCTGCGCGGGTTCTTCCTCCTGCTCCCCGATTTCCCGTCGTTGCAGGCGATCCTGCGCGCAGTCCGGCTGGCGTGAGGCGATCATGGCCCCGGTGTTGATATCACAGCGCGACGTGGAGACTCTGCGTGCCCTCGCCCGCCGGCTGGAGCCGGGCGACGCTGGCGCGCACAACAACCTCGGCGTGCTCTATTTCAACAAGGGCCTGCTGGACGAGGCCGTATCGATGTTCGCGCGCGCCCTCGAGTTGCAGCCGCGGCTTCGCGTGGCCAGGCGAAATCTGGAGATTGTCCACGGGCATCCTGGTTACGCCCGGCGGCGGATGGCGGAACTGGCTGATGCGGTACGTGCCAACCCACTGTCGCGACTGCCGCGGATGCAACTCGGCCGTGCGTACGCGCTGGCGGGTCGATACGATGACGCAGTCGCCGAGTTCGGCGAATTGCTGGCGCGCGATCCGACAGACGTGGAGGCGATGATCCAGGCCGGGATGGCCGTCAAGGCCGGCGGTGACCTGGCGGACGCCCAGCGCTGGTTCGAGCATGCCGTGCGTCTCGCTCCCGATCGCTCGGACGTCTGTCTTGCGCTGGGCGAGGTGCTCTACAACCGCGGCCTCACCGAAGGCGCGCTGTCGTCGCTGGAGCGCGCGGTAGAACTCGATGAGAGCAATGCCGACGCCTACCACCTGCTTGGCTTCGTGCTCGGCGATCTCGGCCACCACGACGCCGCCCGAATAGCGGCTCAGCGAGCAGTTGAACTGAATCCGGGAATGGCCCGCCCCGAGGCGAATCTCTCGCTGGAGGCAGGCGCCGGGCAGCGGCCGGTGGGGCAGGGGGACCGTGCGAACGCGTGGAGAATGGCACAGGATACGCCAGCCCAGCCTTCATGCGACGGACGCCACCTGGCACACTTCAACCTGGGGCTCGCCTTCCGGCACAAGGGATATCTGATCGAGGCGGCGCGGGAGTACGAGCTGGCGCTGGAGCGGGGCGAGGAACGGAGCCTGGTCCTGCAGGCGCTGGCTGAGGTGAGATTGCTGCAGCGCGATACAACCGCTGCCGTGGCCCTCTACGACGAGTTGCTTGCCGAGGCACCGCACAGCCCCAAACTCTGGAACGAACGCGGTGTCGCGCTGCATCATGCAGGCCGCATTGCGGAGGCGCGGTCGGCCTACGAATGCGCGATCGAGGCCGACCCGGGTTACGCCCTGGCTCTCAACAACCTTGGTGTCGCTCTCCATCATCTGCGCCAGCCGGACGGCGCGGGTGCGGTGCTGGACGCCGCATTGCGTGAGGAGCCGCGCTTCATCAAGGCGCTACTCAACAGGGCACTCCTGCATGTGCGCGAGGGCCGATTTGAGGATGCCCGTGAGTGCTTCCGCCGAGTGCTGACGGTGGATCCCGAGGAGCCGGTTGCCTGGAACGGGCTCGGCCGCACCCATCTGGACCAGCAACAGTTCTCCGATGCGCGCCCCGCGTTCGCCCGTGCGATACAGGCGCGCCCCGACTATGCCGAGGCGCACTACAACCTCGGCTTCTCGCTGTCCAATCTTGGTGAGTTCGATGCGGCCCTCGTCGCAACCCGCCGCGCCCTCGAGTTGGATCCGTTCTACGTCTCCCAGAAGTTCGAGCTGGCCATAGATCTCGAATACGAGAGCCCGGACCTGTCGGTTGTGGCCGAAGTGGAGCCGGAAACTCGCGGGGACGCTCCGATCGAAGCATTCTCGTTCGATGCCGACGCGCTGGATTCCCTCCTCGGCTCGCTGGCGCCGCGCAGCGGAGCGTCACCTGCGGTAGCCGAGTCCCCAGTCCTCGCGCCGGCCGAGGAGGCCATGGCGCTGGTACGGCGCGCCGAGCAGTTCGTGCTGCAGGGAATCCATGGCGAGGCACTGGAGCGGTTCGAACAGGCGCTGTTGCTGGTGCCGTCGTTGCAGGTGGCCGAGCTGGGTGCCGCCCGAGCGCTGCTCGCGTTACGCCGACTCGACGATGCACGCTCGCGACTGGACGAATTGCTTGCCAGGCGTCCTGACGATGTCGAACTCCTCATCGTTGCTGCCGATGTTGCCCTGGCCGGCCGCGATGCCGGGATGGCCATTGCAAACGCCTCCCGGGCCGCGGTCCTGGCCCCGCACCGCGCCGACCCGCTGCAGCGGTTGGGCGACGCACACAATCTGGACGGAGACAATGTTGCCGCTGCCACCGCATATGGCGATGCCCTGGCCCTCGAGCCGGACAGGGCAGCGGTGCGGCGTTCCCTCGCGACACTTCTGGCCGGTGCGGGGCTGCCGGGCGCTGCCGAGGAGCAGTTGCGCGCGGCTCTGGATACCGTCCCCACTTACTCCGCGGCTGTGCTCGACCTGGCCGTGCTTCTGCGTGAGGGGGGACGCGACGGCGAGGCGCGGTTGCTGCTCATCGATGCCCTGGGCCGCGATCCTCATGACACTGGAGCGCTGGCCGAACTGGCTGATCTGTTGCTCGAAAGCGGTGCCGTTGCCGATGCCCAGGTGGCCGTTACCTGTGCCCTCCGCCTCGACCGGTCCCACGCTGGTGCCCTCTACGTGCAGGGTGCATTGCACGCGCGGCAGCACCGCATGCGCGAGGCTGTTGCGTGCTGGCACGAGGCGATCGCCACCGATGTCACCGGAGTGGTTGCCGAGCGCGCTCGTCGCGCCGCCGCCGGTGCCGGTGACGCCACACCCCTCGGGCTCGTCGCCTGACAAGCCCCCGTCACTTCCCTGCGAGCTACACCGATGGCTATCGAAGGACCGCTGCGCGAACTTGGCATCCATGACGTCTTCCAGCTCCTCGACCTGAGCCGGAAGACCGGCGCGCTGCGTGTCACCTCCGGCCTCCGGGACAATGAGGGGACCGTCTATTTCGACGCCGGGCAGGTGGTCTATGCCGCAGTCCGCAGCAACCCGCACCCGCTGGGCGCGATGCTCATCCGTTCCGGCAGGATCACGGAGGGTGAGCTGACCAGGGCGCGACTGCGTCAGGCTGAGGAACGTGACGGCCGTCGATTGGGGCAGCTCCTCGTTGACGACGGCTTCATCTCGGCGCGCGAACTCGATCGTCAGCTACGCCTGCAGATCGAGGCCGTAGTATTCGAGCTTCTCTCGTGGCGCGAGGGTTTCTTCTCGTTCGTCGAGCAGAACGTGGCCGAGATGCCTGCGGAGGCGACGGTGCGTATCTCCGCCGAGTCGCTGCTCATGGAGGCGGCTCGACGCATGGACGAGTGGGGCGCGATTGCCGATCAGGTACCCAGTCTGGACGCGATCCCTGCTCTCGCCACGACAGAGGGCGAGTCTGCGGCCGGCGATACTCCGCTGGACCTCAGGCTCGAGGAGTGGGAGGTGCTGGCCGCGGTGGACGGAGTCCGCGATCTGCGAGCGATAGCGACAGTACTGGGTCGGTCGGAGTTCGACGTCGCCAAGTGCGCCGCCGAGCTGGTACGTGCCCGGGTTCTGGAGATGCGTACGCCCTACCAGCTCGACGGAACCGGCGACGCAGCGGCGTACAGCCAGGCGGAGCGGGCCGCGGTCCTGCTAGCCGATGGCGACTTCGAACAGGCGTTGGCAGAGGCGCGACTCGGGATAGCCGCCGACCCGGCGTGCGTGCCGGCTCATCTCGCGGCGGCGCGTGCGCTGGACCGGATGGGTCGCGTACAGGAAAGTGTGGAGGAGCTACGCCGGGCAGCGCTGTCCAGTAGTGACAACACTGAGGTACAACGCGCGCTCGGCTACGCTGCCGCCCGGGCCGGACAGCTGGCGGAGGCGATCATGAACTGGCGCCTCTACCTGCACGCGGCAACCGATTCGCGGCAACGTGACGAGGTTCGTGAGGCACTCCGGTCGGCCACCGAGCTGCACGAGATGCTGGAGGCGTATGCCTGGAACTGACGACATCCGCCGTCTGAGCGACGAACTGGCTCGTGAACCGGCAAGTCTGGCCTTCATCACGCTGGCCGGCCTGTTGCAGGCCCGTGGCGAGCGTGAGGCCGCCTGGCGACTGGTCGAGCGCGGTAGCCGGCGTCATCCCAGGAACATCGCGGCACTCTCGTTGTTCGCCCGACTGGCCGCCGAACGGGGGATGTGGGATGAGGCGCTGCTGGCGTTGGATGCGGTAGCCACGCTCTCCGCCGACGCGGCCGAGATTTCCCGGGCACGCCAGACGCAGGCCTTTCTCTGCTACCGCTGTGATCGCCTTGGGGACGCCGATCGCTACCTGGATGCTGCGGCGGCCGCTGGTGGCGACGCGGCGGCGATATCGGCCGCGCGGAGCCGGATCAGGGAGCGTCTGGGTGACCCGGATGGTCGAGCCCTCTTTGACGCCCTGCTCGAGGAGGGTGACCTGACGGCGCTGTTGGTCGCGGCCGACGGCCTCGTGACAGCGGGTCGCTGTGAGGCGGTGGACGGGCGGGACGTGAGCGCCGCGGTCGCGGCGGAACTGTCAGTCGTGGGCGATCAGGCTACCCGGGCGATGCGGCACCTGGCCCTGGGTAGCTGGCAGACGATAGTCGTCGAAGCCACCGATGCGATGTTTGCCATGACTCCCGTCGCGGACGGACTGGCGCTGGTCGCCACGGCCTCATCGACGCCCGTCGGTCGCCTGCGTCGCCTGCTCGACCGGGTGAGTGAACGGGCCCGGGCCTGGGGGAGAGCCGCATGAGCGCGTCCGCCCGTATCTCTCCCTTCAGCGCCACGTTGCAGGTCATCATGAGGCAGCGCGGCATTCTGGGCGCTCTCATCGTCGACGCGGTGGACGGCATCCCCATCGAGTCCACTCTCGCCGTGGGCGTGGATGGCGAGGCGGTGGCGGCGCTTGCCGCGTCGCTTTTCGACCACGCCTGCCGTGCCTCGGCGACAGCAAACTATGGCGCCGGAGCATACTTTCAGCTACAGGCGGAGCATGGGTGGTTGTGCGTGACGGGTACGAGTGAGCTGGTGCTGGCTGCCGTGGCCGAACCGAGGGCGAACGTTGCCCTGCTCAGACTCTCCATGCTGCGCGCGAGAGAGGCGCTCGTGCCATGAGCGCTTCCATGCGTCAGACCTGTCCGGGCGGCCGCGCAGCGCGGTCGTCAACCGGCCATCAGCCCGGAGCCTGAGCCGTGTCCATCGTCAACTATGCCACGCGCGAGATCACCTGCAAACTCGTGTATTATGGGCCTGGACGCGCCGGCAAGACCACGAACCTGCATTACATTTATGAGCAGTTGCCGGCGGAGCGACGCGGGCAGATGATCTCGCTCGCCACACAGACCGACCGGACTCTCTTCTTCGACTTCCTGCCCCTGGACCTGGGCTCCATAGCTGGCTTCACGACGCGCTTCCAGCTCTACACCGTACCCGGACAGTCGTACTACGCCACCACGCGCAATCTCGTGCTCCAGGGTGCCGACGGCGTGGTGTTCGTCGCCGACAGCCAGAGTCGTCAGCTGGAGGAGAATGTGGAGAGTCTGCAGGACCTGCACCTGAACCTGGGAGAGCAGGGGGTGGACGTACGCTCGCTGCCCCTCGTGATACAGTACAACAAGCAGGACCTGCCGCGCGATCTCATCCTTGGTGTGGCCGAGCTGCAGGACGAACTCAACTTCCGTGACGTGCCCCACTTTGCCGCGGACGCGCTCCACGGGCTGGGCGTCTTCGAGACGCTGCGCTGCGTGGCGGAACTGGTGTTGCGTCGCCTGAGCCAGCCAGCGGCAGGAGCCTGACGTGCGTCTGGATGGGCACCTACGTTTCGACAACTACATCGTCGGATCGGCCAACCGACTGGCCGCCGCGGCCGCGCGTGCGGTAGCTGATGCGCCTGGCACCGTATACAACCCGCTGTTCATCTACAGCGCGTCGGGACTCGGCAAGACCCATCTTGCCGCCGCAATCGGTTGGCAGGTCAGCCAGCGTCAGCCGGATGCGATGGTGGACTACGTCACCGTGGATGAATTCGTCGAGCAACTCCACGTCGCGATATCCACCGGCCAGGCGGAAGCCTTCCGTCAGAACTACGCGCGCATGGACATCCTCCTCCTCGACGACGTCCAGTTCCTGACCGGTCGCCGGGAGACCCAGGGCGAACTGCTCCGGCTTTTCAACCAGATGCAGGACGCTGGACGGCAGGTGGTCATGACCAGTGACCGCCCTCCGTCGGAGATACCGGACGTCGACAAGCGGCTTGTCTCGCGCCTCTCCGGCGGACTGATCGTGGACATCGGTTCGCCCGATTTCGAGACCAAGGTCGCGATCCTCCGCAGCAAGTGCGCCGAGCGCGAAGTGCATTTTGACGCGGATGTGCTGGAGGAGGTCGCGCGACTGGAATTCGCCAGCGTTCGCGAACTCCAGGGCGCGCTCAATCGGCTGGTGGCCGTGGCTGCGCTCGGGGATGAGCCAGTAATAGCGGGCACTGTTCGCCGACTACTGGGTGCGCGACCCGGCACGCCTCGCCACAATACAGTCGCGACGGCGGCCGGCGACGGGGAGTTCCTGAGCTTCGTGGCCGACGTTTCAGCAGCGGTCGCATCCACCGTCGAGGAGTGGAAGGCAAGGCTGAGCGAAGCAGTGACGACGTGGGGCGAACGGGGTTACAGGACAACTGTTCTGGAGCGTGCCCTGGCTCTCCCCAGGAGCCCCGACGTGGACGGCCTTCTCGCCACCTTCGAAGGAGCGGTGTCGCACCTGCAGCGGTTGGAGGAGGCTGCCGCGACGATCGACCAGTCCACGCGCGGACTGGGAGTGTTTCGCGACCCCGAGGGTGTGGCCGCTGCCGAGGCCTTCCTGGAACGGGTACAGGCTGCCGGGGCACCGCTTCCGCGCCCTTCCAGCGACTATGCTCGCGATCGATTTGCCGTCAGTGCGTCCAATCAACTCGCCGTGCGAGCCGCTGATGCGGTGGTCGGCGAACCCGGGCGTCGCTTCAATCCACTCTTCATCCATGGGCCAAGCGGAGTGGGGAAGACCCACCTCCTCCACGCGATTGGCCTGGGACTGCAACAGTCGGGCGAGGAACGCAGACTGGTCGCCTGCGTGAGTGCACCGAGCTTCGTGGACGATCTCATCGCCGCGCTCCAGATGGGCACCCTGGACGTGTGGCGCGCGCGGTACCGCGCACTCGATGCGCTGTTGATAGACGACGTACATTTCGTGGCCGGCAAGGAGCGCACCCAGGAGGAGCTGTTCCACATCTTCAACGCGCTGGTGGCCCAGGGAAAGCAACTGGTCTTCGCCAGTGACAGGCCGCCACGAGAGCTGGATGAGCTGGCCGACCGTCTGCGTACGCGCTTCGAAGGCGGGCTGGTGGCGCAGCTCCATCCGCCCGATCGCGCACTTCGCGCGGAACTCTACCGGCGGGCCTTTGCCCATTCGGGAAGCAGCGTGGCGGCCGAGGTGGTGACATACCTCGCCGACCGAGCCGTGGCGAGCGTGCGCGAGATCCTGGGCACGGCCAATCGGCTCATGACGGCCGCCGAGGTGGCCGGCGTGTCACTGGGCGTGTCGTTGGCGCGCACCGAGCTGGAAGGTGGTGTCTCTCCGGCCGTCGCTCCCACTCACGTGGCAGGGGTGGCGGACGCGTTCTTCCTTGACGACGAGAAGATCATCTGGGATTGGCCCGACGTGGGCGGACGAGCAATCGAAGAGCTTCGCTGAGGGGTCTCAATCATGGCGATCAAGGGAAGTCTCAGGGAAGCGAGCCTGCCGGACGTGTTGCAGCTTCTGGCCATGGGCCAGAAGAGCGGCTGCCTGAGCGTGACGCATCGCAGCAGCTTCGGTTCCATCTACTTCGACCGGGGTCGTATCTGCTATGCCACGATCGTCAACCGGCGCGACAGGCTGGGCGACATCCTGGTGAAGAGCGGCCTGCTGGCGCGCGAGGTCCTGGACGAGGCGATCGGCGACCAGGGCGACCAGCCCGACCTCCGGCTGGGCGACCTCCTCGTTGCCCGGGGAGCCATCGAGCGCGACGTGCTGGACCGTCAGATCCTGTTGCAGATCGAGGAGGCGGTCTACCACCTGTTCACGTGGACCGATGGCACCTTCAATTTCGAACCTGAGTTGCGTCCCGATCACGAGGACCTGCTCGTTTCCATCAACCCGGAATCGTTGTTGCTGGAGGGAGCGCGCCGGATCGACGAATGGAGCCTGATAGAGAAGAAGATTTCCAGCTTCGATCTCATCTTCGGGATCGACCGCCCCTTCCTGGAGGAGCGTCAACCGGCGCTGACCGCCGAGCAGGAAATCCTGCTGCCGCTCATCGATGGCACTCGCGACGTCGATGCGCTCGTGGACGCATCCGGGCTCGTGGAGTTCGAGGTTGGCAAGGCGCTCTACGGGCTCATATCCGCAGGTTTTGCCCACCGGGTCGGGAAATCCCGCGCGGTCGATGCGCCGCGGGTCTCGGAAGTGCGGTTGGAGGAGCATCGAAATCTCGGCGTCGCCTTCTACAAGACGGGGATGTACGACGAGGCGATGCGCGAGTTCCGTCGCGTCCTCGACCTTCGCCCCGAGGATGTATCGGCGCGTTTCTTCGCCGGTCTCTGCCTGATGCGTCAGGGACAGTGGGAGGAGGCCATCCAGATCCACGAGGGCGCTGCTCAGCACCCGTCGGCATTGCCGCCGGTCTTCCATAACCTGGCCTACTCGCTCGAGCGCCTCGGGCGTTACGACGAGGCGTGGGCGGCGCTGGACGAGGCGATCCGCCGTGGCGGGGCCGAGGATCCACAGCTGCAGACATCACGCGGCGTGCTTGCACTCCGCCGCGGCGATGTTGCCATGGCCGATGACCTCCTCTCCGCGGCCCAGGCGTTGTGGGGACGTCGCACCCCGCCGGCGGCATGGTTCCACTATTCCGCGCTGGCTGCCGCCCTCGGCGGCGATCTCCCTCGCGCGATCCAGTTGCTCGAGGACGGTGTACACGCCCATCCACACGCGGCGCCGCTCCACAACAATCTCTCCGCCGCACTCGAACGCCGCGGCGACTCCGTCGGCGCGCTCGCGGCCGCTGAACGCGGCCTCCTGGCCGACGCCAGCGTGGCCCAACTGCACAAGAACGTGGGTGACCTGCACTATCGTGCCGGTCGATACGACGACGCGTTGGAGTCGTACCAGCGAGCCGTGAGATGCGATCCTGATCTGGGAGACGACGTCTGGCTCAAGCTGGGCAACCTTCGCTTCCGGCGCCAGGAGCCGATCGAGGCCGAACGGTGCTGGTCGCGCGCGCTGGAACTCGATCCCCACAATGCCATCGTTCGGAACAATCTCGACGCGGTTCGCCGTGCAGGAGTGGCATGAGCGTGCCGGGCGAACGGGCCGCGACCGACGGACTGGCTGTCGTTCAGCACGAGGCCATCGGAGACGAGGATGCAGCGGGCTTCGCCGCGCTCGTCAACCTCGTAGCCGCAGGTAGCGGCTTCCGATGCCAGAGCTACAAGGAACGGTGCCTGCGCCGACGCATTGCCGTGAGGATGCGCGCGCGAGGCGTACATTCGTTCGCCTCCTACGCACGCCTGCTGGACGGTGACGAAGCGGAGTGGGAGCGCCTGCTCGACGCGCTCACCATCAACGTCACGAAGTTCTTCCGGAATACCGAGGCGTACGAATCGCTGGCCCGCAACATCATCCCCTATCTATGGCAGCGGGATGCAACCGGGATCCAGGTCTGGAGTGCTGGCTGTGCTTCGGGTGAGGAGCCGTACTCGATCGCCACTCTCTTCGTCGCCCATGCAGCAGCCATGGGTCAGGTCGGGAGAATAGACAGGGTGAGTGTGCTCGGCACCGACATAGACCGGGAGAGCCTGCGCACTGCCGAGCTGGGACGATATCCCGAGTCGGCATTCGCCGACACGCCGCCGGCCTTGCGGGATCGATACTTCTCAACTGGCTTCCCGGCTCAGGTGGCGCCGGAGGTGCGCGCACGCGTGCGCTTCCAGAAGCACGACCTGCTCAACCAACCGGCACCGTCGGAGCCATGTCACCTCATAGTCTGCCGCAACGTGCTGATCTATTTCGACCGTGAGGCGCAGGAACGACTGTTCGCCCTCTTCCGCGAGCATCTGCTTCCCGGCGGCGTACTCTTCCTGGGCAAGGTCGAGACGCTCCTCGGTGATTCCAGGCGTGGCTTTGTCGCGGTGGACGCCCGCGAGCGGATCTTCAGGCGGATATGATCAGCCAATTGCCCTGCGATGTGCGCGTGCGCGTCGCCGATATGGCGGCTGCGAGCCACGGCGAGCGCCTGGTCACCGTGGGACTCGGGTCGTGCGTGGCCATCATTCTCCATGACCCGAAGTGCGGAGTTGGCGGGCTTGCCCACGTCCTGCTTCCATCGCCCGAGATGTCACGCGAGAACGACAATCCGGCCAAATTTCCATGCACCGCGGTGCCTGCGCTGCTGGACGATATGGAACGCCTCGGCGCTACTGGTGAGATCACCGCGCGACTCGTGGGTGGCGCGAGCATGTTCCGCTCCCTCCTTGCTTACGGCGGTGTCAACATGGGTGAGAGAAACGTATCCGCTTCTCGTCAGGCGCTGTCCGTCGCCGGCATCTCACTCGTGGCCGAGGACACCGGGGGTGAGCACGGCCGGAGCGTATATTTCGACGTTGCTACCGGCCGGCTGATCGTGCGCAGCGTCTCCGCTGGCGATCGTGACATCTGAGTCGGTCTCGCGACATTCGTCGCGCGAGACCACGATGGCCGCCACGCCGGCCCGGAGCGCCCTCCGCGTGCGGACTGTGCTCGTGGTGGACGATAGCGCCTTCATGCGACGGCTGATCTCCGAACTGGTGGATGCCGAGCCGGGGTTTCGCGTGATCGGTACCGCTGGCGATGGCCACGAAGCGCTGCTGCGTGTGAATGAGTTGGACCCTGACATCGTGACGCTGGACGTCGAGATGCCCGGGTTGGACGGCCTGCAGGTATTGGGCTACATCATGAGTGAGACACCGCGCCCGGTTATCATGCTGAGCGCGGTCACCACCGATGGCTCGGCCGACCTGACCATCCGCGCCCTTGAGCTGGGGGCGGTGGATTTTGTGCGGAAGCCTTCGGGACCAATCAGCCTGGACCTGGAACGAGTTCGTGGACGGCTGATCGCGGCGCTCGAAGCCGCTCGCCATGTGAACCTTCGCGGCGTGCCCATGCTCGCCCGGACTGCGCCGGTTGCCGAGGCTGCCCATCGTTCCTCTGCCGGGACGGCGGCGACAGTGGTAGTCGTCATTGCCGCATCAACTGGTGGGCCACGAGCACTGGCCGACGTGATCCCGCGTCTGCCAGTTCCGCTGGGGGCGGCTGTACTGGTGGTACAGCACATGCCCAGCGGCTTCACTGCCAGCCTGGCGCGACGACTTGACGGCCTGAGCGCGCTCACTGTCGCCGAAGCGCGCGACGGTGAGCAGCTCATGGCTGATCGGGTGTACATCGCGCCCGGCGGATTCCACATGCGCGTATCGACGGAGAACGGGACGATGCGGCTGCGCCTGGAGCAGACACCGGCTCTGTGGGGCGTCAGGCCAGCCGCCGATCCGCTCTTCCAGTCGGCGGCGGCCGCATTTGGCGCTCGCTGCATCGGCGTGGTCCTCACGGGCATGGGGCGTGATGGCGCCGACGGCCTGCTGTCCGTGCGCACGGCAGGCGGTTTCGGAATCGTCCAGGACGAGACCACGGCGACCATCTACGGGATGCCGCGCGCAGCACTGGCCGTCGCGGGCGCAGACCGGGTGGTTGCCCTCGGTGATGCGGCGGATGCGATCATTACCGGTCTCCAGTCGCGCTGAAGGAAGCGCTGCCGGCGTGACCTCGGCTGAGGTGCGTCGTTCCTAGAGTGCGTACCGCCCCGCGACCGCCTTCTCGCAGTCTCTCCCCCAGTTCGCCGCATGAGCCCCGTCGTCCACCCGATCTCCCAGACCGCCGGCGCGCCAGTGTACGAGGTGGCTGACGATGCCGTCCGCGCACCGCTGTCCGGAGCGGCTGATGAGCTTCACCAGACTCGAGTCGCCGGGAGTGTATCCGGCAATGATTCCTACCTCGTGGCGCGGGTCGGAACGGAGCAGTTCGGCCTGCCCGTGGAATCGGTTGCCGAGGCACTGGACGCGCCGGCAGTGCTGGACGTGGCCGGCGTGGATGGGCAGCATTCCAGCTACATTGAATGGCGGGGTCGACGGCTCCCGCTCGTGGGTGCGCGGGGCCCGTTCGGGATCGACTCCGAGTTCGACTGCGCGGCGGTGCTCATCCTTGCGGATCCAGTGCAACCGCTGGCCATCGCCGTTGATGAGCTCTGCGATGTCCGTGAATTGCCCATGTCTGTTCTCCGTCCATTCTCCGGCCGTTCCGACGAGCATCGTGTCACCCGTTTCGTCGCGTTGGCCGGCCAGTCATTCATCGCCATCCTGAATCCGGCTGCCCTGCGAGCAGCGATACTGGCCGGCGCACCGTCTGCCGGCCAGGTTCTCGATCGTCCGGCAGGACTCGTGGGGAGGGTCGCGTGAGCCAACCCATCCGACGTCACATCGTCACCTTCGCCGTCGGTGGGGAGCTGTTTGCGGCGGATGTGCTGGAGGTGGAGCGTGTACTCCGCTACCGTACACCGGCGCCCGTACCTCGCCTGCCTGACTGGGTTGCGGGGCTGCTGGAGCATGAGGGTCGTTCGCTCGTCGTGATCGATCTGCGTCGCCGGTTCCAACTCCCGCCAGCGGCAGCGGGTACGGAGCTGCGCATCGTCGTTGTCGGAGGAGAGGGGGGGCGGATGGGGGCGATCGTGGACAGGGTGGTGGATGTGACGAGCGTGGCCCCGGAGCAACTCGATCCTGCGCCCCCTCTCTTTCGTGGGCTCGCTGCCGACTACGTTCAGGGAGTCCTGAGACGCGATGGGCGCCTCATCGTTGTTCTCCACGCTGCCCGCCTCCTCTCCGCCAGTGAGCGGATGATGCTCGCCGACGCATCTGCTGACGCCTGAGCTCCGATGCCCGACTCGTCCGCCCAACTGAGAAGCCGCGCCAGCGCGCTTGCCTCGCGACTGGCCGCCCCCGGCGCGGCGGCAGAGCGAGAACGCCTGAAAGGCGAGCTGGCGACGCTCTACAGGTCGATCGAGTTCGAGCTGGCTGAACTGGCGACGGTGAAACAGGATGCGCTGGCACTAATCGAGAAATGGAAGACGTTGCCGGAGTCGAGTCAGCACCCGTTGCCGATGGCCGACGCACGGACCGTGGTCCTGGCGGACCACCTGGGAGCCTCCACCTACATCGAGAAGGGGTGGCACCAGATCTCCGTCGGCGACGCCGTGGGAGCCGAGGCATCGTTGAATCGAGCCCTCGAGCTGGCGCCCGGCGACATCCAGGCTGAAGCGCTTCTGGGCTGGGCCCGGATGCTGCAGGAGAAATACGACGACGCCATGCTGCTCTTCCAGCAGGTGCTGCTGCGCGATCCGCACAACTCACTGGCCCGCGTCAACGTCGGCTATACCTGCCTCAAGAAGGGAATCTTCGGTGAGGCAATCGAGCATCTGTCCCGGGTGATCCGACTCGACAACGACCGCAAGGCGACGCTGTACGCGCACTTCTATCTCGGTCTGGTGTATCTGGAGAGGGACATGTACGACGACGCACAGGCCTTCTTCCGGAAGGCACTGGGGCTCGGTCCCAACCTCATCGAGGCATATTACGAACTCGGTCGCGCGCACTGGTTCGGTGGTGAACAGGACCGCGCTCGCGAAGCGTGGCGGGAGGGGTTCACGGCGAACAAGTTCAGTCCATGGGGGAAGCGCTGCGCAGAGATGCTGGAGACGGTCGAGTCAGGGGGAGCGCCACTGCGGAGCGGCTAGGCTGGGACGCGGTCCCGGTCGTCTGGCTGTTCCTCATCACCGCCTGGCTGATCCTCGCTCAGGTAGCTGCGAGCGCGTCGCTGGGGGCGCAGGCCATCGTGCCACCAGGGGATCCGGTCCGACTCGATGCAGGCCGTTTCACCATCGTCGCCTATCCCCAGGACCTCCAGTTGGCGCGGTCGCTGCTGGCGTCGGCGCTGGCGCGGGACAGCTTCCCCGGACTTCCTCGTCCGCGCGAGTCGGTGATCATCGCCGTCGCCCCTGATGTGGCACGTTTCCGCGAGTGGATCGGTCCGAACGTACCGGAATGGGGAGCTGCCGTCGCCATCCCGTCGCGGAGTCGCATCGTGGTTCGAGGCCGGGGTGCCGGAGCCACCGCTGGCGGCGAGCCGCGCGTCGTCCTCAGGCATGAGCTGGCCCACCTGGCGCTCCACGAGGCCATGGGCAACCTGTCGCCGCGTTGGTTCGACGAAGGCTATGCCAGCTATGCAGCCGGCGAATGGGGACGCGATGAGCTGCTCGCGACCAGCATCGCGCTCCTCTTCCGACCCCTCCCGTCACTGGATGCATTGAATGGCCGACTGACGGGCGGGCCCGTGCAGGCGCGGAGCGCGTACGCCCTGGCCCACCGGGCGGTGGCCGAATTGGCGGCGATGGATCCGGAGCGCGGTCTCACCAACCTTTTTCGCTACTGGAAGGAGAGCGGGCGGCTGGACAACGCGGTTAGGCGTGCCTATGGCATCACCCTGGATGGATTCGAGGAGCGCTGGCAGCGACGCACCAGGCTGCGCTACGGCGTGCTGGCAGTGGTTGGCGATCTCACTGTGGCCACGATCTTCGCCCTGGCCATCATGATCCCGCTGGTCGCGATCCGGCGTCGCCGGGATGGAGAACGCATGGAGCGGCTACGCCGTGTCGACCGTATGCTGGACGCTCGGGCGGCGGCCGCCGGAATCACTGTCGAGGCACTGCTGGGAATCGAGCAGATGCCGTCGCCGGAGGCAGGAGAGGTGCGAGGTGGAGCTGATTCCCGCGCTCTGCGGACGGATGGATCGCCCGACAATGCCATGGCAGACCAGTCGGGAATCGATGCGAATGATGAATCCGGGCCTGCGAGAGGGTCTCCTCGAGCTCCGGTATAGACTGCTGCCACAGCGTCTGGCATGACTCGCGCGTACACCCCTCATCCGGCTCATCCAGGTCCCGGATCGGCCCCTCCCGCGCAGGCCTGTACATGGCCGATTCCGACAGCATCGGCTTACGAGTCGCAAACGTTCGCTTGACAGCTATTTGGGCCGCGTCTACCATAACTCTCTTATGACCGACCTTAACATTACCGAGCCGCGTCGCTCGCTCCTCTGGTGGGGGCTCGCAGTACTCGCGTTGGTTCTCGGATACCTGGATCTCATCCGCGGCGGAATCACGCTGGCGCCAATTCTGCTCGTGCTGGGGTATTGCGTGCTCATCCCGATCGCCATCATCCGGCGATAGGGGATCTCACGCAGGCCCTGGTTGTGCCCGTAGCTCGAAGGGGCGAATAGCTCAGCTGGTTAGAGCGCCTGCCTTACACGCAGGATGTCGGGGGTTCGAATCCCTCTTCGCCCACCTGTCATTTTGCTGGACCCTGCCGCCCCACCGCGGGTACGAATGTTCAACGTTTCGGAGGTTACGACATTGATGGTTCGGCTTCGCCAGGCGCGAACATTCGCGATGATAGTAGCAGCAACTGTTGTCAGTGGTGGGCTCTCCGCCGCTGAAGCACAGCAGCGCGGTACCCCCACCCCGACCACGGGTCGACTGGTGGTTGTGAATTTTCGTTCCGTGGGCGCTGACAAGGATGCCGGCGTGGCCGCGGCCGATGCCGTGCGTGATCGGCTCATGCGTGAGTTCAGCGCGCGTACGCTCTGGGTGATTCCGCGCAAGGACATCGATAACGCACTCAAGCAGTCCGGGTACCCGACGGATGAGCCGTTGAATCCGAACGACGCCCGTACGCTCGCCAATCTCATGCGGGCCGATGAGTACGTGGATGGCGTGGTGCTCCAGCAGGGCGGAGAGTACAAGGTGGAGGCGCGCCTGGTCCTGTCACGCAATCTGGACCTCGCCCAGCCGCTACCGGTGCAGACCGTATCCAAGCCGGCCGATGCCGGCTCCGCCATTGCAAAGGCGGTGAAGGAAGCTCGCGAACAGCTCGATGCTGAGAAGGCCTGCTACACCGCCGCCAGCGGTGGTGAGGATGCCGCGGCAATCGCCGCCGGCCGGAAGGCGATCGAGGCGTACCCACAATCCACGCTGGGGCGTCTGTGCATCCTGAACGTTCTGAGCCGCGCGAAGGCGTCCCCGGATTCGCTGCTCGAGCTCTCCCAGGAGATTCTGGCAATCGATCCGCGCAGCCGTCCGGCGCTCGGGAATGCTTACGAGGCACAGAAGGCTCTCGGTCAGGACGACGCGGCACTCAACACCCTCGTGCGCCTTCTTGCCGCCGACCCAGGTAACACCAGCGTCCAGACAGCCGTTGTTCGCGAGCTGGCGCTGAGCAAGCGATTCGACATGGCAGACTCGGTGGTTTCGGCGGCGCTCGAGGACAACCCGGGCGATGCTGAACTGCTCCGTATGGCCTTTCCCGTCTACATCGCCGCCGAGCGCTGGAAGAAGGCCGCTGCCGTTGGAGAGGACCTGGCGCGGGTGGACACGGCGTCCGCTACCGTCACCTTCTTCCCACGTCTCGCCGGAGCGTACCTCAACGACAGCCAGCCACAGAAGGCTGCCGAGGTCATTGCCCGCGGCGTCGCCAAGTTCCCCAACAGCAGCGAGTTGCTGGTCGACGCTGCCGGTGTCTACCGGCAGGCTGGACAGCTTCAGCAGGCCGTGAGTACGCTGCAGCGTGCCCTGCAGGCTGACCCGAAGGCACCTGGCGCCAACCTCACGCTGGCTCAGATCTACGTCGACATGCAGCAGACCGACAGCGCGCTGAGCAGCCTGCGGGCAGCTGCAGCCGCTGGTGACAGCGTGGATCTCGTGGCCGGTATCGCGGCGCAGATCGGCCAACAGGCGTTCACGGCCTCCCGCGATACGAAGGCGCTGGATGACTACACTCGTGCCGTCACCTTCCTGGCGCTCTCGGACTCCCTCAGCCCGAATAACAAGCCGGTGATGTTCGTTCTCGGCGTGAGCGCTCACTCCGCCGCCATCGCCCAGCTACAGGCCGCTCAGAGGGAGAATAGTTGCGAGATGGCACGGGCGGCGAAAGCGAACTTCGCGATCGTTGCTCGGGCGATGCCCGGTGGCGGCAGCATCGACCCGAACACGGCCGGACAGATCATGGCGCAGATGCAGGAGTACGCGCCATTCGCCGACCAGATGATAGCATCGCTATGTAAGTAGCGAACCTCCCGGTCGCGCCCCCTGTCGGTGCGCGATCGCCAGGCGCCCGCCCCGCCACATGCGGGGCGGGCGTCTGGCGTCTGGAGTCGGGAACGGGAAGTGAGCGAGTGTTCAGAACGAGAGCATGAGGAAGGGTTATGATCCAGTGGCGGGCTGGCTCTCGGGATTCCTGTTCCCACCCGACTGGTCGACTATCGAGAATATCCACGCACCATTTCCGCGGGCGTGACAAACTGGCCCATCCGTTGAGCACCGACAGCGTCCGCAGCAGCATGTCACCCCCATCCGAGTCCATCGGGCGCTGGGATAGCGCCTATCATTCGCCCGTGATGGTCGAGGCAGTCCTCACCGCCCTGGGCGGGTGTCGATCAGTTCTCGACTGCACCCTGGGCGGCGGCGGTCATTCGGCAGCGCTTGTCGCGGCTGGGTCACGGGTCGTGGGCATCGACCGTGATCCGGAGGCACTCCAGTCCGCGCTCGATCGTCTGGCCGAGGCCTCACGCGAGGGGCGATTCTCGGCCCACCTGGGCAACTACGCGCGGCTCGACCTCATCGATGAACTCGAGGGAGCCCGTTTCGACGGTATTCTGCTGGACCTTGGAATATCCTCACATCAGATAGACGTCCCGGAGAGAGGGTTCACCTTCCGCATCGGGGCTCCTCTCGACATGCGGATGGGAGAGGACGTCCCCTGGACTGCCGCAGAACTCCTGAACAGCCTGTCGGAAGCCGACCTCACCGACATCTTTCGCGAGTATGGTGATGAACGCCGGGCAGGCAGACTGGCTCGTGAGGTGGTCCGGCGTCGGGAGAAGCGACCGTTCGTGATAGCCGATGACCTCGTGGACGCCATTCGGGCCGTTCTCGGCGCGGCCGCCGGCCCGGGCGATTTCGCCCGACTTTTCCAGGCTGTCCGGATAGCCGTCAACGATGAGTTGACGGGGCTGGCTGAAGCGCTCCCGGCACTGCGGGATCGACTTACCCCGGGTGGAACCCTGGCGGTGATCGCGTATCATTCGGGAGAGGATCGACTCGTGAAGCGTGCCTTTCGGGAATGGAGCGCAGTCTGTACCTGTCCCCCCCGGCAGCCCGTCTGCACCTGTCGAGGCCGAGCCCTGGGCGAGACACTGACCCGACGCCCGATTGGTGCGGACGAGTCCGAGATATTGCAGAACCCGAGGGCGCGCAGCGCCCATTTGCGACTATGGCGAAGCGCCGAGTAGCGGGGCGAGGGAGGTCGGTGGTGGCGCTCCTCCTGCTCCTTTTCGTCACCGTGGCCACCATAGTCATCTGGCGGCGCAGTTTCGGAATCGCGCAGGCCAGCGAGCTGCGCCGGCTGGAGCAGCAGCGGGGCCAGCTCCAGGCCGAACTCACGCGCCTGGAACGCGACATCCGTGATGCGTCCACCCGGGCGCGACTGGTGCCGCTCGCCGAGCGGAAGCTGGGCATGCACATACCTGCGGATCGGGAGATCGTCTACCTGGAACGGCCGGTGGTCGGCGCGGCTGAGCCCGGTAGCACACAGACGCGCGGAGGTCGTCGATGATTCCACCATCCAGGATAGCCATCATCCAGGGCGCTCTGATGGTTTTTGCGATCCTTCTTGTCGGGCGCGCTGCCGAGGTACAGCTCATCCAGCGTGACCGGTGGGCGCAGCAGGCGGACCGCCAGCAGGTCGCAGCGTCGTCGCTGCCGGCCCCGCGCGGGTCGATCCTGGATGCCAACGGCGAGATCCTGGCGGAGAGCCGCGAGATGATCGAGCTGGCAGTGGCTCCGCGCGAGGTGAGCGACATGGAGGCGCTGCGGCGAGGATTGGCCAGAACTGGCCTGAGCGCCTCCACCGTCAAGCGCGCCACTGATACAGGCAACAGGTGGGTCGAGTTGCGCCGGCGTTTCCTGCCAGAGCAGGCAGCGCCGCTGCTGGCGATCCGGGGCGTCCACGGATCTCCAGCCATCGAACGTGTCTCGCCCGCCGCCGAGGGGCTCAGGCGTATCGTCGGCGTGATCGACGGTGATGGGAAGGCCATTGACGGGATAGAGCTCGCCCTGGACAGCATGCTCCAGGGTACGCAGGGCCGTAGCCGCTACCTGCGCGACGCTCGGGGTGGTAGCTTCGACTCGCCGTCCGTGGAGAGCGAACAGCCGCGCCCCGGGAACAGCGTGGTCCTGACCCTCAACCACGCGCTTCAGGACATCTCGGAGCACGCGTTGAGTGAGGCCATGGAGAAGACCGGCGCGACCGGCGGCGACATAGTCGTGCTGGATCCGCACACGGGGGAGATCCTGGCGCTCGTGAGCAAGCGGGAAGGTCGGAGCGCCGGCGGAGTGCCGGCGCTCACGGATACATATGAGCCGGGAAGTACCATCAAGCCCTTCGTGGCGGCCAGACTGCTCATGCTGGGTCGCACGAACATCGAGGAGATGATCGACGTCCACGGTGGTTCATATATGGCGCCGGGCCGGCGGACACCGATCCGTGACACGCACCGGGCAGAGTCGCTCTCGGTAGCCGACGTGCTGCGTTTTTCCAGCAACGTTGGCATCGTCCAACTCGCCGAACGGCTGACTCCGCGCGAGCAGTTCGAAGCACTGCGCGACATGGGTTTCGGCGTGAGTACCGGCCTGGCCTTCCCGAGTGAGGCTTCGGGGGTGCTTCCGCGACCGTCCCACTGGTCACTGACCACCTCGGCGGCTCTCGCGATGGGATACGAGATGGGCACCACGCCGCTCCAGCTGGCCACCGCATACGCCGCCATCGCCAACGGGGGCGAGTTGCTGGAGCCTGCACTGGTGAGGGAGATCAGGGCGCCTGACGGCACCATCCTCTACACGCATCAGACGCGCGTGGTGCGGCGAGTCATGCCGGAGAGCGTCGCTGCGACCCTTCGTGGACTTCTCCTGGCGGTGGTGGATAGCGGCACGGGCAGGAGTGCCACACTGAGCACATATGATGTGGGCGGCAAGAGCGGCACCGCTCGCCTGAGCACAGGGCGCGGCTATGAGGCGGGTGCCTACACGGCCTCATTCGTAGCAGTCTTCCCGGCCGAAGCGCCCCAGCTGGTGGTTCTCGTGAAGCTGGACCGGCCGGAAGGTGCATACACCGGCGGGGCCACGGCCGGGCCGGTGTCCAGGGCCGTGCTGGAGGCGGCGTTGGCGGCGCGGGATGCCGCGCTGGACAGGGGTGACCTGATCCGCCGCGCGCGCCCGGCACGCCCTGCCGACCTCCAGGTCGCTACCGTCACGCGCGTTCGCGCCGAGAACCCGGCATCTCGCCGGCCAGCCGACGACATCGGCGACGAATCGGAGTCCTCGATCGATCTGGCGAACGTCGATTCCACGTCAGTATCGTCGATCTTCGACCTCACCGCCGGGGAACCGCCGATTGCCGAGCCGGCGATGGGACCGCGCACGGTACCCGATGTGACCGACCTGCCGTTGCGCAGCGCGGTGAGGCGACTACACGCGGCCGGCTTCCTGGTGCGACTCGTGCCGGGAGCCTCCGGCACGATACCTCTGGCTGGCACTGTTGCACCTGCCGGGTCGGTGGTCAGGCTGGGAGCTACGCGCTGATGGCGACCGGGGAATCACGGTTGGAGACATCGCTCCTCGTGCAGGCGCTGGACCGTGCCGGACTCCTTGTCGAAGTCGTGGGTGAACTGCCGGACTCTGTAGCCGGAGTGGCCGATGACAGCCGTCGCGTCGCTCCTGGCGTGGTATTCATTGCCGTGCGGGGGTCGGCCGTCGATGGCCATGAGTTCCTCTCCATGGCGGCCAGCGCCGGCGCCAGCCTTGCCGTGGTGGAGGACCGGCAAAGCACCGCGCTGCCGCGGATCATCGTGCGCGATACCCGACGAGCCGTGGCGGTGATGGCGGCCGAGTTCCATGGTCATCCCGCGTCCGCCCTGGACCTTGTGGCCGTGACGGGAACCAACGGCAAGACGACAACTGTTCATATACTGCGACATCTGCTCGGTCGGGTGGACGGTCGAGGCGCCTCCATCGGCACGCTGGGCGTCCTGCTCGGCAGCGCGGGTGAGTTGCTTCCCGGTGGCGCCGGTCTGACCACGCCGGGGCCGGTGGAGCTGCAGCGTGTGCTTCGGGAATTGGTGGATCACGACGTGCGGGCGGTGGCCATGGAAGTCTCTTCGCACAGCCTCGAACAGCACCGCGTCGACGGGCTTCACTTCGATGCTGCGGTGTTCACCAACTTCACCCGCGACCACCTGGACTATCACCACACGATGGAGGCGTACTTCGAGGCGAAGGCGCGGCTCATCGACCACCTGAGCCCGTCTGGTGTCGCGGTCGTGAACGCTGACGAACCGGCGTGGCGCAAGCTCCGTCCAGCCTCGAGGGTGCTGCACTTCTCCGGCAACGGGGACGCGTCGGCGGAAGTCGCGGCGGAAGGGCCCTCGTTCAGCGTTCGCGGCACCGAGTGCACGTTCCGCTTCGGCACCCGGGCGATAGCGGCCCGATTGCCGCTCATCGGTGCCTTCAACGTGGAGAACGCGCTCGGGGCGGCCGCGGTTGGCTGGGCGCTGGGCATGACGCCGGAGAGCGTCGTGGAACGACTGGCCACGGTTCCGCAGGTGCCGGGCCGTCTGGAGGTGATAGCCGATTCGCCGCTCGTTCTGCGGGACTACGCGCATACCCCGGACGCGCTCCAACGCGCACTGCGGGCCGTCCGGCCATTTGCGAGCGGCAGGGTGATCGTGGTCTTCGGCTGCGGCGGCGACAGGGACCGTGGCAAGCGCCCGCAGATGGGTCGCATCGCCATCGACGAGGCCGACGTGGTGATTCTGACGAGCGACAATCCACGTACCGAAGATCCGGAACGGATCCTGGACGATATCGCCGTGGGAGTGGGAGAGGCTGACTACCGCCGTGTGGAGGACAGGCGGCTGGCGATTGCCGAGGCGCTGGCCATCGCTGATCCAGAGCGCGACCTGATCCTCCTTGCGGGCAAGGGACACGAGACGTATCAGATCCGGGGCACCCAGCGTTTCCCATTCGATGAGGCCATGATCGTGCGTCAACTGCTGGGCGAGCGATGAGCAGCGAGACGACTGCCGGCACGGCTGGCTTCTGGACGCTCGCCAGGGTCGTGGCGGCGACAGGGGTGCCCCTGCCGCCTGGCTCTGATCCATCTCTGCCATTGCGGGCTGTCTGCACGGATACGCGCACGCTGCAGCAAGGCGACATCTTTGTCGCGTTGCGTGGGGAACGGTTCGATGCGCACGCATTTCTCGAACAGGCTGTCGCGGCAGGTGCGACGGCACTCATCGTCGAGGATGCGACTCAGGCGGCGCATCTGGGGGTACCGCTGGTGGTGGTGGCCGACACGCTCGTGGCGTTGGGAGCGCTGGCTCGTGAGCGAAGGCGGGCGTGGGGGGGGCCGGTTGTCGCCGTGGCCGGCTCCAATGGCAAGACCAGCACGAAGGAACTATTGTCGGCAGCGCTGGGCGCATCGCTCCGGGTGCACGCCACCGCGGGCAACTTCAACAACCGCGTGGGTCTTCCCCTCACTCTCCTGTCTCTCCCTGATGATGCGCAGGTCGCGGTGATCGAGGTCGGTACGAATGCGCCTGGCGAGATTGCTCTGCTGCGCGACATCTGTGAACCCGACATTGCCGTGTTGACCTCCATTGGTGAGGAGCACCTCGAGAAGCTTGGCGACCTGGCCGGTGTACTGCGTGAGGAATCGTCCATCTTTGATGGGGTTGCGCTGGCGGTTACGCCGGCCGCGCAGCCCGAGATCGCGGCGGCGGCAGCTGGTCGGGTGGAACGTGTGATCGTGGCCGGCCTGGACGACGGCGATATCCACGCCGATGCGTGGAGGCTCCTTGACGATGGTACGGGGACGATCGAGATCGACGACATCCAGGTGCATGTCCCGCTGCGTGGTCACCACAACCTGCGCAACGCCATGCTCGCCATCGCCGTCGCTCGCCACTTCGACGTTCCGCTGGCGAAGGTGGCGCCAGCGATTGCCTCCATGCCCCTGCCGCGGATGAGAATGGCCTGGGAGCCGCTGGGCAGAGCGATAGTGTTGAACGACGCCTACAACGCCAACCCACCGTCCATGCGTGCCGCCTTCGAACTGATGACCACGATGGGCGGTGGCCGACAGCGGGTTGCGGTGCTCGGCACCATGCGCGAGCTCGGTGCGTCTTCCGATGTCCTGCATCGCGAGATCGCGCGCGCGGCCCTGGACGCTCCCTTCGATCTGGTGGCAGGTGTCGGACTCTTTGCTGACGCCCTGGAGAGCGAGGGGGCAGGCGACGCACGTGTCGTCATCGCTCCAGACGTGGACGACCTCTGGACCCTGCTCCGCCCCCGCTTGGAGCCCGACTCGCTGATCCTGCTCAAGGGCTCGCGTGGCGCCCGACTCGAGCGCCTGATCCCTCATCTCTCCGCCTGGGCCACCCGATAGTGCTCTATCACCTGCTGGTGCCGTTGACGAAGTATTTCAGCTTCTTCAACGTCTTCAACTACATAACGTTTCGTTCAGCCGGCGCGGCGGTGACCGCGCTGCTCCTGTCGTTCATCGTCGGGCCGCTCATTGTCCGGCGGCTGCAGGCGATGCAGGTACATCAGGTGGTTCGTGAGGGGACGCCGGATAGTCACCAGTCCAAGTCCGCGACTCCCACCATGGGGGGACTGATCGTGCTCGTCTCCCTCGTCGTGCCGACGTTGTTGTTTGCGAGACTGGACAACAGGTACGTGCTTCTGGCCCTCGTCGTGACTGCGTGGATGGGAGGTATCGGCTTCCTGGATGACTACCTGAAGATCCGCCAGAAGCGGGAGGGAAAGAAGAACCTCGGGCTCGTGGAGGGGAACAAGCTGGTCGGGCAGATAGTCATCAGCGTCGCACTCAGCCTGATTCTCTGGCACTTCCCACTCTCCACCCTTCCCGAACCGTCCACCACTCTTCCGTTCTACAAGTGGACGCTCATCGTGCCGGCGGGCGGGCTGGCTTCATGGCTCTTCGTGCCGTGGGTGACCTTTGTCCTGACCGGCACGAGCAACGCGGTCAACCTGAGTGATGGCCTGGATGGGCTGGCGGCCGGGCTGATGGCGATCGCGATCATCGTGTTCGCCCTCTTCGCCTATGTGATGGGGCGCGTGGACACGTCGGACTACCTGCAGATCTTCTACCTGCGTGGAGCCGGCGAACTCACGGTCTTCTGTTCTGCTGTGTTCGGCGCCTGCATCGGCTTCCTCTGGTTCAACACGCACCCGGCCGAGGTCTTCATGGGCGACACCGGCTCGCTCGCCCTGGGTGGAGCGCTGGGCGTCGTGGCAATCCTGCTGAAGTCCGAGATACTACTGTTGATCGTGGGCGCGGTGTTCGTGGCGGAGACACTTTCAGTCATCGTGCAGCGCGGAGTCTTCAAGTACAGGCGACGCCGGTACGGTCTGGAGTACGCCCAGGCGCATCGAGTATTCCTGCGCGCACCGCTCCATCATCATTTTGAGTTGAAGGGCTGGAAGGAGCCACAGGTGGTGGTGCGATTCTGGATCATCGGCATCCTGTGCGCGTTCGTGGCACTGAGCACGCTCAAACTGCGCTAGGATCAGCCTGGTGACGAACATGTCGATTTTCCGCGACGGACTGGTGGGCGAGATAGCTGTCATAGGGTTGGGAAGGAGCGGCAGCGCGGTGGCCGAGCTGCTCGTTCGCGATGGGCATGCCGTCTACGCATCCGACTCATCCGCCGGCCGGGAGAGCAGCGCGGCTGGAGCACGGCTGCGCGAACTGGGAATGGACGTGGATGTTGGCGCGCACGATCTGGCGCGCGTGGGCAGCGCTGCCCTGGTGGTGGTCAGCCCTGGTGTGCCACCGTCGGCCGCGCCTCTGGCTGCTGCGCGCGAGTCCGGCCGGGAGGTCGTGAGCGAGGTGGAGATCGCTCTCCACTACCTCCCCAGGCTGCGCTATATCGCCGTCTCCGGTACCAACGGCAAGACCACCACGACGGCCCTCGTGGGCCAGATGCTGCGCGCACTTGGCCACGACGCTCCTGACGCCGGGAATATCGGAACGCCACTGGCATCGCTGGCACTCCGGACGCAGCCGCCCGCGTGGGCGGCGCTGGAACTCTCTTCCTTCCAGCTCCACGATACGCCCAGCCTGCGGCCAACGGTGCGTGTGCTCACCAACCTGAGCCCCGATCATCTGGACCGATACGCCTCGGTAGCCGACTATTACGCCGACAAGGCGCGGCTCTTTGCCAATACGACCGCCGAGTCGGTGGTCGTGGTCAATGCGGACGATGCCGCCGTACTGGAGATGGCGGGTGCATACCCCGGCACCCGATCACGCTTCTCAGCGTCCGGCGCGGTCGGGGAGGCGCGTTACGACCGGGACTCCGGACTGCTGGAACTTCTCGGCAGACCACTCATGCCGCGTGCCGAGCTACCCCTGCTGGGCGATCACAACGTGGCCAATGCGCTCGCCGCCGCTCTCGCCGTGGCGATGGCCGACGGCGCGCATCGAACCGACAGTGCTCGCCAGATCATCACGGAAGTACTGCGCAGCTTCCACGCATTGCCGCACCGCATGGAGCCGGTGGTCGAGGTGGACGGCGTGCTCTGGATAAACGATTCCAAGGCGACGAACGTCAGCTCCACCCATGTCGCGCTGGAAGGGATGACACGTCCCTACGTGCTCCTTCTGGGAGGCCGCCACAAGGGAGAGCCGTACACATCGCTGGCCGAGCCGTTCAGGCGACTGGGAAGGACGACACTCGCGTTCGGCGAGGCGCGCGACCAGATAGTGCGCGACCTGGGCGAGCTGCTTCCGGTCGAACGGTTGGACGGTGACTTCGCGAGCGTGGTGGCACGGGCGCGCGAGATTGCCGGTCCGGGCGACGCCGTGCTCCTGAGCCCTGCCTGCTCCAGTTACGACATGTTCAACAACTACGAACAGCGCGGCGATGTTTTCCGCGAGCTTGCCCGAGGGCCGGAGCGATGACTGGACGGACTGCGACGACAAGGCATTTCCGGGAAAGGTGGCGGATGACGGTGGAGGCACGAGCGCTGGTCCTGATCAGCGCCTGCATGCTCGCCTTCGGGTTCGCCACCCTCTACAGTGC
Organism: uncultured Gemmatimonadota bacterium; assembly: GCA_937906875.1. Taxonomy (GTDB): domain Bacteria; phylum Gemmatimonadota; class Gemmatimonadetes; order Gemmatimonadales; family Gemmatimonadaceae; genus CALCHX01. The sequence continues at coordinate 118,836 of CALCHX010000126.1, read as the reverse complement.
GAGCGCGATCGTGGCCATGCAGGAATACATGGGGAGCGCCTACTTCCTGCAGCGACAACTCCAGGGGGCGGCCCTGGGCATCGTCGTATTCGCCATCGCTGCCAAGTGGGACGCCGAGCGATGGTCGCGTGTCGCGTGGCCATTGATGATTCTGACGATGTTCCTGATGCTCCTCACCGTGCTGCCCTTCACGGAGGGAATCGCGCCGCGCATACACGGATCGCGCCGGTTCCTCGTCGGTGGATCGTTGCAGCCATCAGAGCTGGCCAAGCTCAGTGTCATCGTCTGGACCTCCATGTTGGTGGTGAAGAAGGGAGATGGCGGACTGCGTCGGCTAAGCAGGGGGCTGATGCCATTCATCGTGGTCGTGGGCAGCCTGGGGATCCTCGCGTTGCTCGAGCCGGATCTCTCGGCGACGATGATGTTCTTTCTCGTCATGTCGGTGATCCTCTTCTCGGCCGGTGCCCGGATCGGTCACTTCGTCTTCCTCGCCGTCGCCGGCATCCCGCTGCTCTGGGGACAGATGCAGCGCCTGCAGTACACCCTGCTGCGGATGGCGTCGTTCCTCGACCCGGGCTTCACCCAGGAGAACCTGAACTACCAACTGAAACAGTCGCTCATCGCCGTCGGCTCCGGTGGCGCGTTCGGCCTCGGCTTCGGACAGGGGCGGCAGCAGTACGGCTTCCTTCCGTTTGCCTACAATGATTTCATCGGGAGCAACATAGGCGAGGAGTGGGGCTTCGTGGGGCTCGCGACTCTCGTGGTAGCCTGGGCGGCATGGGGATGGCTCGGTTTCAGGATCTCGAAACAGGCGCGCACACCATTCCAGAAGTATGTGGGTGTCGGATTGACGTTCACGATGCTCGTCACCGCCTACCTTCACATTGGCGTGGTGATAGGACTGCTGCCCACCACCGGACTGACATTGCCGTTCGTCTCGTTCGGGCGTTCCAACCTCATCCTCTCCATGCTCATGACGGGGATCCTGGCGAACATCGGCAGCATCCGCGAACGGGTGTATCACGACGGCGCGACCGATCCACTGGAGCGGGTTGCCGCGTGAGCGGTCAGTGACAGCATCGGGCTCGACGACTGTCCTCTTCGCCGGCGGAGGCACGGGCGGCCATCTCTATCCGGGTCTGGCCATCGCTCGTGCGCTGAGGGAACTGGATCCCACCATCCAGCCCTTCTTCGTTGGTGCTCGACGCGGTATCGAACGGGACATCCTGCCCGGCTCCGGTTTCCCCTTCGAGTTGCTGGACCTCCACCCGCTCTATCGCCAGCGACCGTGGGAGAACTGGCGCACGCTGCGCGGTGCCACATCGGCCTGGCGAAGGATGACGCGGATTCGCGCCGAACGTCGGCCAACCACCGTTGTCGGCACGGGCGGTTACGCGTCGGGCATCGCCCTGGCATATGCGGCGGTCCATCGCATTCCGTACGCGATACAGGAGCAGAACAGTGCGGCGGGATTGACCGTGCGACTGTTCAGCCGTTGGGCGAGCGAGATATACCTGGGTTTCCCTGAAGCGTTGGGGGCACTGCATCCGGGCAGGCAGGCCAGGGTTCTCGATACCGGCAACGCGATCGAACCGCCGCCGGCGTTGCGGCCAACGCGCCTGGAAGCGCTGGCCCGATGGCGACTGGGGCAGGACGTCGATGCGACGGTACTCCTGGTAACCGGCGGCAGCCAGGGGGCCCGTGCCCTCAATGAAGCAGTTGGCGCATGGGTCCGACGCGGCCTGCCAGATGGTCTCAGGTTGATCTGGGCGACCGGGCGGAAGAACTACGAGGAGTTCGCCCCCTTGGCCTCCTCGAAAGTACGCGTGGAGCCTTATATCTCCACGATCGCCGATGCATACGCCGCCGCCGACCTGGCCCTCACTCGAGCTGGCGCCATGACCACCGCCGAACTGTGTGCCTGGAACCTGCCGTCCGTGCTGGTCCCCCTACCGACCGCGGCGGCGGATCACCAGAGCGCGAATGCGCGCGCGCTGGCCGATGCCGGGGCGGCAGTCTTTCTACCTCAATCGGAATTGAGCGCTGACCGGCTGGAGGCGGAAATCGGTGCCCTGGTCGCTGATGTGCCGCGTCTGGACCGGATGCGCGAGGCCGCCGCGGCGCGCGCACGACCGGATGCCGCCATGCGCATAGCCACCCGCGTCCTCTCCCTCGCCCGCGGTCTCCCGCCTGCCGTCTGAATGACGTCGCGGGAGCGCCACGGAGGCCTGCCTGCTCGCCTGCCAGCATGCATTCTCTTGAGAGGGCTGTTTGCGGGCTCTATATTGAGCCTCGTCATCCATGCCTCTTCTCGATCCCACAGACAGCCGCCCACTGCACTTCGTCGGTATTGCCGGCGCAGGAATGAGCGGTCTCGCCGAGCTGTTCCTGCGCCGTGGTGCGGCGGTTACCGGTTGCGACCTCCATGCGGAGCGAGCCGGCGACCTCGTGCGTCTGGGTGCGACGGTAGAGTCCGGCCACGATCCGGCGCACCTGGATGGAGTGCGGGCGGTGGTCGTATCATCCGCGATTCCTTCATCGCACCCTGAACTCGTCCGCGCGCGAGCGATGGGGCTCCCCGTCATCCGGCGCGCCGAGGCCCTGGCCGAGGCCGTCAGTGGCGGTACACTCGTGGGAGTGGCCGGTACCCATGGCAAGACCACCACGACGGTGATGACAACGTTGGCACTTCGATCGGCCGGTCTCGATCCTACCGGTGTCGTGGGAGGAAGGGTCGCGGAGTGGGAGGGGAACCTGAGCTTTGGCGGCGACGATCTTTTCGTGGTGGAAGCTGACGAGTACGACCGGTCCTTCCTTGCCATCGCCCCTACGGTCGCCACGATAACCAATGTCGATGCAGACCATCTCGATATCTATCGCGACCTCGAAGACATCCAGGCGACATTCCAGCGATATGCAGCCGGCGCGCGCTCGGTGGTGCGGTGCGGCGACGACGCGGGCGCGGCATCCCTGACGCTGCCATCCACAGCCGAAATCATCGATTACGGAATCGACTCCGTTGACGTCCGCCTCAGGGCAACGGAGTTGCGCGTTGATCCCCGCGGCACCCGTTTCAGGGTGACGATGGATGGCGCGGAGCTGGCCGAGGTCGCGCTGCGGGTGCCTGGCATCCACAATGTGCGCAATGCGCTGGCAGCGATCGGAGCGGGGCACGTGCTCGGTGCGCAAGCTGATGCACTGGCCCGGGGCATCGGAGATTACGTTGGCGTGGAACGTCGCTTCCAGCTACTTGGCACCGCTGGCGGCGTGACCGTCGTGGATGACTATGCTCACCATCCCACAGAGATCGCGGCGACGCTCGCGGCAGCGCGGGATGCTTTTCCGCGCCGCCGGATCGTGGCAGCGTTCCAGCCTCACCTGTACTCCCGCACGCGTGATTTTGCCAGTGCATTCGGCCGTGCACTCTCAGCAGCGGATGTCGTCTATCTCGTCGATATCTACCCATCGCGCGAGGCGCCGCTACCAGGTGTCACGTCAGGGATGGTCGCCGACGCGGTCGTTTCCGCCGGCGGCACGATCGCCTGGAGCGGCACCGTTGACGACCTGGTCGAGGCCCTGTCTGATTCCGTCCGTGACGGGGATGTCGTGTTCACTCTCGGCGCGGGTGATATCACGAGCGCCGGGCCGCGGATCCTGCGCCAACTGAGCGCCCGATGAGCGTGGCTGGCCGGGCGCCGCGTCGATCTGCCGCCGTGCGGCCGCTGGATGGCTCGCCAGAGGGCGACGGTCCGATGCTGGAAGGCGGAGTTCAGGGTGCGGGACGGGGAGGTGGTCGACCGCAACATCGCGCCCGACGCTGGACCTGGAGAGTGGCCTGGGGGCTCGCGCTCGCGGTCGTCGTGGCGCTACCATGGTGGGGTAGGGCCGTCCTCCAGCGGCTGGACTTCTTTCATGTGCGCATTGTGGAGGTGCAGGGCGCGCGTTACCTGGATCCCGCGGCGGTGGTCCATCGTCTGGACGTCGATAGTCTTCATTCCGTGTGGGACGAACTGGCGCCACTGGCGCAGCGACTGAGGACGGACCCGCTGATCCGCGACGTCACGGTGGACCGTCGGCTGCCAGGTACGTTGGTGGTGAGATTGACGGAACGGACGCCGGTGGCCTTCGTCGCCACCGGGAATGGGCTACAATTGCGGGATGCCGAGGGCAACGTGTTGCCGATAGATCCCAGTCGTACACCGGTGGACGTGCCTGTGCTCGCCTCGCCGGATACCGCGGTTCTCCGTTTGCTGGGAGAACTTCGGACCTCACAGCCGGAGTTCTATTCACGACTGAGTGAGGTACGGCAGGGTGGACCGAATGAACTCATCTTCAGGTTGTACGCCACGACCGTGCGCACGGGCACCGATGTGAACGCGCAGCGGTTCGGGGATTTGAAACTCGTAGAGGACGACCTCGCGCAGCGAGATCAGCGTGCCGTGGAACTCGACCTCCGCTTCCGTGACCAAGTGATCGCCCGACTGCCATGAACAATGAACGCCTCGTTGCCGGTCTCGATATCGGTACCGGTACCACGACCGCGCTCATCGGCGAGGTCGTCGGAGAGCTGCCGCGACATCCCGTGCTGAAGGTGCTCGGCCTGGGACAGGCGCGCACGACTGGCCTTCGACGTGGCGTCGTCTCGGACATCGAGGAGACGATGCGCTCGGTGCAGAAGGCGATGGGAGACGCCGAACGGATGGCCGGCGCCCAGGTCAGCGACGTCTACGCGGCAATTGCCGGGGAACATGTCAGGACGATGTCCAGCAAGGGCATCGTCGCGGTGAGCGGCGCCGAGATCACCCATGCCGACGTGGAGCGTGTCAACGCCGTTGCGCGCGCGCTCGCAATCCCCCAGGATCGCGAACTCCTGCACGCGATCCCTCAGGAGTATTCGGTGGACAGGGCGCAGGGCGTGCGTGATCCGGTGGGTATGGTGGGGACGCGCCTGGAGACAGAGATGTACATGGTCACCGTTGGCAGTTCGCCGGCCATCAACCTGCGCAAGGCCATGGAACGTGCCGGCTATGGCGTTCGCGAGCTGGTACTGGCGCCGTTGGCGAGCGCGCTGAGCGTCCTGACCGAGGACGAGAAGGAGCTGGGCGTGGCGGTCGTGGAGCTCGGTGCCGGCACCACGAGCCTCGCACTCTTTCACGAGGGCAAGATCCGCCATTTCGGGACCGTGGGCTTCGGTGGTGCCAGCGTGACCAGTGACATCGTCCATGGCCTCGGCGTGACGCAGTCGGAAGCGGAACGGCTCAAGGAGCGCGGGGGCTGCGCGTACGAGCCGCTTGTCGATCCTGCCGAGATCCTGTCGTTGCCGGGCACCGCGTCACAGGGAGATCGTCAGGTGCCACGTGAACTGCTGGCGCACATCATCCACCAGCGAATGGACGAGATCCTCACCCTGGTGCAGGGGGAGATCGACCGGGCAGGCTTTGCTGGCAGGCTCGGTGGAGGTGTGGTTCTCACCGGCGGCGGCGCGCTCCTTCCCGGCATATGCGACCTTGCGACGGAGGTGTTCGGCGGCGGCGTCAGGGTGGGCGTTCCGGTGGAGCGTCTGACTGGTCTGAGCGACACGGTGGAGTCGCCCCGTTTCGCCACGGTGGCGGGATTGGCCCAGTATGCCGCCGCAAGGATGACGCTCGGAACCTCCACTGCGGGGAGACGGATCAACCTGGGCGCGCCGGGAATGGACAGGCTCGCCGGCCGGGTCAAGACCTGGCTCCAGGATTTCTTCTGATCGGTGACCAGCCTGACCGTCAGCGCGGTGTGGCCAGCAGTCCGGCGAAGGGTGGGTGTCAAGAAGTTGCTGGTGGTTTCCGGAATGTGGATAGAATCGGATGTGAACGAGCGTGAAGTTTCTCGCGTGAGATCGTCGCAAGGACGTGGTGGGAATCGGTATTGTCGTTATATTGGGCCGGTCGCGGTGATCGTCACCGACGACGTTTTCTCACGACACGCTTCCCAGGTCTTCCCGCCGTGTCGCGCACCGTTCTGACGGTCGCGACGCATCTTCACGACCCCAGTAGCAGCGGAGTCATGCGCACGATGAGCTTCGAATTTGAGGAGAGCGCTACCCAGAACGCCCGCATGAAGGTTGTGGGTGTCGGTGGTGGTGGTGGGAACGCTGTCAATCGAATGATCGAGGAGCGTCTGGAGGGGGTCGAGTTCATCTCGGTCAACACGGACGCACAGGCGCTGCTCAGTTCGAAGTCGGATGTGAAGATCCAGATCGGCAAGAAGTTGACGCGGGGGTTGGGCGCCGGAGCACGGCCGGAGATAGGTCGTCAGGCGATCGAGGAGAACCGGGATGAGGTTTCGCGCGTACTCTCGAACGCCGATCTGGTTTTCATCACCTGCGGCATGGGTGGCGGGACCGGCACCGGCGCGGCACCGGTGGTGGCCGAACTGGCCCGCGAGATCGGCGCGCTCACCGTGGGCATCGTAACCCGTCCTTTCCTCTTCGAGGGAAGGAAGCGGATGCGCCAGGCGGAGCAGGGAATCAACGAGATGCGCAAGCACGTGGATACGATGATCGTCGTGCCCAACGAGCGCCTCCTCGCTGTCGTCGGCAAGGGAATTCCCTTCCAGGACGCGCTGAAGAAGGCCGACGAGGTGCTCCTGCACGCGACGCAGGGGATATCTTCGCTCATCAGTGTCACCGGCCTCGTCAACGTCGACTTTGCCGACGTGCGGACGGTGATGCAGAACGGAGGTTCGGCGCTCATGGGCACGGGCATCGGTCGCGGCGAGAACAGGTCGGTAGAGGCGGCACAGCAGGCAATCTCGAGTCCCCTTCTCGACAACATCTCCGTCTCCGGAGCGACCGGTGTCCTCATCAACATCACCGGCGGCCAGGACCTCTCCCTGGGTGAGGTACATCAGATCAACGAGATCGTCCACGATGCCGTGGGCGACGATGCAGAGATCATCTTCGGCGCGGTTCACGAGCCGGCGATGCAGGGAGAGATCCGCGTGACAGTGATCGCGACCGGCTTCGACCAGGAAGTGCAGGCGAGCGGCATGGGCGGTCTGGCTGGCGCTACGTCGGCGCCCGAGATCGTCCGTGCCGCCGGTGGTGCCCCGGTCATCCCGTTCCCGGCGTCGCGGCCGGGCCGCAAGCCGGCTCCGAGCGGCACTCCACCCGCACCTCGTCCACCAGTGGAACCTTCACGGCGACCGGGCAGCGCCCCCACCGACCGGGCGGGTCAGGATCTGAGCGACATGGAGATCCCGACCTTCATCCGGAGGCAGATGGATTGAAAACCACGACCGCACGAGCCATTGCCTACTCGGCAGTGGCACTGTTGGCGATGGCCGCATTGCGTGCCACGCCGCCCGCCAAACCACACGCCACTCCTGCCGCGGCAATTGCCGCCAGTCCGGTCCCTTCGCGCCCCGTCTGGGTCTCCTACCATGATACCCTCGGTCGTGGCGAGTCCCTCGTGGCGCTCCTCGAACGGCGTGGCATTGACGGTGCCGCGGCTATTGCCGCCCTCCGTCAGACTGAATCGTTCGACGAACGGCGTGTCCCCGCCGGACTGGCCCTCACCATACGCGGGGAATCGACCGACGCAACGCCGTCTGAAGCGGTGCTTCAGTTTGCCGTCGACCGCCTGGTGCGTCTGACGCGCACGGCAGAGGGCTGGAGGGGAGTGGAAGAGGTGATCCCCTGGTCCACCGATACGGCGGTAGTCGCCGGCTCCATCTCATCGTCGCTCTACGCCGCGCTCGATTCGGCAGCCGAGGGCGTCCTGCCGACCGGATTGCGTTCGGAGTTGGCGTGGTCCCTTGCCGACATCCTGGAGTATCGGGTCGACATGAGCCGGGACCTGCAACCTGGTGACAGTTTCCGGGTGCTCTTCGAGCGCGGCTCAACGTCCACAGGGGCTGTGCGGGTTGGACGGGTGCTCGCCGTGGACATGCTTCTCAGTGGCGACACCGTGCAGGCTTTCCGCTACGACAACGGCGACGCCGCGGGCAAGGGCCAGTACTACGACCGGGACGGGAAGTCCCTGCGGGCGGCCTTCCTCCGCGCGCCGCTGGAGTTCCGTCGCATCTCCAGCGTCTTCGGCCGTCGCAAGCATCCGATCCAGGGGGTCTGGAAGACCCATACGGGTACGGACTACGCGGCCAACTCCGGCACGCCGGTGCGTAGCATCGGCGACGGGTCGGTGATCTTCGTCGGCACGAGGGGTGGCTATGGCAACGTCGTCGAGGTGCGTCATCCCAACGGCTACGTGACCCGCTATGCACACCTGCGCGGCTTCGCCAAGGCAGCACGGCGAGGCGCCCATGTCGGCATCGGCCAGACCATCGGCTACGTCGGGATGACCGGACTGGCGACCGGGCCGCACCTGCACTTCGAGGTGTTGGTGAATGGCAAGCAGCGCGACCCGCGAACGGCTCTCACCAGCAAGACCGGCGTGGCGCTATCGGCAGGAGACCAGAAGGCATTCCGTGAGCTTCGCACGCAGTTGCTGGCCAGCCTTGACGGACTTCTCGGACCGGACTCCGGTAGTACACGCCTCGCGCTTGCTCGCTGACGTGACGCCAGTGCCCGTCCAGCGCGGGCACGGCGGCAGGTCCAACTGCTGATACTCGGCTGACGGATGTCCGCCTGGCTCCTGGCCATAGGCGCGGGTATCGCCCTTGCCCTCCTGGGCTACACGGGGCGCGTTGCCGTTGGGCGCGCCCCACTGGTCGTCATCGCGGCGGCCCTGGCGCGCGGCGGCGCCACCATCATGCTCGCCGTACTGCTGCTCGATGCCCCTCTGGGGCGCTCTCGACCCCCAGCGCCACTTGTCGCGCTCGATGTGTCGACGAGCTGGAACCGGGGCGGCGCCTCAACGCCCTTCCAGGAAGCGGCAACAGGCGCCCGTCGGGAGAGTAGCGGACCGCTCCTGCTGTTCGGGGACTCACTACGCGAGCGCAGTGCGCCCACCGAGCCGACCGATATGGCCTCACGGGTAGCGCCGGTGGTGGAGCGTGCTGTGGGCTCTGGCAGGTCCCTGATCCTGTACACCGACGGGGGGCTGGAAGATGCCGGAGCCCTGGAACGGCTCCCTCGCGGTAGCGCCGTCAGGGTGCCCGAGCTACCGCCACTGCTGGACGCTGCCCCGCTGGCCATCGACGCCCCACGCGCCGTGGTGGGAGGCGACACTGTGGAGGTTGCGGTTCGTATCGGCGCCGCCGGTCGCGCGGTGCCCGGCGGAGTCGTGAGGCTACTCCTGGACGACCAGCCGCTTGATTCCGCGCGACTGGATAGCCTGCCGGCATGGGGCGAGCAGCGGATGGCCATGCGCGCGCGGATGCCGTCGCATGAGGGGATCGCCATACTTCGCGCCGTGGTCGCTGCCGACGGTGACGAGGAACCGCGAAACGATACGCTGGGTGTGGCGCTGCACCTTTCCGCCGTAGCCGGGGTGACCGTGGTCTCCACGGCGCCGGACTTCGACCTGCGCTACATGTTGGAGGTTCTGCGCGGTACGACGGCGCTTCCCACGCGTGCCTATATCCAGGTGGCTCCTGGCCAGTGGAGACGCGAGGGATCCCTGGCTCCGGTGGGCGTCGAATTGGTGCGGGATGCTGCCCGGCGAGCGCCCATACTGGCTCTGCACGGGGATACGGCGGCGTTCGGCGCTCCCATGTCATTGGGCGATGGTGCCGTCTTGCTCGTGCCCGGGGCGTCCCCGGGCGATCTGCAGTGGTACGCCGTGGCTGCGCCACCCTCTCCGCTCGCTGCCCTGTTGAGCGGGACGACGTGGGACAGCCTTCCCCCACTGGCAATTGGAGGAGCACCACCGCGCGGTGAATGGACCGGACTCATCGTCCAACGCGGGCGGCAGTTCGAGCGGGAGGCTGCGATAGCGGGTTCGGAATCGCCACGGCGCAGGGCGGTGGTCGGAGTGACAGGGTTGTGGCGTTGGAAATTCCGCGGCGGCTTGTCCGCCGATGCCTTCTCTGCCGTCTGGGGAGGTATATTTGATTGGATGGCTGCCGAACGCCGTGATGCGCGTGCAGCGTTGCCCGAAGCCGCCGTGCTGCGAGCCGGTGAGCCGGTGGTCTGGCGGAGAGGCGGTGCCGACTCGGTGGTGGAGCTGTCGCTGCGGCGGCGCGGTCGAGTGGATTCGGCGTCCACCTCGCTGACGCTCTCGTTCACCGATGGTGGCACTACTGTCCAGTCGCCTGGCCTCGCCGCTGGAGTCTATGACCTGACCGTTGCGGGAGGCGAGGCAGTGTTGGTGGTGAATGCGTCGCGTGAGCTGTTGCCTTCCCGGCCAACGGTGGCTGCCGGACCGGTTGGTCTGGCGCCGTCCACGACCGGCGTTGCTCCGCGCGCGCGGGGTGCTGTCTGGCCGTTCGTGCTACTGGTGCTGTTGCTCTGTGCCGAATGGCTTCTCCGGCGCCGTGCAGGACTGAGATGAGGTGAGAAAGTGGGGCTGGGGACAGGTCGGCGCGATGGCGAGCGCGTGCTGCCCCGAGTCACTGGCCACGCCCGCACCTCCCTGATTCATCGATTCCCTGGCTCCACTTCATGGCTCGACTATTTCGCAAGGAAGGCGACCTGCCCGCGCGCTCGCTCTGGCAGCGCATCAAGGACATCGCCCTCACCGATGTCAGCACTTTTGTCCGTGGCGACGAGATCGCCGGCTCGCTCGAGAAGCTCGAGGAATTGCTGCTTGAAGCGGACTTCGGCGTGCCGACGACCATGCGCCTGGTGGCAAGTGTGGAGCAGGCTGCGAAGCGCGGCACGGTCAGGAGTCAGACGGAGTTCCTGGACGCGCTGGCCGATGGCATCGAGAGCGCGCTCCGCTCGGGCAACAGCGATCCGGCGTTACGCGTCGCGCCCAGCGGTCCGACGGTGGTCCTCGTGATCGGTGTGAATGGTGCGGGGAAGACCACGTTCATCGGCAAGATCGCCGCGAGGTACCGGGCTCAGGGGAAGCGTGTGCTGGTCGGCGCTGCTGACACCTTCCGTGCTGGCGCGATCGATCAGTTGCGGCTCTGGGCCGACCGGGCCGGTGCCGAATTCGTGGGTGGCAAGGCCGGAACCGATCCGGCCGCTGTCGCCTTCGACGCCGTGGACGCCGGGATCACCCGTGGCGTCGACGTGGTCATCATAGACACGGCCGGCCGCCTGCACACCAGCACTGGGTTGATGGAGGAGCTGAAGAAGGTGGAGCGGGTGATACGCAAGCGCCTCCCGGAGGCTCCACATGAGACGTTGCTCGTGCTGGACGGCACGATCGGGCAGAACGCGGTCGTTCAGGCCCGAACCTTTGCTGCGGCAATACCGATCACGGGACTGGTCGTCACCAAGCTCGACGGTACGGCGCGAGGCGGCATCGTCGTCGCTGTCCACGATGATCTGGACGTCCCGGTGAAGTTCCTCGGGACTGGTGAGCAATCTGCCGATCTGGTGCCATTCGACGCGCGTCAGTTCGCGCGGGACGTGCTGGAGGACTAGGTGGCGGCCGGCTCTGCCAGCGGGCAGGCAGCCTCCGGCACCGGAAGCCGCCTTTTCCTCGACACTCCCATCACCTACCTGAAGGGAGTCGGACCAAAGCGCGCCGAGATGCTGGGAAAGCTGGATATCTACACCGCTGGCGACCTGCTCTTTCACGTTCCTCACCGCTACGAGGACGCCAGCACGATAGCCCACATTTCCAGCCTCTCCCCGGGAATGGACGCGACGGTGATGGGCCGGGTAGTCTCCAAGGGCGTCATCCCCACCAGAAAGGGACTCCGCATCTTTCAGGCAGTGGTGCGGGACAGCACGGGAATGATCGAGGTGAGCTGGCCGGGACAGCCCTTCCTGGATCGCACGATCCAGAAGGACGATGTCCTGTTACTCACCGGGTCAGTGCGCTTCTTCCACGGGCGACAGCTTCATCCGCGGGAGTTCGTCAACCTGGGTCCCGATGAGGAAGGCACGGCCGGAGGTCGCGTGCTCGCCGTCTATCCGGCTACCGAGGGCCTCTCGGTGAAGGTGTTGCGCGGCCTCATCGACAGCCACCTGGAGGCCCTGCTCAGGCAGGTGACCGACTACCTGCCGTCCTGGGTCTGGCAGGAGGCCGGTGTACCGATGCTCGCCGATGCACTCAGAATGGTGCACCGGCCACAGTCGCTCGCCGAGGCGCGCGCCGGCCGGGCCAGGCTGGCCTTCGAGGAACTCTTCTTCGTGCAGCTTCTCCACCGCCGCGCCAACGCCCTGGCCAGGGAAGATCGAGTCGGTGTGGCGATGGTGAACCGGCGCGATCTCACCACGCGCGTCCGGGAGCGGCTTCCCTACGAGCTCACCGGGGCGCAGACGAGAGCACTGCGTGAGATTTTCGCCGACATGTGCAGCCCGCGACGCATGCACCGTCTGCTGCAGGGTGACGTGGGTAGTGGCAAGACGGTGGTGGCCCTGTTCGCCGCGCTCCTCGCCATGGAGAACGGCTACCAGGCGGCGATCATGGCGCCCACCGAGTTGCTGGCCGAGCAGCACATGGGCACTCTGTCCGGCCTGCTCGCGCCGGTGGGAATCGAGCCAATCCTCGTGACCGGGCGGCTCGGTGCGCGAGAACGCCGTGCTGCGGCCGAGCGATTGGCCGCCGATGAGCCGCTGCTCGTGGTGGGCACTCACGCCCTCGTGCAGGAGGCCACCAGCTTTGCCCGTCTGGGTTTCGTCACGATCGACGAGCAGCATCGCTTCGGGGTGGAACAGCGGGCAGCGCTGGGAGCGAAGGGTCAGAATCCGGATGTGCTTCTGATGAGCGCCACGCCCATACCGAGGTCGCTCGCCCTCACCCTCTACGGTGACCTGGACATCAGCACGCTGGAGGAGCGGCCGGCGGGCAGGCTCCCGGTGCGCACCGCACTGCGTCCGGAGTCGGCGCGCGAACGTGTGCTCCAGTTCGTGGACAGGGAGGTTGCCGCGGGCCGCCAGGCCTACGTCGTCTACCCTGTGATCGAGGAGTCCGAGAAGACTGACCTGAAGGCAGCTACCACCATGCACGCTGAGTTGGCCGCGGGTCCGTTCGCTCATCGCCGCACCCAACTCCTGCATGGCAGGATGCCCTCTCACGAGCGTGACGACGTCATGCGACGATTCCGGGACGGCGAGATCGACATACTCGTGGCGACCACGGTGATAGAGGTCGGCATTGACGTCGCCAACGCGACGGTAATGCTCATCGAACATCCGGAACGCTTCGGGCTTTCCCAACTCCATCAGTTGCGGGGCCGCGTGGGGCGAGGAGCCGGGGAGTCCTACTGCATACTGCTCGGGGACGTCGGGCAGGAGACTGCCGAACGGCTGCAACTCTTTGTCGCCACCGATGACGGCTTCGAGATTGCTCGAGCCGACCTGCGAATGCGCGGCATGGGCGACCTGTTCGGCGAGCGGCAGAGCGGCGTACCGGCCTTCAAGGTTGCCGACCCATTGGTGGACATCGAACTCAACCTGCTGGCCAGGGACACTGCCGAACGCGTGCTGGCCTCTGATCCAGCGCTCACGGCGGACAGACACGCGGCACTGCGCCGTGTGCTGGGCGAACGCTATGGCCGCTCGCTGGCGCTATTCCGTGTGGGATAGGGTGGGGGAGCACACGACGGCCACCGCGCCGGTCATGGACGGATGCGCTTCTTGATCCGATCGAGCTCGATCTGGACCTTCTCCAACTCCGTCTTGAGGCGCAGGATCTCCTCGGCGGCGCGCGCGCGCTCGGTGCTGTCGGGTACCGAGACCACTGGGCGCACCGGCGCCGGTAGTGGGCGTTGGGCAGACTCGAGTGCGCTGGCTGTCCGGCGAAGCACCTGGGCCATCTCGAAATTGGGGAGAGACGTGCCGCCGGCCAGGTACGCGTCCACCGCTACCATTGCTTCCCGCGCGGATCCAGTGCTGTTCGCGGGATCGAGCTTGAGCACCGCGCGCCAGAAGAGCGCCTCGGCGCTCTGTGGCGTACCCGGATGCGCATCGATGAAGGCGCTGATGGAGCTGTCGGCGGCGCTGTAGCGGGCACTGGCGACGTCTGCCTTCACGTCGGAGAGCGTGGCCGCCCACTTGGCCTGCAGGGCCGGAGGGTCGAGCGGCGTCGGCAGTTCAGGAGCGCCGGATCGGCTGCTCGTGCAGGCAGCGAGGGCGATCATTCCAGCAAGGATTGGCGGTCGCACGATGGCTCCCCACCATTGCCGTGCAGTTCGCTGGCGAAACAGTGGAGCGCGCTTCAACGCGCTACCTCCCGACGTCCCAGCTCGGGAATCTGGATGTGCAACCGTCTGCCCGTGGAGTGAATGGGAAGATCCAGTGAGAACGTCGTGCCCACACCCGGCGTGCTGTCCACCGTGATCTGCCCACCGTGCGCCTCCACGATCTCCTTCGCGATGGCCAGTCCCAATCCTGTCCCCTTCAACGACGCGGCCGACTGGTTGTCGGCCTGGTAAAACTTCAGGAAGACGTGCTGCAATTGCGACGGTGGAATCCCGGCGCCGGTATCGCGCACGATCATCCGGACATTCTCCCCGACCCGCGTCACTTCCAGTTCCACCGAGCCGCCACGCTCCGTGAACTTGAAGGCGTTGGAGAGGAGATTTCCCAGCACCTCGCTCATCCGGTCGGGGTCCCAGCGCACCACGCCCGGCAGGTCCTGGGCACCCATTATGTGAAAGCTAACGCCACGCTGCATGGACAGCACGTGGAAGGCGGTCTCCAGCTCCGTGATGAAATGGGAGAGTGTGATGTCTCGCACGTCCAGCCGCCCGCCCCCCGCCTCGAAACGGCTTATGTCGAGAAGCTGCTGCACCAGGCGGGCCAGCGACTGGCCCTGCGAGCCGAGCGTCGCCACGACCTCACGTTGCCGATCGGTGAGGGGACCGTAGACACTCTCGTCGAGGAGCTGGAGATAACCCAGGATGACGTTGATCGGAGTCTTCAGCTCGTGGGAGGCAACCGACACGAACTCGGCCTTCAGCTTGTCCAGGTCGGCGAGCTGGCGTGCCATCACCTTGTAGCTGCCCGCCAGGCGCCCGAACTCGTCCTCGCGCTGTGGACTGATGTTCAGCTCTCGCGAGAAGTCACCGTCAGCCACCGCCTGCATCCCGCGCTGCAGCTCCCGCACAGGACGGCTGATGGAGCGAGTTATGAGGATCGCGACACCCGCCGAAATCAGAATGGCCAGCGAGAGCGCCCACTGCGCGAGGCCGAAGGCGTACCGGGCCACGTCGCTGGCGGACCGGGCAATGGACCGGCTCTTCCCCTCCAGGGCCTGACCGGTCCCCGTGAGGATGCTCTCGGCGCGCTGGATGGCGGGTTGTGTCCACTCCACGGTGATGGAATCGATAGCTGCCGTGTCGACTGCCGCCACCGCCGTCCGGAGTCTCGTCAGCGCCGCCCGCAGTGTGTCCGCCGTCTGCCGTAGTTCACGCGACGGTTCCTCCCTGCCCAATGCGCCCAGGCTATCTGCCGAGCGTGTCAGGCTGTCGAGCGCGGCGAGGAAGGGTGGCGTGGCCTCGGAGTCGGCAAAGATGGGGAATACCTTCTCCTTCTCGCGCACCGACTCCAACGCCCGCACCGCCCTCGCGAGTTCCAGCGAGGCGGTGAAGTCGGCCGATTGAAGTTCCTGCGTCATCGTCTGGACTTCCCTCAGAGAAGAGAGAGCGATGCCCAGAGGAATGACGAGCAGTACGGCGATGGCCAGGAAGCCGAGTGTGAGGCGGGCGCGAAGGGTCATGTCGGGTGAGATCATCACGCCTCACGCCCTGCGAGCGACCGTGGGCGGCGCGTGACGGCGCTGGCCATCGATGGCAGGGCGAACCCTGAGGATGAGGCGTGCACAGAAAGGATGGCAGGCGGGACCTTATGCAAGGGACGTGCACGCACCCGGTATGTCAGTGTCACAGATCACGTACGGCGCACAACCGTCAGACTGTCCGGCCAATGATGCATCGGGTCACTACGTTGACAGTGAGGCCGGAGTTCCGATAGCTTGCCGCGGCTCACGTCGTAAACCCAGATAATCCAATGACATCTCCGTACTTCCGGATCGCCGATCTCGCCCCGCACGCGGGTACTTCCGTCACTGTCCAGGGGTGGGTCACGCATCTCCGTTCCAAGGGGAAGATCGCCTTCATCGTCCTTCGCGATGGCACGGGAGTGATCCAGTGCGTGATCGTGAAGGGGCAGGTGGACGAGATCACCTGGGCTCGCTTCGCGGAACTCACCCAGGAAACGTCGGTCAAGATCAGTGGCGAATTGCGCGCTGATGCGCGTGCGCCAGGTGGCTTCGAGTTGGCTGTGCAGGAATTGGAAATCCTGGGCCTGAGCCCGCTGGATTACCCCATTCAGCCAAAGGAACACGGCATCGACTTCCTGCTCGATCACCGCCATCTCTGGTTGCGCAGCAACCGACAGCGCGCCATTGCCCGGGTGCGGAACGAACTCGAGCAGTCCATCCACGACTTCTTCTACGAGCGCGGATTCCTGCGCGTGGACACTCCCCTGCTCACCGCCGCCATCGGCGAGCGGTCGGGCCTCTTCTCCACCGAGTACTTCGACGAGGGGAACGCCTACCTTGCCCAGACTGGCCAGCTCTACGGTGAGGCGGCCGCGGCGGCGTTCGGGAAGATCTACACCTTCGGCCCCACCTTCCGCGCCGAGAAGTCCAAGACACGTCGACATCTCACCGAGTTCTGGATGATCGAGCCGGAGGTTGCCTTCAACGACTCGGACGACAACATGCGGCTCCAGGAGGAACTGGTGTCGTATCTGGTGCAGCGCGTACTCGAACGGTGCAAGGCTGAACTCTCGGAACTGGAGCGCGACACATCAAGGCTGGAACCGGTCAGGGCGCCCTTCCCGCGCGTCGACTACAGTGACGCCGTGGCCATCCTTCAGGCGAAGGGAAGTTCCATCCAGTGGGGCGACGACCTGGGCGCCGAGGACGAATCGCTGCTGGTGGAAGACCATGATCGACCGATATTCGTGGTCAACTATCCCAGGGAGGCAAAGGCCTTCTACATGAAGGAGAACCCGGCAGATCCGCGAACCGTGCTCTGCAACGATTGCCTGGCCCCGGAGGGGTATGGCGAGATCATTGGCGGCTCGCAACGTGAGGACGATCACGATCGGCTGCTGCAGCGCATCCGCGAGGAGGAGTTGCCGGAGGATGCCTATGGCTGGTATCTGGATCTTCGCAAGTACGGCACTTTCGTGCACTCCGGCTTCGGGATCGGCCTGGAGCGCACGGTGGCCTACATCTGCGGACTGCCTCACCTGCGGGAGGCGATCGCCTTCCCGCGCATGATGCATCGACTGCGTCCCTAGCTCCCCGCCTGCCACTACCGCCGCTTCACCTCGTCCCACAGGGCATCCAGTTCGGCGAGGGGCATATCGCTCATGGTCAAGCCTCGCTCGCTGGCCAGCTTCTCCACCTGGATGAACCGGTCGGCGAACTTGCGGTTGGCGCGGTCGAGAGCGAGGGCGGCGTGGACTCCCACCTTGCGGCAGAGGTTGACGCAGGAGAAGAGCAGGTCGCCCAGTTCATCCTCCAGCTCGTCGTGCAATTCGTCGAACTCCGGAACGTCCACGGCCGCACTGTCTTCCCGGGTAGCGGCACGCCGGGCGAGGGCGGGGAGGTGGGCTCGTACCTCGGCCAGTTCCTCGATCACCTTCTCCGACGGGCCCTCGGCATCGGGCCAGTCGAAGCCGACACCAGCCGCTCGATCCTGCAGCCTGTGGGCGCGATGCAGCGCCGGCAGGTCAACTGGCAGGCCATCGACAATGGAGAGTCGACGGCGCGCCTTCTGGCGCTCCCACGGCACTCGTTCGCCATCGCCGTACAGATGAGGGTGACGGGCACGCATCTTCGTGATCATGGAATCTGCCACGCCGTTGGCATCGAAGGCGCCACGCTCGGCCGCGATCACGGAGTGGAAGAGGACCTGAAGCAGGACGTCGCCAAGTTCCTCCCGGATGTGCTCGTCCTTCCCCGAGCGGATGGCGTCGTCCAGCTCGTGCGCCTCCTCCATGAGGTAGGGACGCAGCGACTCGTGAGTCTGGGCTGCGTCCCATGAGCAGCGGGCGCGCAGATCCTGCATCAGGGTCAGCGCATCGTCGAGCGTGGGCACGGTGTGGTCAGCCATCGATATTCCTTGCACGGTGGTATGGGTACGGATAGTTTATCGGCTCTCGGAATGAACGGTCAATCGTACTCCGCAGCGACCACGCGCGCCTGGATCGAGGTCGATCTGGGCGCGCTCGTGCGAAACGCTGCCACGTTGGCGCGCCACGCCGGTGTGCCGCTCCTGCCGATGGTCAAGGCCGACGCTTATGGCCTCGGGGCAGTTGAGGTCACGCGTGCGCTGGAGTCACTCGAGCCCTGGGGCTATGGCGTCGGCACGGTCGACGAGGGCGTGGAGTTGCGATCTGCCGGTATCACGCGCCCGATCGTAGTCTTCACGCCGCTCTGGCGGGGCGACTGGCCGATTCTCCGGGCTGCCTGCCTGACGCCGGTACTGGATCGCGCCGATGAGATTCTGGAGTGGGGGGCAACTGGCGGCGGCGACTGGCAACTGGCCGTGGAGACCGGGATGAACCGCGCCGGAGTGCCTTGGGATGCCGTCGGAGAACTGGCGGCGACGCTCCGGGAAGTCCCTCCGCAGGGCGTCTTCACCCACTTCTATTCGGCTGAACGAATGGACGGAACCCGCGAGGTGCAGGAAGCCCGGTTCCATGCCGCCCTTGAAGCGCTTCCCGCTCGTCCGCCGTTGATCCATGCCGAGAACAGCGCCGGAGTGGAGCACGGGACATCCTCTGCGTACGACCTGGTGCGACCTGGTGTCTTCCTCTATGGCGTGGACTCCGGCGGTATGGATGGTGCGGAGCCGGTGGTGGCATTGCGCGCCAGGGTGGTCGAGCTGCACGACATCGCCGACGGTGAGACTGTGAGCTACGGCGCGAGCTGGCGAGCCCGAGGCCAACGGCGCATCGCCACCCTGTCCGTGGGATATGCCGACGGTTACCGGCGCTCACTGAGCAACCGGGGGACTGTCATGCTCCATGGCCGGCAGGCGCCAGTGGCAGGAGTGGTGACAATGGACATGACAATGGTGGACGTAACCGGCATTCCTTGTGAGATCGGTGACGTGGCAACCCTCATCGGCTCCGAAGGCCCATCCGGCCCGACCATCACGATCATGGACCTCGCACGTGCGGCCGAGCTGTCTCCGTACGAGCTGCTGACCGGACTTCGCGAGCGACTTCCTCGCATCTACCTGACTTCGGGCGCCGAAGATCTGGTTCGGGAAGCTTCTGGCGACCCCAGTTCTGCCGCAGCCGCTGAACCCGAGGAGAGCGATCGCTCGGTGCGATCGGCTCGTGCTCGGGCGATGGAGCGGGGGCAGTGACGCGCCGTGCCGTGATCCTGGTCCTGGACGGGGTCGGCGCCGGCGCCGCGACGGATGCCGCCACCTACGGTGACGCTGGCAGCGATACCCTGGGTCACATAGCCGAGGCCGTGGGAGGGCTGGAGTTGCCAGCTCTCGAGGCCATGGGTCTTGGCAGGACGCGGCCGCTGGCCGGAATGCGGTCCGATGTTGTGCCGCTGGCGGCCTGGGGGTTGATGGAGCCACGCTCAGCTGGTAAGGACAGCACGACCGGCCACTGGGAACTGGCCGGCGTTGCCATCGATCGGCCGTTCCCTACCTATCCGCGGGGGTTTCCCCAACGATTGGTGGAGGAGTTTTCCGCCCGTACGGGCCGGAGGGTGATCGGTAACGTGGTGGGTAGCGGTACCGATATCCTGACTCGGTTCGGTCCGGAACACGAGCGAACCGGCGCCTGGATACTGTACACGTCCGCCGACTCCGTCTTCCAGGTGGCAGCGCATGAATCGGTGGTGCCGCTGGCCGAATTGTACGCGGCATGTGAGACGGCTCGGGCGATGCTCGTGCCGCCGGACAACGTTTCACGGGTGATTGCCCGGCCATTCACCGGTGAACCCGGCGCTTACACTCGCACTGCCAACCGGCGCGACATCTCCCTGGAACCGCCAGCGGAGACACTGCTGGATGTACTGGAAGCGGCGGGAATAGCCCGGCAGGGGGTCGGAAAGGTGGACGACCTGTTTGCCGGACGCGGCCTGACCTCCAGGCATACCAGAGGCAACGAGGAAGGAATCCGACTCATCGCAGACTGGCTGGCAGGGGCGAATGGTGGGCTGCTCTTTGCCAACCTTGTAGATTTCGACCAACTCTACGGGCACCGTAACGACGTTGTGGGGTTCTATGGTGCGCTGCGCGAGTTTGACAGTGCACTTCCATCGCTGCTCTCCCTCTGTCGCGAGGACGATCTGCTCTGCATCACGGCCGACCACGGCAACGATCCTACCACTCCCGGCACCGACCACTCGCGCGAGCGAGTACCGCTACTGGTGTTCGGGCCACGCGTTCGTCCGGTACCTCTCGGTACGCGGTCGACCTTCGGCGACGTCGGGGCGACGGTGGCTGAGTGGCTCGGCGTGGAATTCTTCTGCTGCGGGACGTCGTTCGCGTCGGAGTTGCTGGGTAGTGGTCCGCGGCAGCAGGAGCAGGGCTGGTCGCGGCCATCCGGAGGGGCTACGTGACCGGACTCCCGGTCGGTGGACGTGGTCTGGTTGCTGCCCCAGCTCAGCCGGCGATGATCTCCGAGGCCGAAACCCAGCGACTCGTCGCGGCAGCGCAGCGTGCTCGCGCAGCTGCCTACGCGCCCTACTCCGGCTTCCGCGTCGGCGCGGCATTGCTCTGCGAGGATGATGCGGGCGCGGACGCCATAGTCGTCGGCTGCAATGTGGAGAACGCCTCCTATCCCGCCGGCATCTGTGCGGAGCGGGCTGCCGTGGCAGCGGCGGTGACGAGAGGTTTCCGGCGCTTCCGCGCCATTGCCATCGCAACCGAGGCCGCCTCTGCCACGTCACCCTGTGGCATCTGTCGCCAGGTTCTGGCGGAGTTCGCGCCCGAACTGATCGTGGTCAGTGCGCCCAAAGATGGGGACACAGTGCACTGGTCGCTGGCCACCCTGCTACCATTCGCCTTCCTTCCTGACTCGTTACCACGTGACTGAGCGTGCTGTCGTCCCCGTTTCCAGGCCCATGAGCGTTTCACTCCGCCCGGTTCCACGAGATCTGCGTATGCTGGCTGGCCGCGGTCGCCGCGTGCTGGCCATCGCCCTCGCGCCGGTCCTCATCGCTACTGCACTCACTGGCTGCGATGAGCAGTTGGAGACCACCGCGACCTGTCCTGAGCTCTGTCCGGAGCAGCAGATAGCGGTGAAGCAGGTGGAGCTGCAACCTGTCACCTTCGACACCAGTGTCGCGGGCTTCCCGATTCGTGGCCAGGAGGACCGGTTGCTGGTCGCCGGCGGCGATACGATGGTGGACGTCCGCGGGATCTACCGTTTTGACGAGCTACGTCAGTATTACACGACGGCCGCGGGAGACTCCGCCGCGATCACCGAAGTGCTCGCACCCACGCTGCGGATGCTCAGTTCGCGCGTCGAGGCCAGGATTCCCGCCGATGGCGCGACTCTCGAAGTCTACGACGTCAATGCGCCAGGCGCGGACACCGCAGTAGCCGAACTGGCACCTCTCTTCACGCCTGAGCGGCGGTTGGGCACGCTTCTCGTCCTGCCCGCACCTGCTGGCGACACGACCCGCGTCGACACCTTGCGGATTCCACTCGATCCGGCGGCGATCCTGAGCCGGATCTCCGGCGCCGGCCGGATTCGTGTCGGGGTGAGAGTGGTGGCCAACGAGGCCAGTCGTCTTGCCCTCGGTCACGGAGCACAGCTCTTCTTCCGGGCCGTTCCGGATACCGCGGTGGCCGAGATATCCATCAGCATCGCCTCTGACACGCCTGAGAACGACAACCTGCAGCGGCTCGATCTGGCCTCCTTTCCGCTGATAGTGCGTGGTACGCCGACTGTTACTGGCCCCGTCCTGATGGTGGGTGGGCTACCGGCGCAACGGAGCATGTTGCGCTTCTCCATTCCTCCGGCAATCATCGACTCGTCGACGATCATCCGGGCGACGCTGGTTCTTACCCAGACTCCTCTACGCGGGTTTGCCGCTGGCGATTCTGTGGTGATCAAGCCCCTTCCGGTTACCGCGTCCCAGGAGGTAACAGATCTCAACCGGCTCTTCCAACTCGCCGCCAATCCCGTCAGTGGGGGAGGCGAGATTCGTGTCGTACCGCGGATAACCCTTGCTCCGGGTGATTCGGGGAAGACGGAATTCGTTCTGGCAAACCTCGTCTCGCTCTGGGCGAATCGCGGCGGTGCGTCGCTTCAACCCCTGCTCGTCCTCGAAGTGGACCAGGAAGGAGCAACCCCTCTGGGGGCGGCATTCTTCTCCGCCGAGGCCCCCGCCGCCCTGCGGCCCACGCTGCGGTTGAGCTATGTTCGCCGCATCAATTTCGACCTCCCCTGATGCGCCGCTTCCTTCGTCTTGTCGCTGCTGTACTCCTGCCGGCGGGCCTGTTCCCGGCCGCTGTCCACGCCCAGGGCACGGTGAGCGCCCAGGGGTTCGGCTATCCCCCCGGTCAGTTGAGCACGTGGGCGCTCAGCACGGGCGGTGCCGTCGCCGAGTTGGACCCCTGGTCCCCGCTCAACCCGGCCGCGATATCCGGGGCCAACGTGACGTCGATCTTCGCTCACTTCGCGCCGGAATCGAGAAAGGTGGACATCGGTCGCGCGACCGACGAGTCACGCCTGTCTCGCTTTCCGGTCCTCGGCTTTGTCCTGCCCGTGGGTACCAGCGGTTACGCCGGAATCTCCGCTTCAAGCCTGCTGGACCGCACATGGGCGACTGTGCGCACATATCCATCAGAGTCAGGCGGCGAAGGCACGGTGGAGAGCTTCCAGAGCACCGGAGGCATCACTGATCTTCGCGCGGCGGGAGCGTGGAGCTTCAACCGTCGTATCCAGCTCGGAGCCGGTGTGCACGTCCTCACGGGCACCAACCGTCTCTCCGTCTCCCGCATCGATCGCGATGGAACGGACGCCAACTTCGAACAGCGCTCGGAGGTCAGCTATACCGGTCTCGCCGCCTCGGCGGGAGCGATCTGGTCACCGTCCAACATCCTCACTGTGGGCGTGAGTGGCCAACTGGGCGGTGATATTCGCGCCAGCCTTGGCGACAGCGTCATCGGCAGGGGGACCTCGCCTGCCAGAGCCGGAGCCAGTGTGCGCTTTGCGGCCATCACCGGAGCAGCCTTCTCGGCCCGCGCTGAGTGGACTGGTTGGTCATCCATGCAGGGCATGGGTCGGGACGGCTTCCAGGCCCTGGATAGCTGGGGCTACGGCGTGGGGGCGGACATAGTGGGGCCAAAGGTCTTCGGGACGCCAGTCAGCCTGCGTCTGGGCGGACAGCAGCGCGACCTGCCCTTCCCGGTGCTCGGCATGCAGCCAAAGGAGACAGCATTTTCCGGTGGCTTCGGTCTGCCTCTTGCGCGGGGCCGTGTCCTTGTCGACTTCGCCACCCAGCGTGCCGTGCGTTCGGTGGTCCTGGCCAAGGAGGTTGCCTGGACCTACGGCGTGGGCGTCACTGTGCGACCCTGAACAGCCGCAGGACTCACCCGTCATGATCGTCACGCAAGCGCTCGAGGCAATGAAGACGCCGCGGATACTCATCGCCGACGATGTGCCGGCCAACGTCGAACTGCTCCGCGATCAGCTACAGTTGCTGGGCTTCGAGACGATCATGGCCGTCGACGGACCGTCAGCGGTGAGCACCTGTTTCGCGGAGTTGCCAGATCTCTGTATCCTCGACGTCTCCATGCCGGCGGGGGAGTTGGGTGTCGAGGATCGCGTGACGGGGTTCGAGGTGTGCCGGCGGATCAAGCGCGATCCACGCACGGCCCGGATACCGGTCATCTTCGTGACCGCGCTGAGTGACACCACCGATCGGGTCAGGGCAATCGAGGCCGGCGGCGACGATTTCCTCACCAAGCCACATAACCGACTGGTGCTCGGGGCAAGGGTTCGCAGCCTGCTGAAGTTGAAGGCGGCCACCGATGCGCTGGAGGCGAGCCTGCATCGGCAGCGGGAACTCGAACGGTTGCGCGATGACCTGATGAAGATGATCGTCCATGACCTCAAG
Source organism: uncultured Gemmatimonadota bacterium (assembly GCA_937906875.1). Taxonomy (GTDB): domain Bacteria; phylum Gemmatimonadota; class Gemmatimonadetes; order Gemmatimonadales; family Gemmatimonadaceae; genus CALCHX01. The sequence goes on along the minus strand of CALCHX010000126.1, from coordinate 94,717 downwards.
ACGCCGCTGACGGCCGTCCTCGCATCGCTCGAGATGGTACTCGACGGTGACTTCGGCACCGTGACCGACGGGCAGGGCAGTGTGCTCGCACATGCGTACGCGAAGGCCGAGGACCTGCTGACGCTGATTGACGACCTGCTGGAAATTTCGCGGATGGAGGGCTCGCGGCTGAATCTCGTGCGCGTACATCTGGAACCGCGACCCTTCCTGGAGGCGCTGCTGGCCGACTGGACTCTTCGCCTGCGCCAGGAAGAATGCGTGGCATCGCTCGACGTTGCGCCGGATGCACCCGACTTCGAGGCGGACCGTAGCCTGCTTACTCGCGTTCTCTCCAACCTGGTCCAGAACGCGGTTGTTCACGCGGGCCGAGCGGTCCGCATTCAGATCGAGGCGCGCCGGATTCCCATGGGAATCGGTATCACGGTACGCGACGACGGCCCGGGGATCGCTCCGCAGCACCAGGAACTCATCTTCCGCAAGTTCGAGTCGCTGCATGCACCTGATGCGTCCCGCGTGCGAGGCTCAGGACTGGGTCTCACCTTCTGTCGCCTCGCGGTGGAGGCGCACGGTGGACGCATCTGGGTGGAGAGCGATCTGGGCAAGGGGAGTGCGTTCCATGTCGAGCTTCCGCTGCATGCCCCGCGCGCGACCCCGACGTCGGGCGCCGCGGCTGCGGGATGACGTCAAACGGCGCGGCGACGGATTAGCTTCTGTTTCATGCATGGCAGAGCCCAGGGTCACCCGGGGCGCTCGTACCTGCCCTCCTCACCACGACTCCCGCAGCTCACAGTGCAGATGACCGACTCCGCGACGCTCCCGACTGTCTACATCGAGACGTATGGTTGCCAGATGAACGTGAGTGACTCCGAGTTGATGCTCGGTAAACTTGCCGCCAGCGGTTACCAGCCTGTGGATAAACCTGACGGGGCCGATGTAATTCTGGTCAACACCTGTGCCGTACGCGACCACGCCGAGCAGCGCGTGATCGGGCGCCTGGGCGAACTCAAGCGTCACATGAATCCGAACACGGTTGTGGGCGTCACCGGTTGCATGGCGCAGCGGCTGGGGCCACAACTGCTGGAACAGGCCCGGCACGTGAGCCTGGTGATCGGCCCTGACGGCTACCGCGCCTTGCCCGAGCTGCTTGCCGGGGCGCGCCATGGGCAGCGATCCGTGGTGGTGGAGTTCGACAGTGAGGAGCACTATGAGGACTTCCAGCCGCGGCGCACCGCCGGCGTCAAGGCATGGATTCCCGTCCAGCGCGGCTGCGACTATCGCTGCACGTACTGCATCGTGCCCTACACTCGTGGCCCGGAACGCAGCCGGAAGCTGGACGATGTCGTGCGCGAGGTGAGGGCCGTGGTGGCCGATGGAATCAGCGAGGTCGTGCTCCTGGGCCAGACGGTCAATTCCTATACCGATGGCGAGCATGATTTCGCCGACCTGCTGCGGGCCATGGGCAGGGTGGATGGATTGCGGCGGGTTCGCTTCACCAGCCCACACCCGAACGACTTCAGCGATCGCGTCATTGCCGCAATGGCGGAGGTGCCGAACGTCTGCGGCCACGTACACCTGCCCATGCAGAGCGGCTCATCGCGAACCCTGAAGCGAATGCTGCGTCGCTACTCGCGCGAGGAATACCTGGACTGCGTACGGCGCATGCGCGAGGCCATGCCCGCGCTGTCCTTCACGACGGACATCATCGTCGGTTTCCCCGGAGAGACCGAGGAAGACTTTGCCGAGACGCTGAGCGCCGTCAGCGAGGTAGGATTCGATGACGCATACACCTTCAAGTTCTCCCTGCGGGACGGCACTCCGGCTACCCGTCTGCCCGCGGAATTGACCGTGCCCGACGAGGTTGCGGGTGAGCGCTTGCAGCGCCTCATCCACCTGGTCCGGGATGGCGCACGACAGCGGAACATGGGCATCATCGGTCGCCATGACGAGGTGCTGGTGGAGAAGGTGTCGCGACGTGGCGAACTGCTCCAGACACGGACGCGCGACTTCAAGACTGTACTGGTGCCTGGTGACGAGTCGTTGATCGGCCAGTATCTGGACGTCCAGCTCACCGGTACCACCGGCAGCACGTTCACGGGCGCCGTGATCCAGCGGCGTCGCCCCCTCCCGCTGGCTGGTTGATGGCGATGGGAGTGGAGGTCGCGGCGGGCCTGGCATTCAAACGCTGAGCCCCGCGGCCATCGGGTACGCCCGATTGACGATGAGGTAGACAGGATGGCGGGGCCTGGCCGGACGCGCACAACGTGCGTCTGGAGACCATCCTCGCGCGATCCCCATGCCCCTTGTCGCCACGGCATACCTGGCCCTTGTCGGCGGTGTGCTGGCAGAGATGGCCGGACTCGGGCGCATTCTCCTCATCGTTGCGATGGCGCTCGCCGCCGTCTCGATGGTCCGCCGTGCGCGAGTCCTGGCCGCACTCGCGGCGCTGGCTGCCGCCGGGGTGCTGTTCGCACGTGCAGAGAGCACCAGCGCGAGCGATTGCCGCTCCGCTGCTCTCGCCGCCACCCGTTGGACTGTCCGGCTCACGGCAGACGCACGTCCGGGAAGCTCGCTGCGTGGCCGATTGATCGCTGGCGACTGCGCCCTGATGGTGGGGCTGAGCGTGAAGCAAGGGGCGGGAGAGAGTGGGGCGTTGGTGGACGTACGGGGCCGACCATTACCGGCGGAAGGTGGCGTGGCGCTTCGTATCGCCGGCGCCGAGCTGCGGCGTAAGGGAGAACCCGGTTGGCTGGATCGATCGCGAAGGAATGCGCGTGATCGGGTCCGGGAACTCTTCGGCGATGACCATGCACTTCCGTCGGCGCTCCTGCTGGCTGACACAGAGGGGCTGACTCCGGAAATTCGCCAGAGATTTGCCGACGCCGGCCTGATCCATGTTCTGGCTATCTCGGGGCTTCACATCGGTCTGGTAGCCGGGGCGCTCGAGCTGTTGGCGCGGGCGTTCAGGGTGCCGCGGCGGGCGGCTGCGACCGTCGCCGCCATCGGCGCCCTGGCTTACGTCGGGCTCCTCGGCTTTCCGCCCGCCGCGCTGAGGGCGGGGTCCATGCTTGCAGCGGTGGCTCTCGCCCGGCTCAGGCAGAGGCCAACTTCAGCCTGGGCGGTACTGGCTGCTGGGGCATCGATCCCACTGCTCTCCGGCGTCCTGATAGCGGCCTCGCTGGGTTATCAGCTCAGCGTTGTGGGAGTGGCCGCGCTGCTCGCTGCCAGCGCCCTGTGCCGACGCTGGCGACGATTGGCTGATATCCGCGGCTGGCGTGGATCGCTCGTCCGCGCCATGCTCGCCTCGACGGCGGCGACGGCGGCGAGCGCGCCAATCGTGGCGTGGCACTTCGGGCGATTGAGTCTGGTGGGCCCGCTGGCGAACATCGTCGTCTCGCCGGTGATCGCGTTCCTCCAGCCGCTGCTCTTCCTCGCCCTGGTCCTCTCCCCGGTGAAGCCGGCGGCGGCGTTCGCCGCGGACGCTGCGCAACCCGTGCTGCGTCTCTTCGACGGGCTGGCTGCTGCCGCTGCCGCCCTGCCCGGTGCCAGCATCCCCGTGGCACCGACCCTTGCCGGAGCCATCTGCCTGGGCCTGGCCCTGGCCGCCCTCCTCGCAGCTTGCGTCGCAACCTTTCCCGGGCGAGCCCTGACGGTTGCCGCGACTGCGCTCTGCCTGGCCGTCTGGCTGCCCATCACACCCCTGAACAGCGGCGATCTGGAGATCCACATGCTGGACGTTGGTCAGGGCGATGCGCTCGCCCTGCGCACTCCGGCGGGCCGATGGCTACTGGTGGACGCCGGTCGAGTGTGGCAGGGCGGGGACGCCGGTCGACGTACAGTCCTGCCATACCTGCGCCGCCGAGGCGGTCAGTTGGTTAGCTTCATCCTGTCCCACCCGCACGCCGACCATGTGGGAGGCGCAGCGACGGTGCTGGGTACCATGCGCCCGGTGGAGTTCCGGGACGCAGGCTATCCGGCCGGCGGAGCGGCGTACGTGCAGGCGCTCGCCGTCTCGGCGGAGAAGAGGATTCGTTGGCAGCGGGTACATCCTGGCGACTCAATGGTCGTCGACGGCGTGATCGTTCGTTTCCTGGCGCCCGATTCGGCCTGGGCTGCCGGACTGCCCGATGCCAACTCGGCGAGTACCGTGGCCGTGGTCAGATATGGGGAGGTACGTATCCTGCTCACCGGTGATGCCGAGGCTGCCGAGGAGGAGTGGCTCCTTGCCAGCCATGGCGAGGAGGCGCTTCGCGCCGACGTCCTGAAGGTCGCTCACCATGGCAGCAGGACCAGCACCACTCCGGCTTTCCTGCACGCCGTGAGCCCGCGATTGGCGCTGGTTTCGGTAGGATCCGGAAATCTTTACGGTCATCCTGACCAGGATGTCATGGCCCGTCTTGCCAACGCCGGTGCAATGGTGCTTCGCACGGACCAGTTGGGAACTGTCGTGGTGCGGACCGACGGATACCACATCCACGTCGAGGCCGCGGACGACAGGTGGGCCCTGGACGTTCCTTCAGTACCGCCGTCGACATCACTATCCAAACCATGATCGTGTCCACGCTTCACTCGGCGGGCCGCAGATTGATCGACAACCTCGTCGGCCATGAGGTGCAGCTTCCGGCGGCTCTCCTCGCCCGCTTTCCCGAGTTGCGCGAAGCACGTTTCCGGCGTGGCGGGCTACCGCCACTGGTGGGCGGCTGGTGCCTCGGCGCCGGGAGCGTCGCCGGCATCACACTCTGGCGCACCATCTGGCTCGACAGTCGTGCGCCACTGGAGCCGGAGCTGCTCTTGCACGAGATCCGACATGTCCACCAGTTTGGAGCAAGTCCGCTCTTCCCGCTAGCCTATGCGTGGGAAAGCCTGAGGCGCGGTTACCGACACAACCGCTTCGAAGCTGATGCTCGTTCCTTCGCCGCGCGCCGCCTGCTGGAGGCGGGTTCATCTCCCCTTAGCCCATCCTGATCGTGGTCAAGCACACCGCTACCTCAGTCGTCACCATCGAGCGCTTCATCATCGAGCAGGAACGACTCTACCCGCATGCCACGGGCGACCTCTCGGCGATCCTCTATGACCTCGGTGTGGCAGCGAAGATGATTGCCAACAAGGTGCGTAGCGCCGGACTGGCGGACATCCTTGGTTCTGCCGAGAAGGAGAACATACAGGGGGAGGTACAGCAGAAGCTGGACATCATCGCCAACGAGATCATCGTCAAGGCAATGGATCATGGTGGGCGCCTGTGTGGGATGGGGTCGGAGGAGGAAGAGGACATGATCCACATACCGGACCGCTTCAAACGCGGCAAGTATGTGCTTCTCTTCGATCCACTGGACGGCTCGTCCAACATCGACGTCAACGTCCCCGTCGGTACCATCTTCTCGGTCCTGCACAAGGTTTCCGAGGGGGAACGGGCCGTGCTGGCCGACATGCTGCAACCAGGCTATGAGCAGGTCGCCGCCGGTTATGTCATCTATGGTGCCAGCACGATGCTCGTCTACACGACAGGACAGGGAGCGCATGGTTTCACCCTGGACCCCTCGATCGGCGAGTTTCTGCTCTCTCACCCCCACATCCGGATCCCCGAGACGGGGCGCTACCTGAGCGTCAACGACTCCTATTCGCAGATGTGGAACGAGCCGACTCGCGCCCTCATGCGCTATTACCGCGGACTCGACGGCACCCGAGAGGCGATGAGCGTGCGCTACGTCGGTTCGCTGGTCGCTGACTTCCATCGCAACCTTCTGGGCGGCGGACTGTTCGCCTATCCGGCCAACACCAGTAACCCGCAGGGCAAGTTGCGCCTCCAGTACGAGGCCAACCCGCTGGCCTTCATTGTCGAGCAGGCGGGTGGGGCCGCGACCGACGGCCACCGCCGGATAGTCGACCTGAAGCCGACGTCGCTACATCAGCGCACTCCCCTGTTCATCGGCAGCCTGCACGACGTGGAGGCCGCGAAGCGCATACTCGGCGACAGCGTAGCGGAGGAGGTTGGCGCATGAGTGATTCCGACGAGCGAGTCTCGCCGTCCGGAATACCGATACAGCCGGTCTACCGGCCCGCCGACGCGGAACTCGACTACGAGGCCGATCTCGGCGATCCGGGGAACTATCCGTACACCCGCGGCGTCCAGTCCACCATGTACCGCAAGCGTCTCTGGACAATGCGGCAGTACGCCGGCTTTGGCACGGCGGCGGAGACCAACAAGCGCTTCAAGCTCCTCCTGGACGCGGGACAGACCGGCCTCTCGGTGGCCTTCGACCTGCCGACCCAGATGGGGATCGACTCCGATTCGCCACGCGCGGTCGGGGAGGTCGGTCGTGTTGGCGTGGCTATCGACAGCGTCGAGGACATGCATCAACTGCTCGACGGGCTGCCACTGGATCAGGTCTCCACGTCGATGACCATCAACGCCACCGCAGCCACCCTGCTGGCGATGTACATAGTGGTGGCCGAGGAGCGGGGCATCTCTCGCGCGGCGTTGAGCGGGACGATCCAGAACGACATCCTCAAGGAGTACATCGCCCGCGGCACCTACATCTACCCTCCCGACCCGTCGCTCGACCTGATCGCCGAGGTCTTCCGCTTCTGCGCGGAAGAGGTGCCGAGCTGGAATCCGATCTCGATATCGGGCTATCACATGCGTGAGGCCGGCGCCACCGCGGTGCAGGAGCTGGCCTTCACATTCGCCAATACGGTGGAGTATGTGGAGCGGGCGATTGCAACAGGTCTGCCGGTGGACCTGTTCGCGCCGCGACTCTCCTTCTTCTTCGCCTCGCATAACGATCTGTTCGAGGAGGTGGCCAAGTTCCGCGCCGCGCGCAGGATCTACTCGCGTCTCATGACCGGTCGTTTCGGTGCCAGCGAGGCCAGCGCCCGGCTCCGATTCCACACCCAGACCGGGGGAGTGACACTCGCCGCACAGCAGCCTCTCACCAACGTCGTTCGCGTCACGGTGCAGGCGCTCGCCGCCACGCTGGGCGGTACGCAGTCGCTGCACACCAACGGCTATGACGAGGCGCTCTCGCTGCCCACGGCGCAGGCGGCGACGCTGGCATTGCGTACCCAGCAGGTGCTGGCCTACGAGTCGGGCGTCGCCCAGACGGTGGATCCTCTGGCCGGCAGCTACTATGTCGAGCACCTCACGTCGGAACTCGAGCGTGAGGCCCTCGCGCTTCTGCACGAGGTGGACGAGTTGGGAGGTGCCGCCGCGGCTGTGCGCGCTGGCTTCTTCCAGGATGAGATCGGCCGTAGCGCCTACAGCCATCAGCTCCGCGTCGAGGCGGGCGTGACGACAATCGTCGGCGTGAATCGTTTCACCGTCGACGAGCCACCGCCGCACATCGTCTCGCCCGACTACTCGGCGCTGGAACGCGGCCAGGCGGCGAGGGTGCGCGAGGTGCGCGAGCGGCGGGATGCCGGCGAGGTGAGACAGGCCCTGGACGCGCTCGCCAGCGCGGCGAGGGGCTATGGCGGGCCCGATCAGGCCGCTGGGCGTGAGCCGCTGATGCCGCTCATCATCTCCGCCGCGCGCGTCAGGGCGACAGTGGGCGAGATCGCCGATGCGTTGGAGGGAGTCTGGGGCCATTACGAGCCTCCGCACTGATGCGGGTGACGTGGGTTGGAGCCGTTGTTACGGGTCGCCCCGACGACTGTCCATCGGCGTCGCGATTAACTTGAATGCCCCGACTGGCGAAAGTAGATTCAACTGTTTCGCCAGGATCAACCAAGTCGTTTCCAAATGCCCACTTACGATTTTCGCTGCAGCAGAGGCCACAAATTCGAGCGCTTCTTTGGCCGTATCTCCGAGGCGCCGAGCGAGGTGGCCTGCCCCGAGTGCGGTGAATTGGCGACCCGTCAGATATCCGGCGGTGCCGGGCTGATCTTCAAGGGATCGGGTTTCTACATTACCGATTACGGGAAGGACGGCAGGAAGGACCAGCGGGCGGCTGCGGCGGCCGCGCAGGCGTCCGGAACTGGCGATTCCACCGGCACCGGAGGGGACGCGAAGGGCGGGGAGTCCGGCGGTGACGCGGGAACGAGCGCGGCGAAGGATGCCAGCGGTGCGGCCTCGCCGACCACCCGGAGTGCGGAGAGTGGGGACGGTTCCAATGCAGGCAGTAGTGGCGGCGAGTCGTCGACCAAGCCGGCTTCTCCGCGGCCACCGGCGGGCGAGTGAGCGCTGACGATCTGCTTCGCGCCGCACTCATCGACGCGGCGCGAACGCTCGGCGTGCCTGAGGGCGCCGATCCCATCCTGGAACGACCGCGGGATCCCTCATTCGGGGATTGGACGACGAACTTCGCCATGACCCTCGCGCGACCGCTCAAGCGCAAGCCGCGCGAGATTGCCGAGGCCCTCAAGGGCATGGTCGACATCGCCTGCGCCGGCGTGGCGACCTCCGAGATCGCCGGTCCCGGTTTCATCAATTTCCGCCTCGCGCAGGACGCCCTGACAGCCGGATTGCGCCGTGCACTTGCCCTCGACGCGCTGTATGGACGGTCCACCACAGGCGGGGCCCGACGTGTGGTGGTGGAATTCGTTTCGGCCAACCCCACCGGGCCGCTCCACGTTGGCCACGGGCGCCAGGCGGCACTGGGCGACACCATATCGAGACTGCTCGAGCGCACCGGGTGGGACGTCTCGCGCGAGTTCTACTACAACGACGCCGGCGTCCAGATCGAGAACCTGGGGCGCAGCACCCAGGCGCGGCTTGCCGAACTCGCCGGCCTGGAGGGCGACATACCGGAGGGCGGATATCACGGCGAATACATCCGCGAGATCGCCGTGCGTTACGCCGAGCAGAACCCCGGGGACGCCGGCGGTGACAACGGCAAGGCGGTGACTGACTTTGCCGTCCAGGAGCTGCGAAAGGAGCAGGACCTGGACCTTCAGGCGTTTGGTGTCCGCTTCGACACCTACTACCTGGAGTCGTCGCTCTACGAGGATGGCAAGGTGGAGGCTACGGTGAACGCGCTCCAGGCGGCCGGCCGTTGTTACGAGAGCGAGGGTGCGCTCTGGCTCCGAACGACGGAATACGGTGACGACAAGGACCGCGTGATGCGCAAGCGCGACGGCAGTTTCACCTATTTCGTGCCGGATGTCGCCTACCACGTGACGAAGTGGGAGCGCGGGTTTCGTCGCGCGATCAATGTGCAGGGCGCCGATCACCACAGCACAGTGACGCGGGTCCGGGCCGGCCTGCAGGCTCTCGACATCGGGATTCCCGAGGGATATCCGGAGTATGTCCTGCATCAGATGGTCACCGTGATGAAGGGCGGTGAGGAGGTGAAGATCTCCAAGCGAGCGGGTAGCTATGTCACCGTGCGCGACCTCATAGACGAGGTGGGGCGCGACGCGGTGCGCTACTTCTTCCTCATGCGGAAGGGCGATTCCCAACTCGTCTTTGACGTGGACCTCGCGCGTTCCCAATCGGAGGAGAATCCGGTCTACTACATCCAGATGGCGCACGCCCGGCTGAGCGGGATCTTCCGCGTGGGTGAAATCGATCCGGCCACGATCGACGGCGCGCGGGTCGATCTCTCCCCGCTTTCGACGGACGAGGAGAAGGAGCTGCTCAAGGCCATCACTGATTTTCCCATGCTCGTTGCCGGCGCGGCGGCCGCGTTGGAGCCGCATCGCGTCGCGAACTGGCTGCTGGAGATTGCCCGGATGACGCACGCGTGGTACCACAAGTACCATGTGCTGGGCGAAGCCGAAGAGGTTACCAATGCGCGCCTCGTGCTTGCTCGCGGCATCCAGATCGTACTGCGCAATGGACTGGAGCTTCTGGGCATCCAGGCTCCGGAGCGCATGTGACGGTGGAGTGAGGGTCGGTCGCCATCCCTCGTGACGGTCACTCGTTCGCTGCATAGATCCACCTGCGCAACCGTATCCCTGACTCACCCCGATCCTGCACCCATGTCCGTCCTCGTTGTTGGTTCCGTCGCGCTGGATTCCATCGAGACCCCCTTCGGCAGGGCCGAGGAGGTGCTGGGCGGATCGGCCACCTACTTCTCGGCCGCCGCAAGCCATCTCACGACAGTATCGATGGTGGGTGTGGTGGGCGAGGACTATCCCATGCAGAAGCTCGAAGCGCTTGCCTCACGAGGCGTGGATATGGCTGGGGTGCAGACCGCCAGGGGATCATCATTCCGTTGGCGCGGCCGGTATCAGCACGACCTCAACACCGCCCACACCCTGGAAACGCACCTCGGCGTCTTCTCCCATTTCAAGCCTCAGATTCCCGGACAGTTCCGCCGCTCGCCGTTCGTATTCCTGGCGAATATCGATCCGCGGTTGCAACTTTCCGTACTGGCTCAGGTTGAGCGACCGCGACTGGTCGCCTGTGACACCATGAACTTCTGGATCGAGAGCAGGCGCCCGGAACTACTCGAGCTCCTCGGCCATGTCGACCTGATGACGCTCAATGATGCCGAGGCGCGCCAACTCACCGAGGAGAGCAACATCGTGAAGGCAGCCCGCTGGATCATGGACCGCGGTCCGGCGCGCGTCATCATCAAGAAGGGCGAACATGGTGCATTCATGTTCACGCGGGATACGATCTTCTTCGCTCCCGCCTTTCCGCTGGAATCGGTGTTCGACCCCACGGGTGCCGGCGATTCCTTCGCAGGCGGCTTCATGGGGCACCTGGCCCGTACCGGCGACCTGAGCGATGACAACCTCCGCCGCGCCGTCATATACGGATCCACGATGGGCTCGTTCGCCGTCGAGCGCTTCTCGATAGAGCGGCTGCTGGAGCTGGATCAGGCCACGATCGACGCCCGGGTGCGCGAGTTTCAGCAGTTGGTAGCCTTCGATGCGCCGATGGCAGCGGTGGGGGAGCCGACATGAGCGACCGGCTGGACTACCGCTCCTCCGGTGTTGACATAGACGCCGCGGATGACGCCAAGAGCCGGATCAAGCAACTGGTCGAGTCCACCATGACGGCTGGCGCGCGCGGGACTTTCGGCGGATTCGGGGGCCTGTTCCGCATGCCCACCGACGTCGAGAGGCCGCTCCTCGTGGCTAGCGCGGACGGTGTGGGAACGAAGATCAAGGTGGCCATCGAGGCTGACCGACACGACACCATCGGACACGACCTGGTGAATCACTGCGTGAACGACGTTCTCGTCCAGGGCGCAAGGCCGCTCTTCTTCCTGGACTACGTCGCATTCGGCTCGCTCGTGCCGGCGGTGGTGGAGGCTGTAGTGGCCGGCGTGGCCGCGGGCTGCCGTGAGAATGGCTGCGCTCTCCTGGGTGGGGAGACGGCCGAGATGCCCGGCCTCTACACGCCACCCGATTATGACCTGGCGGGTTTCCTGGTAGGCTGTGTGGGGGAAGCCGATCTCCTCGGTCCCTCTCTCGTACGGGCCGGTGATGCGCTGGTGGGGCTCGCCAGTAGCGGGCTTCACACCAACGGCTATTCGCTCGCCAGGCGCATCGTCTCCGATCGACTTCGCCTTGGAGTCGACGATCCCTTCCCGGGTGAGGGCGCTTCCACCGCTGACGTCCTGCTCCGGATACATCGCTCATACCTGGCAGCGCTCACGCCTGTGCTGCGACGAGTGCACGCCCTCGCTCACATCACGGGCGGCGGGCTGCCGGGGAACCTGGATCGGGCCCTCCCTGATTCGCTGGATGCCAGGGTGGATACCGCCAGCTGGACCGTGCCGAATCTCTTCCGCGTCCTGGGAGAGGCGGGTCAGGTGGCACGCGAGGAGCAGTTCCGCGCCTTCAACATGGGCGTCGGCATGGTCGTGATCTGCGATCCCGCCGAAGTGCCGGCGGTGATGGATGCCGCCACTCTGGTCGGCGTACCCGCGTGGCAGCTCGGCGAAGTCGTGGCCGGTAGCGGCCAGGTCCAGCTGATCTGACCCGATCGCGACACCAGCCCTCTCAGCGCAGCCGGCCTGCCGGCGGAGTGTCGTATCGATGCTACGTGTAATCGCAGTCTCCTCTGAATTCGTCCTTGGGCCAGCGCTTCTGTCAGCTCAGGTTGTCTCGCCGGAATGCGCCAACGTTGCCACCCGGGATGCCTGCCGGAAGACAGCGAAAACCTTCGCCGTCGTTTCCGCCCGGTTGGGTACGCTCGCCGCGTCGCGGGAATGCGATGCGCTGGACCTCGGGGTCGTCTTCCGAGCCGGTTGCCGCGAGCACGACGTCGCATCGTGATCCAGTGACCAGTCCTGGGGACCGTGTGTTCATGCGGCGTGCGCTGGCGCTGGCCCGGCGGGGCTGGGGTCAGGTCGCGCCCAATCCACTGGTCGGCGCGGTGGTGGTGAAGGATGGGAAGGTCGTCGGCGAGGGCTATCACGCCGCCTACGGCGGTGAGCATGCCGAGGTAGTCGCGCTCCGCATTGCTGGAGAGCTGGCTCGCGGCGCCACTCTGTATGTGTCGCTGGAGCCCTGTTCCCACCACGGTCTCACCCCGCCATGCACCGAAGCTGTCCTGCGAGCTGGCGTCACGTCGGTAGTGGCTGCTACCCTGGACCCCAACCCGGCTGCCGGGGGCGGTCTGGAGTTGCTGGCCGCCCGCGGCCTTCATGTCGCAAGCGGTGTGGAGGAAGCGGCTGCTCGGGAGCTGAACGCGGCCTTCTTCAACCGTTTCACATCCGATCTTCCGTGGGTCAGCCTCAAGCTCGCCCTCTCGCTGGATGGGGCCATCGCGGACTATACGCGTCGGCCGGGTTGGCTGACCAATGAACGTTCGCGGCGCGCCGTCCATCGGATGAGGGCGGGCGTCGACGCCATTGCCGTGGGGATTGGCACGGCCCTGGCTGACGACCCCCAACTCACCGTGCGGTCGGGCCGCGCTCCCCGTCGGGCTCCCCTTCGCGTTGTCCTGGATCGATCCTGCCGACTGCCCCTGGACTCGGCGCTTGTCCGGACGGCGCGCGATGTGCCGGTGCTGGTATGCACCGAACAGCCCGAGTCCCCTGCTGCCCGAGCGCTGGTTGCGGCCGGAGTGGAGCTGCTGCCTGCGACCGATCTGTCGCAGGTCTTCAGGGAGCTACGGCAACGCGGTGTCCATTCCGTGCTCGTGGAAGGTGGGGCGGGAATAACCGGCGCCCTGTTGATGAGGAATCTGGTGGACCGTCTGGTTATCTTTCAGGCGCCGGTCATTCTGGGGGCGGGCGCCCTTGGCGGTTTTTCTCTGGCGCCCGCCGTCCCGGCAACCGAGGCGCGGCGCCTGCGTGTGGTCGCTCACCAACGTATCAACGACGACCTCCTCACCACGTACGCGCTTCGCCACGACGATATGGAGCCATGAAGCACCCGCCAGACGCGCAGACATGTTCACCGGGCTGATCGACGACGTTGGCACCATCGAATCCGCGGCGAACACGCCCGCCGGCCGTGAGCTGCGCGTTCGCTGTGCGTACGATGACCTGGATGACGGCGAGAGCATAGCGCTGAACGGCGCCTGCCTCACCGTTCGCGACTGGCGTCCCGGGTCATTCACGGTCGCCGCTGTCCATACGACACTGGATCGCACCACGATCGGACAGTGGCGTGGTGGACAGCGCGTGAACCTGGAGCGGGCCATGCGATTGGGCGACCGGCTTGGCGGGCACATCGTCCAGGGACACGTGGACGGAGTGGGCGTCGTGCAGCGGGTGGACCAGTCGGGCGACGCCCGATTGATCGACGTGGTTGTACCGGCAGAGGTCGGTTCGTTGCTCGTGCCACACGGCTCCATAGCCATTGACGGCGTGAGCCTGACGGTCAACGCGATACCGGAAGACAATGTCGTTCAGCTTTCCATCATCGAGTACACGCTCGGCCAGACCGCGCTGGGATTGCTTGCCGCGGGTGACCGGGTGCATGTCGAGGCGGACATCATCGGAAAGTTCGTCGCGCGCCTCGTGAACCCTTATCTTGGACGGGTCGGACGCTGATCGTCGAGGCTTCGCACCCGATGGTCGTCGACCAGACCTCTAAAATCATATGTCATTCGGCACTGTAGAACAGGCGATCGAGGACATCCGTCAGGGCAGGTTCGTGGTCGTGGCGGATGACGAGGATCGCGAGAACGAGGGCGACCTGATCTGCGCCGCACAGCGGATCACGCCCGAGATGGTGAACTTCATGCTCGGCGTGAAGGGCATGATCTGCCTCGCCCTAACCGGCGAGCGCGTCGACCAGTTGGGCCTCGCTCCTCAGGCGGAGGACAACACCGAGGCGATGCGCACGGCATTCACCGTGAGTATCGATGCGGCACCTCGCTTCGGCGTGACCACCGGCATCAGTGCTTCCGACCGCGCGACGACGATCCAGGTGGCCGTGGACCCGGCCTCCGTGAGAGCCGACCTGCGACGTCCCGGACATGTGCATCCGCTTCGCGCGCGCGATGGCGGCGTGTTGCAGCGTGTCGGACATACCGAGGCGGCGGTGGATCTCGCTCGTCTTGCCGGTCTCTATCCTGCCGGCGTCATCTGCGAGATCCTCAATGCCGACGGCACGACCGCTCGTCGGCCCCAACTCGAGGAGTTCTGCAAGCTGCATGGACTCACCTTCATCACGGTCGCCCAGCTCGTTGCCTACCGGCTCCAGCACGAGCGACTGGTCCACCGCGTCGCCGAGGCGCGCCTGCCGACCGATTTCGGGGAGTGGCGCATCGTTGGTTATAGCAACGACGTGGATCAACACGAGCACGTCGCGCTGGTATATGGCGACATTGGCGATGGCGAGGACGTACTGGTTCGCATGCACTCCAAGTGCCTCACCGGCGACGTCTTCCACTCCCTGCGCTGTGACTGCGGCTGGCAGTTGAACGCAGCCATGGAGCAGATCACCCGCGAAGGGCGCGGTGTGATCGTCTATCTGGACCAGGAGGGTCGCGGTATCGGCCTGCTGAACAAGCTCAAGGCATACGAACTTCAGGACGCCGGTGCCGACACGGTGGAGGCCAATGAACGACTCGGCTTCAAGCCAGATCTCCGTAACTACGGCATCGGTGCCCAGATCCTGCTGGACCTGGGCCTACGCTCCATCAGGGTGCTCACCAACAACCCGCGCAAGCTGGTAGGCCTGGAGGGTTATGGCTTGCGGGTCAGCGGAGGAGTACGGATAATCGCGCCGGACACCGACGAGAATTCCGCCTACGTCCGGACGAAGCGAGCCAAGCTGGGCCACCTCATGACTGCTTCATGAACCGGAATCGACCAGGATCGATGCCTTGAGCGGCCCTCGCGGCACCGCCGGTGAGATCGAGCGCGGTCGCACCTGCTCCACATACACTCTCCCGCCGTATGCCTGAATTCACCGGTGCGCCACAGGGTGCCGGCCATCGCCTGGCCATGGTGGCCAGTCGCTTCAACGAACACGTCACGCAGGCCCTGGTAGACGGCGCGCTCGATGCGCTCCTCCGCCACGGAGTCGCACTGGATGACGTCGACGTCATCTGGGTACCAGGCGCCTGGGAACTTCCCGGAGCTGTGCGTCGGGCCGCCTCCAGCGACCGTTACAGCGGCATCGTGGCGATCGGAGCCATCGTGCGCGGCGAGACGCCACACTTCGACTTCATAGCCGCTGAGGCAGCACGTGGGCTGGCCCAGGTGGCCGATGATTACGACGTGCCCGTCGGGCTCGGCCTGCTCACATGCAATGACATGGCGCAGGCGGAGGCACGTTCCGGCGGCAAGCACGGCAACAAGGGCTGGGACGCTGCCATCGCGACGCTGGAGATGGTGGACCTCTTCCAGCGGCTGGACCTCATGCAGGCCGCGGAAAGCGATGCAGACGAAGACGAAGGTTGAGACGCGGGCGCGTTCACGCGCCCTGCAGGCTCTGTATGCCTGGGAGATGCGCGGCGGTCCTTCGCTCGAGTACGTGTCGACCCAGGTCTGGGATGACCTGTCCGTACCGCCCGAGGAGCGGCGCCTTGCCGGAGTGCTGATCCGTGAAGTGCGGGACAGTGCCTCGGCCATCGATGAGGAACTGGGGGAGGTGACCCGGAACTGGCGCCTGGCCAGGCTTGGCGCCATCGAACGGGCCGTTCTGCGACTGGGCGCAGCGGAGTTGCGCATAGGTGAGACGCCGCCACGGGTCGTCATCAAGGAGGGCGTTCGGCTGGCCGAGCGGTTCGGCAGCATGGCCAGCGCCAAGTTCGTCAACGGCGTCCTCGATGCCCTTGCCCGCCGGATGGGACGACTCTGAAGATACTCCTCGTCAACTGGCAGGATCGCGAGAACCCCCAGGCCGGCGGTGCCGAGATCCATCTCCACGAGATTTTTGGCCGGTTGGCCAGCAGCGGTCATCAGGTGACGCTCCTGTGTGGTGGCTGGCCGGGGGCTCCCGCACGTCGTTCGCTCGATGGAATCGACGTGCATCGGGTAGGCACACGCTACACCTTCCCGGCGCTCGCTCGCCGCTACTACCGGAAGTTTCTCGCCGCAGCAGGCCACGACGTACTCGTCGAGGACATCAACAAGGTTCCGTTGGCGACGCCGCGGTGGGGCGCCTCGCGCACGGTAGCGCTGGTACCGCATCTCTTCGGGTCCACGGTGTTCCAGGAGGCGCCGCTGCCGCTCGCTGCCGCTGTCTGGCTGGCCGAACGTCCGCTGGCCCGCCTGTATCGCGGAGTGCCTTTCCAGGCCATCAGCGAGAGCACGGCCGACGACCTCGTGGCGCGCGGAATTCCACGTTCCCTGATCACCGTCATACATCCTGGGATCGATACCAATCACTTCACGCCTCTACCCGGGGCTCGCGCCGAGACCCCGCTCTTCGTGTACCTGGGTCGACTCAAGCGGTACAAGGGAGTGGACATCATCCTCCGCGCCTTCGCGCAGTTGTCGGATCACACGGCGAGGCTGGAGATTGCCGGCACCGGTGACCGGCGCCCTGCGCTGGAGCAGCTTGCCGCCTCGCTTGACCTCGGTGACCGCGTACGATTTCTTGGATTCGTGAGCGAGGAGGAGAAGCTCGCCCTCCTGCGTCGCGCCTGGGCGCTATGCTTCACGTCACCCAAGGAAGGGTGGGGCATCACCAACCTCGAGGCAGCAGCCTGCGGCACGCCGGCGATCGCTTCGCGCTCACCCGGCCTGCGCGAGTCGGTACGGCACCTCGAGACAGGTTTCCTCGTCACCCATGGCGATCTGGACGAACTGGCTGGTGTGATGGATCGACTGGCGTCGTCCCGCTCCCTCGTGGAATCGCTGGGCGCGCAGGGAAGGATCTTCGCGGAAGGCTTCACGTGGGAGCGCGCCGCTGAGGCGACTGCGCGGCACCTCGCGCACATTGTGTCGTCGGGAGTGTAAAGATGCCGAGGTCTCTCCTTTCTCCTGTTCGTCGTGGCGGCGCGCTGCCAGCCAGGACCACCCGCCAACCAGAGGTTGTGTGACTTCCAAGCTTACCGTCGGCCGGCTCTTCGAGCGCATGCAGAACCGGCTGGAACTGGAGCAGGTGACCGGCACCATGGGTTTCGATCGACCCATAACCGTGGGCGAAGCTCATAGCCCCGGACTGGTCCTCGCCGGCTACATGGAAAGGTTTGCCGGCACGCGCATCCAGGTCCTCGGCGAGACCGAAGTGAGCTACCTGCACTCGCTCGATCCCGCGCGGCGACAGCAGATCATCGAACGGTACTACCAGTTCGGGTTCCCATGCGTCATCGTCTGCAAGGGCCAGGACCTTCCGTCGGGACTACGTGAACTGGCCGAGTTGCGTGGCATCGCCCTCCTTCGCTCGGGGCTCAAGACCGCCGAATTCTACAGGCGCATCAAGCCATTCCTGGAGGACGAGTTTGCCCCCAATACCGCCCTCCACGGTTCACTCGCCGACGTCTTCGGCGTCGGACTCTTCTTTACCGGACAGAGTGGTATCGGGAAGAGCGAGTGTGTCCTCGACCTCGTCGAGCGCGGCCATCGTCTCGTGGCTGATGACCTGGTACTCTGCAAACGGCGCGGTACCGATGTGCTCATCGGTCGCGGCCATGAGTTGCAGCGCCATCACATGGAGATTCGCGGTGTCGGCCTGGTGGATGTCCCGGGCATCTTCGGCATCCGCGCGGTCAGGCAGCAGAAGCGGATGGAGGTTGTGGTTCACCTGGAACCATGGGACCAGGGGGCGGTGGTTGAGCGTACCGGACTGGAGGGAGAGACGACCGAGATCCTGGGCGTCACCCTGCCCATGATCCGCGTGCCGCTCAATCCAGGGAAGAACATCACCGTCGTGGCCGAGGTCATCGCCATGAACCACCTGCTGGCGTACAGTGGCGTGAACACGGCAGAGGCGTTCAACCAGCGCCTCATCAGCCGGATGCGACACACGGCGGACCTGAAGCGTTATCTTCAGGAAGATGATGAGTGACTCGAACGCACCCGCCATCAGGGCGATAGTCGCTGGTCACGGCGATTGGGCCGCGGGACTGGTCTCGGCGTTGGCCCAGATCACCGGCCGGGGCGACCTGTTCCTGCCGCTCACCAACCGGGGCATGAGCGGCGAGCAACTGGAAATGGCGCTCCGGGCCGCCGTCGACGAGACTGGTGCGTCGTGCGTGTTCACCGACCTCGTCGGTGGAAGCTGGACGCTGACGGCCAGACGTGTCATGCGTGATCGGCCCTCCCTGGTACTTGTCACCGGCGCCAATCTCTCGATGCTCCTGGATTTCACCTTCCACGACTCGATGCCACCGGAGGAAGCTGCCCGACTGGCGGTGGAGAAGGGTCGAAGCGCGATGACGGTGGGAGGTGGTGGGATGCAGACGGGAGGTGGGCGTGGCAATTGAACTGTATCGCATCGATGACCGGCTGATTCACGGACAGGTGGTTGTGGGATGGGGAAGTCCGTTGGACATCCAGTTCCTCGTACTGGTGGACGATGACGTCGCTGACAGTGAGTGGGAGCAGGAACTCTATCGTATGGGAACTCCGCCAGA
Organism: uncultured Gemmatimonadota bacterium; assembly: GCA_937906875.1. GTDB lineage: Bacteria > Gemmatimonadota > Gemmatimonadetes > Gemmatimonadales > Gemmatimonadaceae > CALCHX01. The sequence goes on along the minus strand of CALCHX010000126.1, from coordinate 75,840 downwards.
GATGGCGATCTACTTCGAGACCGTCGACTCGGCCGCCGGGCAACTGGACCATTATCGTCGCGACGAGCGGCGTGGAATCCTTCTGACATCCAGCATCCAGACTATGAGACGGTTGGCCGAGGCAGCGTCGATCCCTGCCGTCAATCTGGGGGGCATCCATCATCGCACTGGCCGCACCGAACGATTGCGATACGTCTTTCTGGATGGCGAGGAAGAAGAAGCACTCCGCTCCCTTGCCGATCGTGGAGTGATCGTGACCGCGCAGGACGTTCCAGCAGCTCGTGCAGTGCCTCTGAGCGAACTTCTTGCCGCTGGCCAGGAGGGTTGACAGCGTGCACGCCTCCTTCGTCGACATATTGCCTCTGATCATGCTCGGGGGTCTCCTCGGACTCGATGTGGTGGGTTTTCCACAGGCGATGATCTCGAGGCCGCTGGTTGCGGCGACGCTTGGAGGCGCACTCGTTGGTGGGGCGGGAGCGGGTCTGTTGGTGGGTGCCCTGCTCGAGCTATTCGCTCTGGAAACGCTCCCGTTCGGGGCATCGCGCTACCCCGAGTGGGGCTCTGCATCGGTTGTCGCGGGGGGGATGTATGCGAGTCAGCCACCGGATCAGGTTGGTGCTCTGGCGCTCGCCGTCCTTCTTGCTCTGGCCCTGGCCCAGATCGGCGGCCTCAGCATGATCAGCCTGCGTCGCCTGAATGCCAGGTGGGCCAATCGCCGGGCTGCGGCGCTCGAGCGCGGTTCAGGCCGCGCGGTAGCACGACTCCAGGTGGCCGGCCTGACCGCCGATTTCGTGCGCGCCTCGATCGTCGCGACCGGTGGGCTCGTCGTCGGCACACTGTTGATCCCGACGGTGTTGGCGGAATGGAGGGGAACCGAGGAGCTGGCTCGCAGCGGGACAGTGGCGGTCGCGATCGCTGTCGCGGCGGCAGCCGGCTGGAAGCTGTTCCACGCCGTCCAGGGCGGAAGGTTGTTTTTTCTGGGCGGGCTCGGCGCCGGACTGACCCTGCTCCTGGTATTGCTGTGAGCCGGCACTCATCGCCGGTAACACCGGAAGCGTCGGCCGCGTCGGGGCCCTCCCAGCCAGCCGTCCAGGCTGGAACTGGCCAGTCCCAGCCGGCCATGCCCACCAGTGTGTGGCCGGCATCCGGAGTACTTCCATGGCACCTGCGCGCCACTATTCTCCTTCGTTCGCTGGCCATCCAGGGGAGCTGGAACTACGAGACGATGCTGGGCAATGGCGTGGCCTTCGCCATGGAGCCGGCGCTCAGGCGGCTGCCCGGTGGACGTGGTGGTGAAGCGTATCGCGCGGCCATGGCCAGGCAGTGTCGTTACTTCAATGCACATCCCTATCTCGCCACCCTCGCCGTCGGCGCCTTGCTCAGGGCCGAGCTGAACGGGGATTCACCGGAACGAATCGAACGCTTCCGGTCGGCGCTCTGCGGTCCACTGGGAAGCTGCGGCGACCGTCTGGTCTGGGCCGCCTGGCTTCCGCTCTGCGCCCTCATCGGCCTTGTCATCTGGGGGTTGGGTGGCAGTCCGCTGGCAGCAGTCGGCAGTTTTGTCGTCATCTATAATATCGGTCACGTTGCCCTTCGTATCTGGGCTCTCAATGTCGGGCTCAGGGATGGCCTACGCGTCGCCGGGGCTCTCGGTGCGCCCTGGCTGCGACGGGGCCCGGATTGGCTTGGACGCGTCGGAGCGGTTCTGGCCGGTGCGATACTTCCACTGGCAACCCTGCGTGCTGTCGGTCCGTCGCACGTGGGCGTGGCAGCGGCCGTGCTGCTCGTTGGCGCGCTGGCCGGTGGGTTGCTCGTGCGTGTTCAGGGGCGTTGGGAGGGCTGGCGGCTTGCTCTCCCCCTCCTGCTCCTTCTCGTACTTTTCTCGGTTACGGTCTAAATGGCGGAACGATCCGTCCAGATCACGAACAGGAACGGACTCCACGCGCGGCCTGCCGCGGAGATCGTCAAGGCGGCTTCCAGATTCCAGAGCGAGATCACCCTCGTTCGGGAAGAGCTGGAGGTCAATGGCAAGAGCATCATGGGAGTGATGATGCTCGCCGCGGAGTGCGGTTCCACCGTGACAGTTCGGGCGACTGGCCCGGATGAGGAGATGGCGCTCGAGTCCATCACCGACCTCATTCACCGGGGCTTCGGCGAGGTCTGATGCTGAGCGCCTTTCGCGGCGTCCCCGCCTCGCCGGGCATCGTCTTCGGCACCGTCTACCTCCTGCGGTGGGAGGTCCCGGATGTGCGTCACCGCATAGTCGCCGACGACGAGATCGATGGTGAGATCGCTCGCTTTCACGAAGCCCTGGAGGCGGCCCGGGTGCGTGTGAACCGGGTGCGTCGACGCGCCGAGCGTCGGGCCGGCCCGGAAGAGGCAGCGATCTTCGACGTCCAGCTATCCATGCTCGACGACGTGGAGCTGGTGCAGGGAACGGAGTCGTACATCCATCGGAACATCGCCGCCGAGAAGGCATTCGACCTTGTCATGAGCGAGTGGCGGAAGAACTTCGCCCGGCATTCGTTGCCCATGGTACGTGAACGTCTGGGTGACCTGACAGATGTCCACATCCGCGTGCTCAGCCTTCTCCTCGGTCTCCCCGATCACGATCCGGTGGACGTGCCGCAGGGCGCCGGCGCCATCCTCGTCACCCACGACCTCACACCCAGCCTCACCGTTCAGCTCGACCCGCGGGCTATTGCGGCCATAGCTACTGACGCTGGAACGCGCACGTCGCACGTGGCCATCCTGGCCCGCTCACTCGGCATACCGGCCGTGGTCGGTCTCAAGGACGCGACTACCAGGCTGCGCGGCCGCGAGCGGGCGGTTCTGGACGGTTCCACGGGTACACTCATAGTCGACCCGAGCGAGGCCGAGGAGGATGCCTATCGCCGGCGGGCAACGCAGGAGGCGCTGGACGATGCCGAGCTCCTCCGGCTGTCCCATGGCGACACGATCACGACGGATGGTGTACGCGTGACCATCTACGCCAACGTCGACCTGCCCGAGGAGGCTGATATCGCGGCCACCAGTGGCGCTGAGGGTGTGGGACTGATGCGCACCGAGTTCCTCGTCCTTGGCCGAACCACGATGCCCGATGAGGAGGAACAGTATCGGGCGTATGCCAGGGTCATCGACGCCTTCAGCGGTCAGCCCATCATCATACGGACGTTCGATATTGGTGGCGACAAGCTTCCCACCGGTGGCTATCCGGTAGAGGCCAATCCGTTCCTGGGTTGGCGCGCCATCCGGATGTGCCTCGACGAGCCGGAGCTATTCAAGATCCAGTTGCGGGCTATCCTTCGAGCCGCCACGCACGGCGACGTGCGCATACTCCTGCCGCTGGTCGTCTCGGTAGAGGAGGTCCGTGCGACACGAGTACTGGTGGCCGAGGCCGCGGCTGAACTGGCAGAACGGGGGGTCGCACACCGCGATCAGCTTCCACTGGGTGTGATGATAGAGACCCCCGCGGCTGCCATCACCGCTGATACTCTCGCTGGCGATGTCGAATTCTTCAGCATCGGCAGCAACGACCTCGTCCAGTATACCCTTGCCGTGGACCGCGGGAATGTGAATCTCGCCGAGCGCTTCACGCCGCTGCACCCGGCAGTGCTGCGCCTCATTCGCGACGTCGTGCGGGCGTCGGAGGCAGGTGGCGTCCAGGTTGGCGTCTGCGGCGAGATGGCTTCGGAGCCGCTCCATGCCTTTGCTCTGCTGGGGCTGGGGGTACGTCAGCTGAGTGTCGCACCGCGCAGCGTGCCCCTCATGAAGCGTCTCGTGCGAGGGGTGAGCGTGGGGATAGCTCAGGAGGCGATGACGGCAGCCCTGGAGGCCGGGAGCCCCCAACGAGCCGAGGCCGAGCTGCGACGACGCCTGCTGGCTGCTTTCGGCGATGCAGCCTTCCTCCGCGACGGGTTGCTGGCTACCTAGCGCCGCACCTATACTGTCGGTGGGTTCCATCTCACGCATGACCATCGCCCGTGTCCCGCTCTGGCGGGTTGCGGGCGTCTCCATTCCGTTCCACATCCGTTGCCGAGTGTGAGCGTGGCTGAGCGCATTCTATTCACGTCCGAGTCCGTCACTGAGGGGCATCCCGACAAGATCGCCGACCAGATCTCAGATGCGGTGCTCGATGCCATCCTGACGGACGATCCCGCGGCACGGGTCGCCTGCGAGACCCTTGTGACCACAGGCCTGGCCTGCGTCGCCGGCGAGATCACGACGACCACCTATGTGCACATCCCCGATATCGTTCGTGCAACGATCGCCGAGATCGGCTACACCAACGCCGACTACGGCTTCGATAGCAAGACGTGCGCTGTCATCAGTACCATCGGACGGCAGTCGCCCGACATCGCCCAGGGAGTGGACATCGGGGGTGCCGGCGACCAGGGGATGATGTTTGGCTACGCCAGTGACGAGACTCCAGAGTTGATGCCGCTGCCCATCCAGCTTGCGCACGCACTCACCAGGCAGTTGGCGGCATGCCGGAAGTCGGGAAGGTTGCCCTGGCTCCGACCGGACGGCAAGGCGCAGGTGACTGTCGTCTACGAGGATGGTCACCCGGTGGAGGTGGAGACGGTGGTGGTGGCCACCCAGCACAGCGAGGACATCACGGGCAACGAACTGCGTGAGGCGATACTCGCCGAGGTCGTGCATCAGGTGATCCCGCGTGAGCTGGTCACTGACCAGTTGCGCACCCACATCAATCCCACCGGTCGCTTCGTGGTGGGTGGTCCACAGGGCGATGCGGGCCTGACGGGTCGCAAGATCATCGTGGACACTTACGGCGGCATGGGTCGCCACGGAGGCGGTGCATTCAGCGGCAAGGATGCCACCAAGGTGGATCGTTCAGCCTCCTACGCCGCCCGCTGGGTGGCCAAACACGTCGTGGCTTCCGGCCTCGCCCGCCGCTGCGAGGTGCAACTGGCCTATGCCATAGGCGTGGCCGAACCCGTGTCCGTGCGTGTGGAGACATTCGGCACCGGCGTCATGCCGGATGCCCAGATCGCCCGCGCCGTGCGGGACACCTTCGACCTGACCCCGGCCGGCATCATCGGTGCGCTCGGCCTGCGACGCCCCATCTTTCAGCGGACCGCCGCATACGGACATTTCGGCCGGACGCCGGAACGCGGTGCCGACGGCTCCCCGTTGTATTTTTCATGGGAGGAGACGGATCGGGTGGACGCACTCCGTGCGGCCGCCGGCAGCTGAGTCCATACGGTCGGCCGCGGGTCCTGGAGAGATCGCTGTCTTCGTCACCCCGCATACTCTGGAGGTCCCCCGGTGGTCGAAGTGACTGTGTCCCGCCTGGGACGCGATAGTTCATCGAATGCCTTCGTCGTCATCCTTCGCGAGAAGGCGGGTACGCGGCTCCTGCCGATCTGGATCGGACAGGCGGAAGCGGAATCGATCGCCATGGAGATGAACCAGATACGGCGAGAGCGGCCGCTTACCCACGACCTGTGCAAGAGCATCATCGTCGGACTCGGCGCCTCCCTTCGCCGGGTCCAGATCATTCGCGTGCAGAAGAGTACCTATTTCGCCGAGCTTCTCCTCCAGCAGGTCAACGGATCCACACGCATTGTCGACGCGCGACCGTCGGACAGCATCGCCATCGCACTTCGCCTGTCCGCACCTATCTTTGCCGAGGAAGCACTGCTCACCACGCTGGACATCATGGGTGACAGCTCCACTTCGGAGAGCGGCGGACAGGCAACGGACTACGAGCAGGGCAGTGGCTCGACTGCTGCCGACGCAGCCACTGCCGAGAGCGAGCGCCAGGCGTCTGCAGACGCGCTGGACGCTGAACAGTTGAAGGCCTACCTGGAGAACCTGCGCCCTGAAGATTTCGGCAAGTTCCGCCTCTGAGACGGCTCCCGCGGACGCCCGTTGCGGCATGCGCAACGCGCTTGTCATCGCCCTGTTCGGCGCCGCGCTGTGCGGAGCGATCCTGCCAGCGCCTGCCGGCGCTCAGGTCGCGCCGGGCGTAGCGGCAGAAGCCCAGCCGTCTCCGACAGCGTCGGCCGCCGTTGTCCGCACCATCCGCGGAATCATCTACACCCCGCTCGGCGCCAGCGACGTCCGACCCGCCGGCAATACCTGGGTGACACTTCATCGCGTCGCGACTGACACCCGGCGCAATCGATTCGGTCCGCACCGACCCGGAAGGCCACTACGTCCTGCGCTACCGCCGTGCCGCCTCTGACTCGGCTGTCTTCTTCATCTCCGCACGCTATGCCGGGATCACCTACTTCTCCTCGCCAATGCCCGACGCCGACGTGGGTGGGGAGGAGGCGCAACTGGTCGTGTACGACACCACCAGCGGTCCGCTACCGCTTGCCGTGCGGGGCCGACATGTCATAGTCGGTTCGATCGACAGCACGCGCCGGCGACCGGTGGTGGAGATCTTCGAGATCGCCAATGACACCACGATCACCCTTGTCGCCGACGGTGCCAGGCCGACCTGGCAGACACGCATTCCGGCGCAGGCGCAGGACCTGCGACTGACCGCTGGCGACCTGTCGCCGGACGCCATAACCGTCAAGGATGGCGTGCTGAGCGTGTTCTCTCCCATCGCGCCCGGTATCAAGCAGCTCGGCTTCGCGTATGCTCTGCCGCTCGGTGCCTTTCCCCTGGTCCTTCCGGTGGGGGAAGACGTGACACTCCTCGAAGTGCTCGTGGAGGATCCGCTGGCCACGGTTACCGGACCAGGAATGGAGGCCGCCGACAGTGTGATGGCCGAAGGCCGGGCATTTCGCCGTTTCATTGGCCAGGACGTACCGGCCTCTGGCGTAGTGCGCATCAGCGTACCGGGACCGGGACCTGATCGGAGCGGCGCTTACAACACCGCGATAGTCGTAGCCCTGGGTGCGGTGATGTTGTTGGCGCTCGGGCGCAGCGTGCGTCGCCGCCGTCTGTCGCCGCTGCCCGTCCCGGGAATCACCGGCGTGCCCGACCCCGATGACATTGCCGCCCGGATAGCCGCGCTCGATGTCCGCTTCCAGAACCGGCGCAACCCGTCGGAGGCTGAGCGGCTGGAATACGAGCGCACCCGAGGTGGTCTCAAGGCCATGCTGACCGATGCGCTAGGCCAGCAGGAACCGCGGCCGTAGCGTCGTCGCGGCAAGCCGATGCTGCTGGCCACCGACGCGGTGGTGCTCCACGCCTTCGACTACATGGAGAGTTCGCGGATCGTGCGACTCGCCACCCGTGAGGCAGGCGTCGTTTCGGTGCTGGCCCGCGGGGTACGTCGTCCGAAGAGTCGTTTCGGCGGCTCGCTCGACCTGTTCACGGCCGGGGTTGCCCAGCTCAGCATGAGGGCGGGCCGGGATCTCCAGTCGTTGACCGTCTTCGATGTCACACGAAGCCGGCATCAGCTTGCCTCCAGCATGCCCCGGTTCACAGCCGCCGCGGCCGTGGCTGAGCTGGCGCTCCGTTTCCTCGGTGAGGAGCCGCATCCGGAGGCGTTCGAGATCCTCACGGCGACCCTGGATGAACTGGCCGAATCCGCTCCGGGCGATGCCGCCTTCGCCGCCCTCGCCGGAGCCTGGCACCTGGTGGCCGAACTCGGCTTCGGGCCGGTGCTTCAGGAGTGCGCCACATGCCACGACCCAGTGCTGGCGGATGACCCGGCGCCGTTCAGCCATCGGGCGGGAGGGGTACTCTGTAGTCGCTGTGCCGCGCGAGCGCCGGGAGGGCGACCCCTACCACCAGCCGCGCGCGCGGCTCTCTCTGCCTGGATCGCCGGCCAGCCGTACCCTGCCGGCGGTCGCGCCGAACTGGCCGCCCATCAGCGGTTACTACGTCTCTTTGTCCAGGCTCATCTCTCGGAAGGACGGATCCTTCCGGCCTTTGAAGTGTGGGAGAGAGAGAGATGGGAGCGCTGACGCTATCGGATCCGTCCTGACGGCCCGGCCATTGCTTGACACAGCTCCGGGCGATCCGTATGTTCGCGAAGAACCCCAAATCCCGTTTTCCCACCGCCAGGAGTCTGCGACTCGAACCCTGACTAGTCCGCTGGAGTTGGCACATGAAGCTCCGTTGGGCAGCACTCGTATTGGTGCTAGCTCTGGGTTTGCTCGTGCCGCAGGTCCTCTTCGCTCAGGCCACGTCCGATCCACCGGGCCGGGAGGACTCGCAGGCCGAGCTCGGCCAGAATTATCCCAATCCTTTCCACACCGACACCCGAATACCCTTTGCGGTCGGTGACGCGCCGCGGTGCACGGAGCCGAGCAAGCTCTACCGTGTCTCGTTGCGCATCTACAATATTCTCTCACAACTCGTTGCCACCCCGCTGCTTCAGGGTGGCGGCGGCGCCGTTGCCGGTGGCCAGCCACTGGAAAGCGTCATGCTTCCCTGCGATCGATATGTCGCCTTCTGGGACGGCCTGGGTGATGGCAACCGCGAGGTCGCTTCAGGTGTGTATATCTATCGACTCGAAGTCGACGGCAAACCGTACGTCAAGAAGATGTGGCTAGCCCGGTAGGTCAGGGCGTGGTGAGAGGTTGGTGAGGGGCGCCGTCGCTAGCAGCGACGGCGTTTCTGCATCCGGACGCCTCGGTTGGAGACCCCGACCCGGGCCGGACGCTGACGGTTGGCTCGAAAGACCGTCGTGCCTGACAGCCTACGCGGGTGCCGCACTGACAGCCACATGGGGGCCAGCCGGGTCAGTGCGGCAGCTTCCCTGCCTCACCGGCTGGTCGCCGCGGCACTACCGTTGCTCCATGTTCCGGCGCGCCACGCCACTGGGGCGCCAACTGGACCCATCAGCCTGGAATGTGCGATGATCAATCCGGAACGTCTCACCGTGAAGTCCGCGGAGGCGGTCAATGAGGCCATATCGGTCGCCCGTCGCGAGGGCAATCCGCAGGTCTACGACGCGCATCTCCTCCTGGCCCTGCTCGGGCAGGAGGAGGGTATCGTCGTACCCGTCCTCCAGAAGCTGGGCGTCAACGTCAATGCCCTCCGAGCGCAGGTCGAGCGTGAACTCCAGCGCTATCCCAGGCAGACCGACGCGCAACCCACGGTGTCGCGTGAACTGAACCAGGTCTTCGACCGAGCTGAGGAAGAGGCAAGGAGCCTCGGCGACGAGTACATCTCCACCGAGCACCTGCTGCTCGCCCTCGCCCAGGTCAAGGGCAGCGAGAGCTTCGCCCTGCTTGCCGCCGTGGGTGCCGATCGCGGCGACCTGCTCGAAGCGCTGAAGGCGATCCGTGGCTCGCACCGCGTCACCGACCAGACGCCGGAGAGCCAGTACCAGGCGCTGCAGCGCTTCACCCGTGACCTCACGGATGCCGCGAGGCGTGGAAAGCTGGATCCGGTCATCGGTCGTGACGAGGAGATCCGGCGCGTCATACAGGTGCTCTCCCGCCGGACCAAGAACAACCCGGTCCTGATCGGTGAACCGGGGGTCGGCAAGACAGCCATCGCCGAGGGGCTGGCCCAGAGAATAGTCAACGGCGACGTTCCCGAGGGGCTGCGCAACAAGCGCCTCGTGGCGCTGGACCTCGGAGCCCTCATTGCCGGTGCCAAGTTCCGCGGGGAGTTCGAGGAGCGCCTGAAGTCGGTACTCAAGGAGATCACCGATAGTGAGGGGCTGTTCGTCGTCTTCATAGACGAACTCCACACGATCGTGGGCGCCGGGAAGGCTGAGGGCTCCATGGACGCCGGCAACATGCTCAAGCCCATGCTGGCCCGTGGCGAGCTGCGCGTGGTGGGAGCGACGACGCTCGACGAGTACAGGAAACATGTGGAGAAGGACGCGGCGCTGGAGAGACGCTTCCAGCCGGTCTATGTCGGCGAGCCGAGCGTGGAGAGCACCATCGCCATCCTTCGCGGCCTCAAGGAACGTTACGAGGCGCACCACGGCGTGAGAATAACGGACGGCGCCGTGGTGGCGGCAGCCACGCTCTCGAATCGCTACATCGGCGACCGCTTCCTGCCCGACAAGGCGATCGACCTGGTGGACGAGGCGGCGAGCCGCCTGCGCATCGAGATCGACTCGATGCCCCAGGAGATAGACGAGGTGGAACGTCGCATCACCCAGTTGGAAATCGAGCGTCAGGCGCTTCAGAAGGAGAAGGATCCGGCGTCGCTGGAGCGGCGCGAGAGTCTCGAGCGCGAACTCGCCGAGTTGCGCGAGCGGAGTTCCGGCATGAAGGCCCAGTGGCAGAAGGAGAAGGAGACACTGGGGGCAGTGGGCCGGATCAAGCAGGAGATTGAACAGGCGCGTACGGAGGCAGAACAGGCCACCCGGTCGGGCGATCTGGGCCGTGCTGCCGAGATCAGTTATGGCCGCATCCCCGAGCTGGAGCGGCGGATGAAGGAGGCCGAGATGAACCTCGCCAGCCATAACGGTCGCCCGCAATTCCTGAAGGAAGAGGTGACCGCCGAGGACATAGCAGAGATCGTCGCAAGGTGGACCGGCATTCCCGTTTCACGGATGATGGAGGGCGAGCGCGAGCGGCTCACGAGGCTGGAGGAAGTGCTTTCCTCGAGAGTGGTGGGGCAGGAGGAGGCCATCACTGCAGTGGCCGACGCCGTACGTCGTTCGCGTGCCGGCCTTCAGGATCCCAACAGGCCCATCGGCTCCTTCATCTTTCTCGGCCCGACCGGGGTGGGGAAGACCGAGACTGCCCGTGCCCTGGCCGAGTTCCTCTTCGATGACGAGCACGCAATGGTGCGTATCGACATGTCGGAGTACATGGAGAAGCATGCCGTTGCCCGGCTCATCGGGGCGCCGCCCGGGTATGTTGGCTTCGAGGAGGGCGGTCAGTTGACAGAGGCCGTACGCCGTCGGCCCTACTCCGTCATCCTCTTCGACGAGATCGAGAAGGCCCATCCGGACGTCTTCAACATCCTGCTGCAGATCCTCGATGACGGACGCCTCACGGATTCCCAGGGGCGTACCGTGGACTTCCGGAATACCGTCATCATCATGACGTCCAACGTGGGCAGTTCGTACATCCTGGAACAGGTTGGTCGCGGAGACTGGGCTGCCGTTGAAGTGCAGGTGGTGGCAGCGCTGCGACAGCAGTTCAAGCCCGAGTTCCTGAATCGGGTCGACGACATCATCGTCTTCCACCCGCTGGGCGAACCGCAGTTGGAGCGCATAGTCGAGCTGCAACTGAACCGCCTGCGCGAACTCCTGACCGAGCGCAAGCTGAGCCTGGAGTTGACGCCGGAAGCCAAGCGTCTGATAGCCACGGAAGGCTATGAGCCGTCCTTCGGTGCCCGACCCGTCAAGCGAGCGATCCAGCGGTTGCTCCAGAACCCGCTCGCCATGGCCGTGCTGGAGGGAAGGTTCGGGGAAGGTGACACCATCATGGTGGATGTAGGCGCAGATGGCGCGTTGAACTTTGCTCATGGTGGGCCTGCCGGGCTGGCCGGGGCGCCCGTCGGCGCCAATGGCGTGGAACGGGACGTCGGGGCACCGGGTGGTGCGGGTCGCTGACGGTGCGCTGCCCTGTGACGCGATGACCGGCACGAATGCCGGCCGGGAGACGGAAGACGCTCGCTGGATGAGGGTCGCGCTGGAGGAGGCGGCTGCCGCGGCGGCGCTGGAGGAGGTGCCGGTGGGTGCGGTGGTCGTGCGAGCTGGCCGATTGCTGGCTCGCGCCGGCAACCGGACCGTCACCCGGGGCGACCCCACCGCTCACGCGGAGGTACTGGCGCTCCGTGCCGCGGCAGCTTCGATCGGTGACTGGCGCCTCGCTGGTTGCACCCTTTATGTGACGTTGGAGCCGTGCGCCATGTGCGCCGGCGCGATCGTTCTGGCCCGAGTGGACCGGGTGGTGTTCGGCGCCTGGGATGACAAGGCGGGGATGGCCGGTTCGGTGGGTGACATCCTGCGCCATCCGCGCCTCAATCACCGTCCGCAGGTCGCTGTGGGCGTCCTCGCCGACGAGGCGTCGTCGGCGCTACGGCTTTTCTTCGAGCGACGACGTGACGGCGCGGCGGCAGTGCCTGAGTCGGGCGAGTCGGAGCAGGGAGGCGGGGCAGACGGGTAGGCCTGGTAGGGCGGCCTGGCGACGGGCAGCTTGGTAGACCGGACGGGCCGGACGGAGCGAGTAGACCGGGCAAGCCGGATGGGCTGGGCGAGCCGGGCCAGGCGGACCGTGGTAGAGTTCCATGGCCCGAAGCCCGGAACGCCAACGGCGGCCATCTTGGCCGATGCGGGTTGGCACGAGAGTGCCGGAAACGGAATCGGGGGGCTTCGCGAACCACGCGACGCCCCCCGATTCCGGTACTGCTCCATCTGCTGCCAGCGCGTTCAGCTCTCCAGAGCGCGACGGCGACGGACGGCGACACCGCCAAGTCCGAGCAGTCCGGTAGCGAGGAGGGCCAGCGAGGCCGGCTCCGGCGTGGCCGTGAAGGCAACGTTGATCGCGTCGGTCTGGCCGTCGCCGGTGAAGTACAGGTTCAGGTTGTTCGTTCCCGTCGTCGTGGCCAGGGTGAACGTCCGCGGCACAAGCTGGGCAAAATCGCCCGGTGACGGCGCCTGGGAAACGGCGAAGAAGTTGCCGTTGAAGCTGTAACCGGTGAGGAAGTTGTCGGTCCAGACAGTCATGACCAGCCCGGAGCCTGAGCCCATGAATGTCGTGCCGAAGTCGTATGTCACGTTGGGCGCATTGTTGCCGACCCCGCCCGGAAGCGAACCACTCCGGGTTACGCCCACCCAGTACGATGTCGGCGATGTGTTCGCCCAGGCGCCGGGGATCGGGTTCACATCAACGGCCGTGCCGCTGCCGCTGCCGAAGATACCGGAGTAGGAGTAACTCCAGTCTGTGTTGCCCCCGGTGTTGGACTGCGCCAGGGCCGGCGCGGCAAGAGCCACCGTGGCCACAACTGCAGCGGCGAGAGAGAGGCGATGTGAGATCATATTCCTTTCTGGAGAGAGGGCATTGGACGCACGATACTCTGGTTCCGTCGTGTGGCGAAATCGATGCCAGCGACAACCGAGTTAAACATGAAACTTAACAACGCAGTGTAAAGCATTGGTGACAAGGAGATTGGAGCGTTGATCTCAAGTGATCTCTTGCCTTGCACGCCTGGCCGCGGCTGCGGACGCGTTCCAGGTATCGTTGCAATACAGTTGCATGATTGTGGCGACGCAGCATCAATCAAGTCAGTGCTCGGTTCGTCTCGCTCCGCTGTCCTCGCTCCATCTTCTCGCTGAAACACGGGCACCTCAACCCCGTTGCCACGCCGGGAGCATCTTTGTGTCCGTCAGGATCGAGGCAGGCTCACAGTGCCGGACTGCGTCGGCAGGTGGGTGCACGGGTATCACCCTGTGCATGTGCCAGGCGCGTACCGGCGAGGGTTGGTGGGCGGGTGTTCTCCGTTCCGAAGAACACCCGCCCCGGAGTCAATCTTGCGAGCGCCGACGGCTCACCGCGATGCCGCCCAGGCCGACGAGGCCCGTTGTCAGGAGGGCGAGTGACGCCGGTTCCGGGGCCACTGACTGGCCGACTCCCGGATCCTGGCCGCCGCCTTCATTCCCGGGTTCACCTCCGCCTCCAGGTCCACCTCCGCCTCCAGGTCCAGGGTCGGTGATTCTCCCCATCGGTGATATGCGCCCGAGATCGAAGTCATGGACTGGAGCGCCCTGGATCACGTCAAGGAGAACGTCCCGCGTGCCGGCCTGCGCCATGGCTGGCGCCGTGACGGCCGCAGTGGCAATCACCGCGACGGCGAATGGTAGGCGATATGGAACCATTTCAATGCCTTCCTTCAGATGAGAGGTGGGGAAGGAGCGGTAGTCGTCTCCACTCCGGGCGGATTGAGCCGGCGCGACTGCAATGTCCGGACCTGCTGCAGGTGGAGGTCGGGCAACAGTAAACGACATGTAAGAATTGGGAGATCCTTCCCCGGAGTCTCTGTCCACCCCGCCGACAGCGATCAGATGAGAGGCAGACCAGGCTGTTGTGTACGCGCATCGCAACAACAGTCTGTGGTGAAATTGCAACAGTGACGGTCTGGCCGCACCATCACGATGGGCACGCGGATCCGATCCGTCATTACGGCGCGCCGACCCATGGAACGAACTGATCTTCATGCCAACGCGGGCGGCCCACCCGCTCTCCAGGAATCAGGATCCCGGTTCGCACAGGCGCCGCTGGATGCGGCGTTGCCTCGATCTCCGCTGCCTCCGACGTTGACAGCCACTGCAGTTCTGGCTACCATCCCAGGATGTAGAGGACAGGTGGCTGAGTGGTTGAAGGCACCGGTCTCGAAAACCGGCGTACCCGCAAGGGTATCGTGAGTTCGAATCTCACCCTGTCCGTACCTTCCTCGCTTCGGGGGCCTGACTGTCTGGGGTCCCCTTCCTGTTTCTGGCTGCAGCGTGGGCCGGATCGGAGTCGAGGGATGGGTGGCCGAGTGGTTTAAGGCGCACGCCTGGAAAGCGTGTAATGGTGAAAGCCATTCGAGAGTTCGAATCTCTCCCCATCCGTTTTCTGGTCGTCATATCAGTCTTTGATCGCGTTCACAGCCGCCGACTCCAGTCTGGCGGCTGTGTACGTTCTCTGCCCACGTTTCGGTCAATATTCGGCTATCGGCCCGGGCCGGGCCGTGGAAAAGGCGCCACCACCTCGCTGCCTTGGCGAACTGCAAGTCGCCTTCACTGGCCAGCGACGGTGCCCCGGAGTGCACGGCACCAACGCCTTGCTCGGTGAGCCCCGGCGCGCCCCTCTGCCGCACGGCATTGTAGACGGACTCGCGGCGATCAACCGCTGCCGGCCAGACACCATGACGGAGAGGAGCACCGATGGAGCGCGTCGAGGTCCCGCACCCCCGCTTTGCCACCGCGATGGGGATTGCCGGCTGTGTCCTGCTGCTGCCGCTGACCCTTCTCCTCTTCGGCCTGCCGCCCTCGCCCGGGACGGTGTCGTTCGGCTCGCTGGCGACCCACCTGGCTCTGCGGGCGCTGGTAGTCGCCGTACTGGGCTATATGCTGGTCGTCGCCCTGCTCGATTGGCGGGACCGCCGTCCTCTTCTCGTCATTGACGCTGAGGGGATCTGGTCGCGGCGGATCCGGCCAGCGCCGCTGAAGTGGCGCGACGTCGCCGGGGCGCGCCGGATGAAGCTGGAAAGCGTTCCCGACCAGATGCCGCACGACCTGCTCTGCATCAGGCTCTCCGACCCCTCCACCCTCGAGAGCGTCCTGGACTATCCCGCCGGCCTGATCGGGTGGTTGCAGCGTTGGCGCCGGATCGCGGGCTGCGAGATACAACTGGACCTGTCGACCACCAACGCCGACGTCCCCGACCTCGTGCGACTCATCAACGCCAACTGTGGACGACGCGACGACTCGGGAAGGGCTCGCTGAATGGACCAGGTCCATCAGGATTCCGAATACGAGCGGCAGCGGCGACGCGCTCGAGGCTGGCAGGTGTGAGAGCGGGGCGGTGAGGCCGCTACCGGCATCACCGCCCCGTGGGCGCTACACTCCGCGCGGCTGGATAATCAGTCGCGAAGCTTCCGGAGCAGGTTGAGTAGCTCGATGTACAGCCAGACGAGCGTCACCAGAAGGCCGAATGCGCCGTACCACTCCATCGTCTTGGGTGCGCCGGCCGACACTGCGCTCTCGATCCTGTCGAAGTCGAGCATCAGGGCCAGTGCCGCGATACCCGAGGTGAACAGGCTGACGCCGATGCCAAGGGCGCCTCCGCCGTGGACTCCAGGGATGGATACGCCAAAGAAGCCGATCACCATGTTCACCAGGTAGAACACCATGATGCCGAGGATCGCCCCCGTGACCATGGTCCGGAACCGGTCGGTGACCTTCACGACGCGGAATGCGTAGAGGCCCAGCATGACGGCGAAGACGCCGAAGGTGAGGACCACGGCCTGAACCGGCAGGCCCGGATATCTCATGTTCATCAGCATCGACAGCCCGCCGAGCGCCAACCCCTCGGTGACCGCGTAGAGCGGAGCCGTCCATGGAGCCAGGTGCGGCTTGAAGACCGTCACCAGCGCCAGCACGAGCCCGCCGATGAGGCCCCCCATGATGTACGGTCCGGCTGCGGCGGGATCGGGTGCGAGCTGCCACCAGGTATAGGCGGACGACGCGATGACGAGGCTGAGCAGCACCAGTGCGCGCATGGCGGTGCCGGCTACGGTCATGTGGCCCACACCCGCGATATCCTGGAAACGGGCAGGTGCGAGCATCGGATTGCTGGAGCGCTGGAGCGAACTGGCCATGCGTGTTCGGGCTGTACGGTGGGAGCGGCGCTACAGAGCAGGGCAATGTAGCGTCGGCACATGCGGCCGTACCACAATTTACACCGAAGATGGCGTCATGTGCCTACCATTTCGCTCTCCCCTCACGAGCGGGTAGGGTGACGTTATATTGTGCCCACCATGGCCACCACATCCAGCACCCTGCTCGACGCACGCGCGATGCTGCGTACCCTTCGCCGCATGGCCGATGAGATCGTCGAGCTCAACGGCGGCACCGAGGGCTTGGTCCTCATCGGCATCCAGCGGCGCGGCGTTCCGCTGGCCGAGCGACTCTGCACCATCATCGGCGAACGAGAGAACGTCACCATTCCCACCGGCGCCCTCGACATCACGCTCTACCGGGATGATCTGCAGACGGTCGGCCCGCGACCGGTTGTCGGACCCACCCGATTGCCCTGGGAACTGGAGGGTCGACATGTCGTCATCGTCGATGACGTCCTCTATACCGGACGCACGGTCAGGGCTGCCCTGGACGAGCTGGCCGACTTCGGGCGGCCGGCGCGGATCGCCCTGGCGGTCCTGGTCGACCGCGGCGGCCGGGAGCTGCCGATCCATCCTGACGTGGTTGGACGATCCGTCGATGTGCTACGTGGCGACCACGTGGACGTCTACGTCGAGGAGCTGGACGGGCGTGACGCCGTGGTCCTCAAGCGGCGCGCGGAGGAGCAGTGACGTCACCGATCGGCAAGGATCTGCTGGCCCTCGAGCCGCTCACTGGTGACCAGATACGACTCATCCTCGATACCGCCGAGCCGTTCAAGGAGATCAGCGAGCGAGCCATCAAGAAGGTGCCGACGCTGCGCGGAAAGACGATCGTCAACCTCTTTTTCGAGTCATCCACCCGCACCCGCATCTCATTCGAGTTCGCCGAGAAGAGGTTGTCAGCGGATACGGTGAATGTGGCCGCGTCCGGCTCCAGCGTCCAGAAGGGGGAGACGCTGGTGGACACCGCCCGTAATCTCGAGGCAATGCGGATCGACATGGTCGTCATCCGCCACGGCTCGTCAGGGGCGGCCAAGTTCCTGGCCGACCGCATCGAGTCGAACGTCATCAACGCCGGCGACGGCACCCACGAGCATCCCACGCAGGGGTTGCTCGACCTGCTGACGCTGCGCGATCACCTGGGCGACCTGGCAGGCCGCAAGGTCTGCATCTGCGGCGACGTGCTCCACTCCCGGGTTGCACGATCCAACCTCTGGGGGCTCAAGAAGCTGGGCGTCGAGGTGGGTGTCTGCGGTCCGCGTTCCCTGCTTCCCAACGCCATCGAGTCGTTGGGGGTGACGGTCTTCGATCACATCGAGGAGGCCATCGAGTGGGCGGATGCCCTGAACATCCTGCGTCTGCAGCTCGAGCGGATGCACGCTGGCTACATCCCGTCGTTGCGCGAATACAATCGCATTTTCGGCGTCACCAGCGCGCGGCTTGAGAAGGCGCCGCGCGACCTCCTGATCCTGCACCCCGGACCTATGAATCGCGGCGTCGAAATCGATTCCGACGTGGCCGACGGGCCGCACTCCCTGATCCTCAACCAGGTCACCAACGGCGTGGCCGTCCGGATGGCCGTGCTCTATCTGCTCGCCGGTGGCAACGCGCAACTGGCCGAAGCCGCCAAGGGACAGGGGGAGCGATGAGCATCGCCCGGCGTGTGCCAAACGTGGAACCGGCTGCCCCGACGCTGCTCCGCGGCGGCCGGTTGCTGGATCCATCCACCGGACTCGACAGCCCAGGTGACCTGTTCATCGTGGACGGGCGGATCGAGCACGTGGGCGATCGACTCGAGTCGACGCCCGATGGTGCCGAGGTGATGGACTGCACGGGGTTGATCGTGAGCCCCGGCTTCATCGACGTCCACTGTCACCTGCGCGAGCCCGGGCGGGAGGACGTGGAGACAGTGGCTACCGGAGCCCGGGCGGCCGCGGCTGGTGGCTTCACGGCCATCTGCGCCATGCCCAACACGTCACCGGTGACCGACAATCAGGCAGCCGTGGGCTTCATAGTTCGGCAGGCACAGCTCGCCAACGCTGCCCGCGTCTATCCGATTGGCGCCATCTCGGTCGGACAGATGGGCGAGAAGCTGGCCGAGTTCGGCGAGATGGTTGGCGCTGGCGCCGTCGCCCTGAGCGACGATGGCAAGCCCGTGGTGAGCGCTCAGCTGATGCGCACCGCACTGGAGTACGCCCGCACCTTCAACGTACCCGTCATAGACCACTGCGAGGAGCCGACGCTCGCCGACGGCGGCGCGATGAATGAGGGGATTGTGAGCGCCAGGCTGGGGCTGAAGGGGATACCAGCGGAGGCCGAGGAGATCATGGCCATCCGTGACATCCTCCTCGCCCGCAGGACTGGCGGCCACGTCCACCTCGCCCACATGTCCACTCGTGGTTCGGTCGAGCTGATCAGGTGGGGCAAGGAGCGGGGTATCAACGTGACGGCGGAGGTCTGCCCGCACCACATATCGCTCACCGAGGAGCGAGTACTGGGCTACGATACGAACGCCAAGATGAATCCGCCTCTTCGCACCGCCGCCGACGTGGAAGCATTGCGAGAGGCTGTGGCGGATGGGACGATCGACGTCGTGGCGACGGACCATGCTCCCCACCACTACGACGAGAAGGAACGTGAGTTCGCCGACGCGCCGAACGGTATAGTTGGCCTGGAAACGGCACTCGCCGTGGTGGTCACCAATCTGGTCGTTCCGGGCCTCATCAGCTGGAGCACCCTGGTGGATCGGATGGCCTGTACACCGGCCCGGATCTTTCACCTGCCGGGGGGAACGTTGCGTCGTGGCACGGTGGCGGACATCACCGTCTTCGATCCGGATGCCGAGTGGACCGTGGATCCAACCACCTTCCTGTCCAAGGGCCGGAACACGCCCTACGCGGGCATGGCCCTCCGCGGGCGCAACCGATGCACGATCGTGGAGGGGCGGATCGTGTACCGGGCGTCGGTTACGTGAGGGGGGAGGCCGGCTACGTAGCCGGCCAGACGGTCGGCGCGACGGGGGGCATCTCGCATGCAATGGCCTCGCGCGCCATTGTCGACGCCGGCGTGCGGTTGGTGGCAGCGGGACTGGTGGCCGGCCAGGACGGGAACATCTCGGTCAGGATGGATGACGACCTCGTCCTCGTGACGCCGGCCGGGATGGGGAAGGGACGGATGACGGTGGACGACCTGGTCAGGGTGGACCTGGACGGCCGCGTGGTCGGCTCCCCGAATGGCCGTCCATCCAGCGAACTGGCGGTGCACCTGGCGATCTATCGGGCCCGGGTTGACGCCCGAGCAGTGGTCCATGCCCATCCGCCCACCGCCACTGGCTTTGCCCTCGCCGGCGAGGATTTCATGGCGCCGTTGCTGCCGGAGATTATCTTGGGGCTGGGTGGGGTTCCCCTGGTGCCGTACGCCACGCCAGGCTCAGGGGCCCTCGGCATCAATGTGGAAGCAGCCATCCACGGCCACGATGCTCTTCTCCTTGCCAATCATGGTGCCGTCACTCTGGGTTCCACGCTCGAGCAGGCACTGCAGCGCATGGAGATCCTGGAACACGCTGCTCGTATAATCCTCACGGCGCGGCTACTCGGCCGCGTCAATCCATTGACCCCGGAACAACTGAAGGCACTGCGCGAGCTGCGCGATGGCGTATCGCCTGGCGGTGCCTCGACGTTCGCGCAGGAGAGTGCTCGATGACGGAGACCACGGCGGGCGCACTGGCCCAGGTGACCGAGCTGGACGAGGAGCGCCGACGCTTCGAGAGCTGGTTGGCGCAGCTCGAGGAGCGTCGCGATGTGACTCCTCCGCATGTCTTTGACCGTGTACACGGCGATTATACCACCCGACTGAGCGAAGTGGTGGGCCGACTGGCGGGTCACGCGGAGCTGCTGCGGGGCGCTGTGGACGACCTGGCCCGACGGGTGGAGGAGCTCCGCGCCGCTGAGCAGGGCTGTGCCGACGAGCGAGCAGAGGCCGAATTGCGGACTGCCGTGGGCGAATACGACAACGCCAGGTGGTCAGAGATCGAGGCCCGCACCGACGCTACCATGGCCGACCTCGTGGCCGAGCGGCAGCAGGTGGAGGCCGAGCACAGCCGCCTGGAGCAGGTGCTGGCCCTGGCGGCCCCCGTCCCTGAGGTGATGCAGCCGGAAGAGGCGGTCGAGGAATCGGTGTCTGCGCTGGTTGAGCCGGAGGCTGCCGAGCCGCCGGTGGAGAGCAGCACACCCGGTTACCCTGATGCGCTGGCCGGCACGGAGCTCGCGGCGACGGAAGTAGTGCCGGTGGAGTCTCTGGCGCCCGACGCGTCCCTGGAGGCCGAACTGCCGCGGGACTCCGAGGCGCCGGCCGATGCGGCTTCGTGGACCAGCGGGTTGGGACTCTCCAGTGCGTCCGGCCGGGGCGGACTCGGATCGCCCCCATCCACCTCGTCCACTTCGGAGAGCGAGCGGATGCTCGACGAGCTGAGAGCGGTGAGCCCGTCGCCGCTCACCTCTGACGGTGGTACGCCGCACATCAAGACGTTGAAGTGTCAGGAGTGCGGGACCATGAACTACCCCACCGAGTGGTACTGTGAGCGTTGCGGCGGCGAGCTGTCGGCGCTGTAGCGGCGTTCGGGTAATCGGTGCCGTGGTGGACGACGCCACGCTGGCGCCCGGCGCCCGGGCCACGAACAAGGACCGCGCGGTCAGGAGAGGCTGTCCTCCCTGTCCGCGCGGTGATTGGTGGTGTGCTGACGACTGGCTGTAGCTGGCGACCCGTGGGTCCGGAGCTACCTCAGGCTGCGCTGGCGGCGGCCTGGTGCTTGGCGAGCCGGCTCTTCATGCGGCCGGCGGCATTCCGGTGGATCAGATTCTTGCGCGCAGCACGGTCCAGCAGGCTCTCCGCCCGTATCCGATCCTCGGCAGTCGCGTCGACCGAGCGTGCTTTCTTCAGTGCGGTGCGGAGCGCCGAGCGCTGCGCGCGGTTGCGCACGGTAGCGGCCTGGGACTTCCGCATGTTCTTCTTCGCGGACGCGATATTCGGCACAGAATCTCTCCAGTTTGGTTCTGACGTTGGTTCGTCGTAAGCACGGAAAGCTAGACATACCGGATATGGGTGTCAAGGCGCTGTCCGACTTCGACTTGTCCCGCTACACGCGGTGGACTACCTTACCGCCTTCCCCCGCCCGCAGCGCCGTACCACGCTGTGTGACGCCGCGCTCGTCCCAGAGCGATCCGGCGCTGACGAGTTCCGGCCGATCAGCCAAGTGAATTTCCAGAACTTTCTCCTCGTCGCGCCCATTCTGCTCTTCTCCATGGTGGCGCACGAGTATGCGCACGGTTACGCGGCGAAGCGTCAGGGTGACGACACGGCCGACAGGTTGGGACGATTGACCTGGAACCCGATCGTCCATATCGACCTGTTCATGACGATCCTGTTGCCGTTGATGACGTGGTTTGGCGGCGGCTTCATATTTGGTGGTGCCAAGCCGGTGCCGGTCGATCCGAGCAAGTACCGGGATCTCAGGCGGGGCGATATCATCGTCTCGCTGGCCGGCGTGGCGTCGAACATGGTGCTGGCGGTCCTCCTGACGGCCATCATCGTCCCGCTGGGGCTGCTCGGCAGGGCGGTGCCGGTTCTGCAGGAGAGCTGCGCCATCCTGCAGCAGACGTTCATTCTCGGTGTCTTCTTCAACCTGCTGCTGGCGCTCTTCAACCTCATTCCAATCCCGCCGCTGGACGGCTCCCACGTGCTGAAATACCTGCTCCCGCCGTCGTGGGCGATCCGCTATCAGCAGATCGGTCGGTACGGACTGTTGATCTTCATCGTCCTGCTGACGTTTGGCCGACCGGTGCTCCTCGCCTGGCTCCAGCCAGTCTACGCCATGGCCCGCTTCGCACAGCAACTGGTGTTCCCATACATTATCCCGAGCCAATTGCTGTCCTGATGCACTCTGCCGCGTTGGAAGACGTCCCCGGTACCTTTGTCGTGGAGCTGACAGCCTTCTCAGGGCCGCTGGATCTGCTCCTGGCCCTCATCCGGGATGAGGAGGTGGACATCTATGACATTCCCGTGGCGCGGATTGCCGAACAATTCCTGGCGCGCGTGAACGAGCTGGAACTGGATGAGGCCGCCGATTACCTGGAGATGGCCGCCCGGCTGTTGCGCATAAAGGCGCAGATGCTGTTGCCGAGGAATAGCGACGATGAGACATGGGAGGACCCGCGGGCGGAACTTGTACGTCGGTTGCTGGAGTATCAGCAGATGCGCGAGGTGGTGGACGTGCTTGAACGGCTCGGGGAAGGGCGGCGGAATCGCTTCGCCCGTGCCTATCTGCCGGACCAACCGGTTCCCGTGGCGTCATCGGCGCCGCTCAGCCTCTCGCTGAGCATGCTGATGTCAGCCGTGGATCGGGTACTGCGTGTTGCCCACCGGCCGGCCATCCACGATGTAGTGCCGAGGGCGCTGGACGTGGATGGCGCCATGCTGACCGTGCGTGCCCTCCTGGCGTTGCGGTCGAGTGCCCGCTGGCGGGATGTCGTAGCCGCCGATGCCGAGCCCTGGCAGGTGCTATCAGCGTTGCTGGCAATTCTGGAGTTGGCCAGGAGCGGTGAGCTCACCGTATTTCAACCTGGCCCCTTCGCTCCCGTGGAGATAAATAGTGTCGCCGCTGGCCAAGCTGCTTGAAGCCGCGCTCTTTGCCAGCGCGCGCCCGATCCCTACCGCCGAGCTCGGCGCACTGTCGCCCGAGACCGAGCGAGGCGCACTGCTGGCCGCACTGGACGAGCTGCGCGAGCACTATGACGTCAGCGGGCACGGCGTGGAACTGGCCGATGCGGGTGGAGGCTGGCAGATTCTGACCCGGCCGGAGTACACCGAGGCCATAGAGCGGGCGCAACTTGCCGCGCGGCCACAGCGCCTTTCAGCGGCCTCGCTGGAGACCCTTGCCATCATCGCCTACCGGCAGCCCATCGGCCGCGCGGAGATCGAGGAGATTCGGGGTGTCTCGGTGAGCAGCATGTTGAAGTCGCTGGCAGAGCGGGGGCTGGTGGACGTCGTTGGCCGGGGCGAGGGGCTGGGCCGACCACTGTTGTACGGCACGACGGAGCTTTTTCTGGAGCAATTCGCGCTCCGCCACCTGGACGAACTCCCGCGAGCCGATGAACTGGCCATCGCGCTTCGTCCGCAGCTGAAGACGGCCTGACCATACATGACTTTCTCTGGAAAGCGTTCCGACCGTGCGGGTGCCCGACGCCCCGCAGGTTCTTCTGATAGCTCGAAGCGGCCTGGTGCTACCCGTTCGTCGACGCATGATGCTCGTCCGAAGCGCGACGAGCGTCGATCGGGTGACGGCGCTGGGTCGCGCGAGGCACGCGCGGGTAACGCGAGCAGCGCACGGCGCGATCCGCGGGCGGCCGACCGGCAGGTTGCGCGACCGGCGCGGTCCCGGCCTGTGTCAACCGCCCGCCCATCGGTGGCGCGACGTCCGCGGGGCGAGGACCGTCAATCAGCCGGCGCCGACGAGATGGACGGCGCCGGGACCGGGAACCGCCCAGCCGACCGGTCGACGCAGGGCAGGACCGTCTTCAGCCGGCGATCGGCGCGCGAGCAGCGTGAGCAGCGCAACGCCAATCGTTCCCGCCGCTCGGAACCTCTCGTGCGCGATGCGCGCACGGGTCGTCTGAAGCGGGCACCTCGCGATCCGCTGTCTCCCCGTCCCGATCGGCCCACCGCCGGCCCTGCTCGCGTCCCCGACGCCGCACCGCCTCAGCGTTCGGCACCTGTTGCTCGCCCTGTCCGCTCCGGGCGACCGATGGGAGACGACCGTCGCACCCGTTCGGAACGCCCTGCCGCCGGCGAACGCCCTGCCCTTTCCCAACGCCCCGGCAGAGACGATCGCCCCAGCCGGCCTGAACGCTCCACCACGAGTGGTGAACGGAAGGAGCGGGGCTCCCGGGGAGCGCGGCCCGGTCCCTCATCCACCGGTGGACGCGGTGAACGCTCGTCGAACGTGACGGGAAGAGAAACTGGCGGAAGCGATCGACGTCCCAGGGGCTCCGACCTCGACAGCCCTGGCACCGACAGCCGTGGTCGGCCCAGGCGAGCGAAGGCCGCGCCAGTAGAGGCCATGCGCATCCAGCGCGCCCTGGCCCGCGCCGGGGTGGCTGCTCGACGAAAGGCGGAGGAGTTGGTGGGCGAGGGACGTGTCACGGTGAACGGTAGTGTCGCCCGGATCGGCCAGATCGTGGAGCCGGGACGCGACCGGATACTGGTGGATGGCGTGCCCCTGCCGACGATCACCGTGGCAGAATGGTTCGTCCTCAACAAGCCGGTGGGTGTGCTCACGTCACGCGCCGACGCCGATGGCCGGCCAACGATCTTCGAACTCGTTCCCTCGCGACCAGGACTCACCTACGTCGGCCGGCTGGACTACATGACGGAGGGAGTGCTGCTCCTCACCACCGACGGTGGCGCGGCGCACGCCCTCACTCACCCCTCGCGTGAGGTGGAGCGGGTTTACGTGGCCACAGTGAGGGGGAACGCCACAGCTGCCGCGGCGCAGGCAAGGCGTGGGGTGGAGCTGGACGACGGACTCGTACAGCCCCGGCGGGTCGAGGCTCGGTCCATTGGTCAGCGACGCTGGGAGTTGGAAATCGTTCTGACCGAAGGACGCACAAGGGAGGTCCGCAGGTTGTGCGAGGCACTGGGGCTGGATGTCGAACGACTGGTGCGCACGCGCTACGGACCGATCGAACTCGGGCGTCTGGCCGCCGGTGAGGTGCGGACGTTGTCGGCCAGGGAAAAGCTGGCGCTCCGGGCGGCTACCCGCATCCACCAACTGGACGAGGACAACGGCGGACGGCGCGACAGCTCCAGGGGAAGGAAGGGGAGCGGCGGCAGGCGGTCCGGTTCGACGCGAGGCAGGGATTGACGGATCGGGGGCGTCCGGATCCACGCGTGTGACCCGGGGGGAGCCGGCCCCGTTCTTGAATTACCGGACTCGACGGCACAGTCCGCGGCGCGGTGCTCGCGCCTCCCGGAAGGCTTCGCCTCGCTCGGCACAAAGGTGAGCGACGACAATGTGGGGCGACCGCAGACGCCGCGCCCCTTGAACTCTGGCAAGTGAGGAGCGCGCAATTGGGCACTGAACTGTCATCTGTGGCGGACACCGCGCTGGTTCAGGGCGTCATGGAACAGGTCCGCCGGCGCGTGGTGGGCCAGGAGTATATGGTCGAGCGGCTGATGATCAGCCTGCTCACCGGCGGCCACGTGTTGCTGGAGGGCGTGCCGGGCCTGGCCAAGACGCTCACCGTCCGCACCCTGGCGGAGAGCATCCATACCACTTTCCAGCGCATCCAGTTCACGCCGGACCTGCTTCCGGCGGACATCGTTGGCACCCAGATCTACGATCAGTCCACCGGTCAGTTCGCGGTGAAGCGCGGGCCCATCTTTGCCAACATCATCCTTGCCGACGAGATCAACCGCGCGCCCGCGAAGGTGCAGGCGGCGTTGCTCGAGGCGATGCAGGAGAAGCAGGTCACGATAGGTGGTACGACCTACGTGCTCGAGGAGCCCTTCCTCGTCCTCGCCACCCAGAACCCGATCGAGCAGGAGGGCACCTATCCCCTCCCCGAGGCACAGGTGGATCGCTTCATGCTCAAGCTGCGCGTCGGTTACCCGTCGCGCGATGAGGAGAAGGAGATCCTGCGACGCATGGCCGGTGGCGTGCCCATCGCGATCGACGCGGTGGCCACGCCGGAGGCCATCATGTCGGCCCGTCAGCGGGTGTCCGATCTGTACGTCGACGAACGGGTGGTGGACTATATCGTCGACATCGTGCATGCGACGAGGAGACCGCGGGAAGCTGGCCTGGACGACCTGGCTCCGTTGATCGAGTTCGGGGCCAGCCCGCGCGCCACGATTGCCCTTGCTCAGGCGTCGCGGGCACACGCCTTCCTTCGTGGCCGGACCTTCGTCACGCCGGACGACGTGAAGGCGATCGCGCCGGACGTCCTGCGCCACCGTGTGCTCACCACCTATGAGGCGGAGGCAGAGGAGGTGACCAGCGACGACATCGTCCAGCGGGTACTCAACGCGATCGAGTCGCCGTGAACCTGCTGGACCGCCTCCTGGGCCGCCGTGCCAGCGCGCGCACGCTGGCTGAAGGGGACGCCGGCGTGGTGACGCGGGACGACCCGGCCGCGCCTTCCGTCCGTGGCGCGGCAGGCAACCGGTCGCGGTCCCGCGGAAGCGGACAGTTCCAGTCCCCGGCAAGCCGCGAGCGAGCCCGTACGGCGTTCCCGACTGTCCCGGCCGATGTCCTGCGTCAGGTCCGGCTGGTGGAACTGCGCACGCGCCGCCTGGTGAACTCGGTCTTCGCCGGTGAGTACAGGTCGGTCTTCAAGGGGCAGGGCATGGAGTTCGCCGAGGTGCGCGAGTACCAGCAGGGTGACGAGGTGCGCACCATCGACTGGAACGTCACGGCGCGCATGGGACGGCCATTCGTGAAGCGCTACGTCGAGGAGCGTGAGTTGACGGTGATGCTGGTCGTCGACCTCTCCGGTTCCGACCGATTCGGCACCGTTCGCAGATTCAAGAGCGAGGTAGCCGCCGAGCTGGCGGCCGTGCTGGCCATGTCTGCTGTCGGCAACAACGATCGTGTCGGTCTCCTCCTCTTCACCGATCAGGTGGAGCATGTCGTACCGCCGCGCAAGGGTAGACGTCATGCCCTGCGGCTCCTGCGCGACCTCATGGTGTACGATCCCATACGACGCGGCACGGACGTCGCCGGCGCGGCCGAATATCTGGGACGCATGCTCACTCATCACGCGATCATCTTCATCCTGTCCGACTTCCAGGACGAGGGGCTCGAGCGTCCGCTCAAGCACCTCGCCCAGCGTCATGACGTGATCGCGGTGACCCTCACCGATCCCGCTGAGGAGTCTCTCCCCAACATTGGTCTGGCCCGGTTCCGCGATCCGGAGAGCGGTGTCCTGGTGGATGTGGACACCAGCGACGGCCGGTTGCGGCGGGCGTACTCCGAACGCGTCGGCGCCGAGGCGGCTGACCGCCGCCAGTTGCTCCGTCGGCTGGCCATCGACGAGATATCGGTGAGTACCGACACGGGTTACCTGGAGCCGCTCCTGCGCTTCTTCCGCACCCGCCAGGCGAGGGTGGAGCGACACCGATGATGATCGCCGCGGCCCTCCTCGCTGTCGCCCTGGCGACCCAGCCGGACGCCCGTCAGGCAGTTCTGGACGCGATGCAGCCTCGCGACGCCCAGCCCGCCGGCTCGGTGGGCGACCCGACGGCCGTGCGTGCCGGGATGTCGCTCAGCGCCGACAGCGTCACCGTAGGATCGCCATTCGTGATTCAACTCCGGGTGCGGGCGCCGGCCGGGTCCGAAGTGGTGTTCCCGCCCGGCCCTGATACCAGTGGAGTGATCCAGCCGCTGGATCCGCCTCAGCTCGTGCCCGGAGCGGACAGCGCGGTGGTGGATCAGACGATGCGCTACCGCGTGGCTGCCTGGGACGTTGGTGCCCGATCGATCGACCTCGGGAGCGTGCGCGTCAGGACGGGCGCGTTCACGCGCGAGCTTCGCCTGTCACCGCTCACGATTCAGGTGGTGAGCGTTCTGCCGGCCGATACCGCCCTGCGAGTGCCGAGACCGGCGCGCCCACCCGTGGAATTTCCACGACCATGGTGGATACCCTGGCTCCTCGCGCTCCTGGCGGCCGCCCTGGTGGGGCTGCTCGTCTGGTGGTACGTGCGTCGCCGCCGCCGTCGAGTGGCCGTGGCGGTTCCCGTGGATGCCCTGGCCGATGCGCTCCTGCGCTTCCGACAGATCGACGCGCTCCGCCTGCCAGAGTCTGGCGAACCGGGACGTCACGTCGCGCTCACCCAGGATGTGCTGCGGGATTATCTGGCCGTCCGGGTGCCGGGCGCGTCAGGGTCGCTCACGTCGCGGGAGTTGCTGGCTGCCGTAGCCAGCGAACAGGAGGTGCCTCACGACCGCCTGGCGCCGCTCCTCCATGAAGGAGACCTGGTGAAGTTCGCCGCCTTCCCGGTGACGGCGACGAGGGCGCGCGAGCTGGGCGATGAGTTCGAGCGTGTGGTGAGCGCCGTGGACGCGGCGCTGGTGGCCAGCGAGGCAGCGGCCGACGAGCGCGCACGGGCCATCGCTCGTGGCGAGGGAGAGGGTGGGGGGCCCGCTGACGGTGACCAGGCAAGTCACGATGGCCGCATGGGGAGCGCCGCATGATGCGCATCGGTCCGATCGAGTTCGCCACGCCGCTGGCTCTCCTGCTGCTCCTTGCCATCCCCCTCTGGTGGCTCTGGCGTCGTCGCCATGAGGTCCCCGCGCTGGACTTCTCCAGGGTGGGAACGCTGGCCAGCATTGCTGGTCGGGGTGGAATGGTGAGACGATTGCTGGTCGTCCTGCGCGTGGTGGTGCTCTGCATGGTCGTCCTCGCCCTCGCCCGCCCGCGTACAGGCGCACGAACGGAGAACGTCACTACCGATGGCATCGACATAGTCCTCGTCTTCGACATCTCGAGCTCGATGCTTGCCGAGGATTTCCAGCCGCTCAATCGCCTCGAGGTTGCCAAGGCAAAAGTGAAGGAGTTCGTGGCCGGACGGCGGTCCGATCGTATCGGGCTCGTCGCCTTTGCCGGCGAGGCGCTTACCCAGGTGCCCCTGACGGTGGACTATCCCGTGATCCTGGCGGCGGTGGATCACCTGCACGCCGGCCAACTCGAGGATGGCACGGCAATCGGAACCGCCATCGTCACTGCCGCCAACCGGCTTCGCGATGCGCCCGGACGATCGCGTGTGATGATCCTGCTCACCGACGGAGAGAACAATCGTGGGTCGGTGGATCCACGTACGGCGGCGCAGGCGGCGGCGGCTTTCGACATCCGTATCTACACCATTGGTGTGGGTACCGAGGGAATGGCTCCGGTGCCGGTGGGCAAGGGGCTTTTCGGCCTGCGCTACGAGAACCGTCCGGTGCGCATCGACGAGCCGCTGCTCCGTGACGTGTCGCGCACCACCGGCGGCCGCTACTTCCGGGCGCATGACGCGGCTGCTCTGGGGCGCATCTACCAGCAGATTGACCAGTTGGAGCGTTCGCCCGTGCAGGCGCGTTCTTACGTGCGGTACACCGAGCGATATCCCTGGCCACTGGGCCTCGCCCTGTTCGCTCTCGCCGCGGAGTTGGTGCTGCTCGCCTGGAGGGGTCCGGTACCATGACCAACACCTACTGGCTGCTTCGCCTCTTTGCCCACCCGTGGCTTCTCTCGCTGGCGCTGCTCCTGCCGGCCGCGGTGGCGTTCCTGGTCGTGATCGCGCGGCGCGGACGCGTCGCCAGGCTGGCCCGACTGGCCGACGCAGAGCTCCTGCCGCGCCTGGGGGGGCCGGCTCGCGTACCGGCTGCCGCCTGGCGGGCCAGCCTGCTGGGCCTGGCAGCGGCGCTCATTGGTGTCGCCTTTGCCGGTCCGCGCTGGGGGACGCAGCAGAGCACCGTGCGAGGCGAGGGTGCCGACATCGTCCTTGCCGTGGATGCCTCCCTGTCCATGCTCGCCGAGGACGATCGGCCCTCCCGTCTGGAGCTGGCGAAGCAGGAGATCAGGCGACTTCGCGCTCTCTCGCCAGGCGACCGCTTCGCACTCCTCGCCTTTGCCGGTCGCAGCTACATTCTCTCCCCGCTCACCATCGACGATGGAGCGATCGAGCTCTTCCTGGACAACCTGGACCCTTCAGTTGTTGGTCAGGCCGGCAGTTCGCTGGTCCGAACCATCAACCAGGGTGTCGAGCTGCTCACGTCGACCGGTTCGCCCGCTGGCAGGGCCATCGTCGTCTTCAGCGATGGTGAGGTCTGGGAGTCGCCCGAGGATGTTGCCGATGCCGCGCGCCGTGCAAGAGCAGCCGGTGTGCTGGTCGTCACTGTAGGTTTCGGTACCGCGCAGGGCGCTACCATTCCTGTCACCGAACGCGATGGCAGCAGGTCAGTGAAGCGGGATGGCGATGGTTCGGTCGTCATCACGCGCTACGAAGCCGCGCAGCTCCGATCTGCCGCCGAGATTTCGGGAGGAGTCTTCATCGATGCCGCGGCCAGCGACAAGGCAGGACGCATCCGGTCGGCCATGAACCGTCTTCGTACCGAGCGGAGGACTCTTGCCGAGAGCGATCTCCTCACCCCACGATTCCAGCTCTTCCTCCTTCCCGCCGTACTCCTGCTCCTTCTCGACACGATGTTCGCCGATAATCGCCTGCGTTTCGGGCCACTGCGCCGGCGGCGTGTCACCGCCACCGTCGCCGGCGCGGCTCTGCTCCTCGCCACGCTCCCCGCGCCGGTACGAGCCGACGACGTTACGGAGGCCGCTGCCGCGTACCGGGCAGGTCGGTATGTGCAGGCCATTGCCGGTTATCGGCGCGCCATTCAGGCTGGTGATCAACGACCGGAGTTGCTCTACAATCTGGGAACCGCCCTGCTCGCGGCAGATTCGCTTGTCGCCGCGGCCGAGGTGCTGGAGCGGGTCGTCGCTCAGTCGGAGGGCTCGCTACGGCAGACGGCCCTGTACAACCTGGGTCTCGCCGAACTGCGGGCTGGACTTGGAGAGGAGGGAAGCGAAGCCGAACAGGCGTTGGACGCCGCCCTGGCCAGTTACAAGCAGGTACTGATGGCTCAGCCGGATGACGCAGATGCGCGCTGGAACTACGAGCTGGCACTGCGCGAGAAGGATGAACGTGGGGGTGGTGGAGGAGGAGGCGCTGGCGGTGGGGGTGGGGGTGATGACGAACAGCCCCAGGGCGAGGGCGGCGAGCAGGAGCGGCCTGGTGCGCTGGACAGGCAGCAGGCGGAGCAGTTGCTGAACAGTGCGGCACGGGAGGAGCAGGCGGTGCAGGGCAAGAGGCAGCGCCAGCAGAGCCCGGAGAGCCCTCGAACGGGGAAGGACTGGTGAGCGGGCGACGGCTCGTGGCCATGACCACGCTCCTCGCGCTCTGGGCGACGCCGTCGTTCGCGCAGCAGCCAGCCATCCTGTCCGAGGCTCCACTGACAGGGAAGGCAGTGGAGTTCCATGCTGTGATGCATCCCGACACGGTTTATGTAGGTCAGCAGGCCAATTACCAGGTCGGAGTATTCCTCGGCGACGAGGTTCGCGCGCGCCTCAGGCGGAACCCCGAGTTCGTCCCTCCGGAGATGGCCGGGGTACTGGGTTACGACCTGCCCGTCACCCACGTGGTGGTCTCCGCCGCCAGGGGTGGTCCCTACGAGGCGCATGTCTTCGAACGAGCAGTCTTCCCGCTGTCCGCAGGTACGCACGAGATCCCGGCGGCTCGGCTCAGTTACTCGCTCCCGCTCAGCCGCAGCTTCTTCAGTCGCGAGGAGAGCTTCCTCCTGCGCACCGTGCCGGTGCGGCTGGTGGCACTGGCAATACCTTCGGCCGGCCGGCCGGCCGACTACGATGGCGCTGTCGGCAGCGACCTCGAGATCGTGCTGGTAGTGGACCATGATGCCGCTCCACGGGTCGGTGATCCGTTGCTGGTCACTGCACGCGTGTCGGGAACGGGCAACGTGAACCTGTTCCCGAGACCACGACTCCACGTGTCGTGGGCGAACGCCGTGGCGGGCGGGGAGCGCGTGACGCTGGACACCACCAGGCGGGCGATAGGTGGGGTGAAGGAGTTCGACTGGATCCTCACGCCGCTGCGCAGCGGCACGCAGTCCATCCCCGTCATCAGCTATTCCTATTTCGAACCCGGACGAGCCACCTATCTGGCGGCCCGAACACTCCCCGAGACCGTGCAGGTAGCCGTCGGTACGCTCGCTGCCCTGGACTCGACGCCTGGTTTGACGGAGCCACCGTTGTCGGTGCGTGAGAGGTGGCGAGGTGCGGTACCGCGGCCACCGGCGCAGGCTCCGGTCTACTGGCTGGCCATCGCTCTTCTCCCGCTGCCGTCCGTGGTGATGCGGGTCAGGCGCCGCCGCCCACGCGTGCGCACGCTGCCCTCGGCCATCCTCGAGCTCGCGTCCCTCGATCCCTTCGGCTCCGTCGGACAGTCAGGAGCACCAGCGGAGCTGCGGAGCGCCCGTGGCCTTCGTGCTCTCTTTCTCCGGTCTGTCGCCGAGCGGCTCTCCATTCCGTCCCTCCCCGGCGGCGATGAGCGTGGCTTCGTTCGTGCCCTCAGGCTGGAAGGTGTGAGCCTGCCCGTTGCTCTGGATGCGGCGGAATTGTTGACGGAACTGGATCGCGTGGCCTACGGCGACGACGTCGATCGATCGCCCGACGCGATGGGTCAGCTGACCGTGTGGGCCCAGGCTGTTGCTCGGTCGATCGATCTGGAGGCACGTCGGCGATCGGGCGGTCATGCCTCCAGGAACCCTCGCTCGCTGGGCTACATCGCGCTCCTTGTGGCCACGTTGGGGCTGGCTGTCGCCGGTGCCAGCAGCGCCAGCGCCAGCGCCAGCCTGGCCGCACAGGCTTCTCCGACGCCGACGCAGGCCGTTCGCTCGCTGTTCGCCGAGGGTGTGTTGCTCTACCACGCAGGCAATTTTCCGGCAGCCCACGACGCCTTCGCCGCCGCGGCAGCCCGTGAGCCGCGCTCCGCAG
This sequence comes from uncultured Gemmatimonadota bacterium, assembly GCA_937906875.1. Classification (GTDB taxonomy): domain Bacteria; phylum Gemmatimonadota; class Gemmatimonadetes; order Gemmatimonadales; family Gemmatimonadaceae; genus CALCHX01. Next base: position 43,012 of record CALCHX010000126.1, on the reverse strand, counting down.
ACGCCTGGGCCAACGTCGGCACAGCCGCCTGGGCCGAGGGAGACAGTGCGGCGGCAGCGGTGGGTTGGCAGCGGGCGCTTCGCCTGGAGCCATCGGCCAGGGACGTTCGCGAACGGCTGCACCTGCTGCCCGGGGAGCAGCTTGCCGGCGCGGCAGCCGTCCCACCGGTTTCCCAATCCTTCCTCCAGTGGGTGGCGCTACTGGCGTGGGCCACGGCCTCCGCACTGGCGTTGTGGAGCGTGGTGAGTGGCGGACCGCTCGTCACGGCCGCCGTTGGCGTCTTCCTCGTCATCGCGGCGCTCGGTGGCGGTGGTGCTGCATTGGCGGCCGAACGGCTGGCGGCTCGCGACCTCGTGGTGGTGGCCCAGGGTGCGGTGCTTCGCGATCAGCCAGCCATCGCGCTCACACCGCGCCGTCCGCTGGCCGCGGGTGAGGTGGCGCTCGTGCGCGCGCGAGCCGGTATCTGGACTCGCATCCAGGTCGGGTCGGAAGTGGGTTGGGTGGAGCGTGCACATCTGCACGAATTGCGTGCGGACTGATCGGCCCGCAGGTCACGATTGACCCGCTTCGGGCACGCCGGGTAGCTTGTCGTGTGCCCAACATCGCCATCCTTCCCAGCGCCGTTGCCGATCAGATCGCCGCCGGCGAGGTCGTCGAGCGACCCGCATCCGTACTCAAGGAACTCGTCGAGAATGCCCTCGACGCCGGGGCGCGGACTGTGAACGTCCTGGTCGAGGACGGCGGTCGCACCCTCATCAGGGTCGCCGACGACGGTCTGGGTATGGAGCGCGACGATGCCCTGCTCGCGCTCGCTCGTCACGCCACATCCAAGATCCGATTGGCCGCCGATCTGGTTGGGGTATCCAGTTTTGGCTTTCGCGGTGAGGCGCTGCCAGCAATCTGTTCGGTCTCGCAGTTGGAGCTTCTCTCGGCTACCGAGGACGGTGCCGGCGTGCATGTCCGGGCCGATGGTGGCGCCCTCGTCTCGGTCGAACCGGCGGCTCGAAGGCGCGGCACCACCGTCAGCGTCGCGCGGCTGTTCCACAACACGCCGGCTCGGCTCAAGTTTCTGCGAGGTCCGCGTTCCGAATGGCGAGCTGTCAGCGACGCCTTCATCACCGCCGGCCTTATGAGGCGCGACGTTCGCTTCACCCTCACCCACGGAGAGAAGCTGGCGCTCTCGCTGCCGCCGGCCTCCTCGCAGCGGGCCAGGCTGGCCGGCATCTGGGGCGGTGCCTATGCCGATTCGCTGCTCGACGTGGAGGATGTGCAGGGTGTCATGCACATCTCCGGATTGGTCGAGCGCCCGCCCGATGTCGGCACGCGCACGCGGCGTACCTTCCTGACGGTGAACGGCCGGCCGGTGCGAGATGCCGGGATCACGCGCGCCGTGGAGGCCGCCTTCCGGTCTACCATACCTTCGGGTGTCCGGCCTTCGTACTTCATCGACCTCGTGGTGCCGGGCGATCTGGTGGATGTGAACGTCCATCCGGCCAAGGCCGAGGTGCGCTTCGAGGATCGCTGGCCCGTCGAGCGAGCCGTGGAGGAGGCGGTACGGCGCGCCCTGGGCACCCTTGATAGCGCGGCATCAATAGGACGCGGCCAGGGTTTCGGCGGTCTCACCCTGGCCGAACTCGGTTCGTCCGGTGCGACCGATGACGTGAGTGTCCTGCGGCAGTCCGTCCACGACGTGGACGGACTGTTTGGCGAACTGCACGACAGCGTTGATACCACGGGCGCATCGGTGGCCGACCAGGGTAGTGGCGCCCGCGCCGATGCCCTGGACGGGAGGAGCGCGTCGGACGAGGCGGTGCCAACCCTGCTTCAGCTGCGCCGCACCTGGATGCTCTTCGAGCGCGATGATGGCGTGGTTCTGATCGACCAGCACTCGGCGCACGAGCGCGTATTGTATGAGCAGTTCATGGGTTCATTGGACGCCGGGAACGCGCCGTCGCAGCGCCTCCTGTTTCCCCTCACCATACACCTGGGGCCGGCCGAGGCTGACGCATTCGAGGAACATCACGAGCTCTTCGGCCGTCTCGGATACGAAGTTGAGGGGTTTGGCGGACACACATTGCTCGTTCGGAGCGTACCCGTGCCCCATCCCCGTTTTGACGCCGAACGCTGTCTGCGCGAGTCACTCGACGCGCTCACCGGCGCTCGCTTTGCCAGTTCCGCACCCCGCCACGAACGCCTGGCGGCGACGGTCGCGTGCAAGGCAGCCGTCAAGGCGGGAGATCCGCTCTCCCAGCCGGAGATGCGCGCCCTCTATCTTTCCCTCGCCCGTACCCGACTCGCGGCGCACGACGTACATGGTCGATCGACGATCGTCCAGCTCTCGTGGGACGAACTCGAGCGGCGCTTTGGCCGGCGTTGAGATGGATCGTCCGCCGCTCAACATCATTCTCGGACCCACCGCAGCGGGCAAGTCCGCGATCGCCATGGAGCTTGCCGAGCAGAGCGGAGCCCTGATCGTCAGTGCCGATTCGAGGCAGGTCTATCGCGGCTTCGATATCGGCACGGCGAAACCTTCCGGGGCCGATCGAGCGCGCGTGGCCCATCGCGGTATCGACGTGGTCGATCCGATCGAGCGCTACTCCGCTGCCCGCTGGGCAGCCGATGCGCGTCGCTGGATGAGCGAGGCCGCTGACGATGGTATCGAGAGCCTCATCGTGGGCGGTACGGGTTTCTACGTGCGCGCGTTGACCGACCCCCTGTTCCGTGCGCCCTCGTTGAATGGATCACGTCGAGCTGCCCTGGAGGCAGTCATGGACGGGTGGTCACTCGATGAGCTACGCCGCTGGGTTGGCGCGCTCGACCCATCGCGCGCTCATCTGGGGCCGGCACAGCTCCGTCGCGCCGTCGAGACAGCACTTCTGGCTGGTCGACGGATAAGTGAACTCCACGCCGAGACGGAACGCACCACGGCCTGGCCGGCGCGCTATCTCGTCGTGGATCCTGGCGTCGACCCGTTGCGCGCCCGGATCGAGCGCCGGGTCGACGAGATGTTCGCGGCCGGCTGGGAGGATGAAGTACGGACACTCCGCCTCACGGTCGCCGAGGACGCACCGGCATGGAACGCGACCGGCTATGATTTCCTGAGGCGCATGGCGGATGGCTTGCTGACCCAGGTGGCCGCTCGCGAGGCGGTCATCATCGCCACGCGTCAGTACGCCAAGCGCCAGCGTACCTGGATTCGTCACCAGTTGCCTGCAGCTTCCGTGACTGTCGTGGATCCCACATCGCCCGACGCGAGAGAACGCGTGGCAGCATGGTGGTCCGCGCGACCCGACCCACCGAAGCCTGTCCGCGCGGCCTCAATACCGAACACGGAGTTCATCCAGTGAAGATCGGCATCACCTGCTACCCGACCTATGGCGGCTCCGGAGCCGTCGCGACCGAGCTCGGTATCGCCCTCGCTGCGCGCGGACACGAGGTGCACTTCATCACCTATCGCCAGCCGTTCCGGCTGCCGGCGTTCCTGCCCAGGGTGTTCTTCCACGAGGTGGACGTCCCGCGTTATCCCCTCTTCGAGTTCCCGCCCTACGACCTCGCGCTGGCCGTCCGCATGCACGAGGTGGTGATCGGTCACGGCCTGGACCTGCTGCACCTGCACTACGCCATCCCTCATGCGACGAGCGCCTGGATCGCCCGCGAGATGCTGCGCGCTGAAGGTGCCGACATCCGGCTCATCACCACCCTGCATGGCACCGACATCACGATCGTCGGCCAGGATCCCTCCTTCCAGGCCATCACCAAGTTCTCGATCGAGCGCTCTGACCGCATTACCGCCGTCTCGCAGTATCTCCGGGATGAGACATTGCGAACCTTCGGCTGCACGGGCTGCGCCGTGAAGGTGATTCCGAATTTCATCGACCCCGCCGTCTATGCCAGGAGTAGTCATCCGGCGACGTTGCGGGACGCGTTGTCGGGGTCGGGACCCATCCTGATGCACGTTTCCAACTTCCGTCCGGTGAAGCGGATCACAGACATAGTCGCCATCTTCGCCCGCGTGCGCGCGGTCGTGCCGGCGTCGCTCGTCATGGTTGGTGACGGCCCCGAGCGTGCCGCCGGCGAGGACGCGGCGCGTCGGCTGGGCGTCGAACGAGACGTACATTTCCTGGGCAAGATCGACGTCGTGGCACCACTCCTCGCCAATGCCGACCTGTTCCTTCTACCAAGCGCGAGCGAGTCGTTCGGCCTGGGTGCGCTGGAAGCCCTGGCATGTGGCGTTCCGGTGATAGCCAGTGATGTGGGAGGACTACCGGAGGTCGTTCGTTCCGGGGAGACCGGAGTGCTGCGTCCGGTGGGAGACGTGGACGGGATGGCGGCAGCGGCGATCGAGTTGCTGAGCGACGGTAACGCGTGGAGGCGCATGAGCGATGCTGCTGCCATCGACGCCCGTGAGAGATTCTCGGAGAACGCAGTGGTTGCCCAGTACGAGGCGCTCTACACCGAAACGCTGGCGTCCGCTCCCGCGATCGCCATCCCCAATGCAGTTGCGGCAGGCTCCGTCCCATTCACGACGTCCACATGACGGTCTTTCAGGCGGTAGTCCTGGGCACCCTGCAGGGACTCGCCGAATTCCTGCCAATAAGCAGTTCGGCGCACCTGTCGCTCGCTCCCCTGCTCTTCGGTTGGCCCGCTCCAGGTCTCGCCTTCGATGTCTCGCTTCATGTCGGGACCCTCTTTGCGCTCGCCTGGTATTTCAGGCGGGAGTGGATCGCTCTTGCCAGTGCGGCCTGGAGCATCGTTGTCACCCGTCGGGTCCGTACGCTCCAGCAGCGGCGCGTGATCTTCCTGGTGGTGGCCACGATACCGGCTGCCATCGCGGGGCTGTTGCTGGAGGAACATGCCGAGACAGTCTTCCGCGCCCCCGAGATCACCGCCGTAGCGCTGATCGTGCTCGGCGTCATCCTCTGGGCGGTGGACAGGGTGATGAGTGAACGACGGGAGTTGGATCAGGTCCGCTGGACCGACGCCGTACTGATTGGTATTGCTCAGTGCTTCGCGCTGGTTCCCGGTGTTTCCCGTTCGGGCGCGACGATCACTGCCGGACGCGCACTCGGCCTGGACCGGTCCTCGGCGGCTGTTTTCAGCTTCCTCATGAGCATGCCGATCATTGCTGCCGCGGCAGTGCTGAAGGTGCCCGAAGCAGTGCGGGAAACGGGACTCAGCGCGCCATTGCTGGCGGGTGTCCTGGCCGCAGCTTTGAGCGGCTGGCTGGCCATCGCCGTACTGCTGCGCTTCGTCAGTCGACGCAGCTATGCCACGTTCGCGGTCTATCGAGTACTCCTGGGTGTCTTCGTGCTCTGGTTCATCCATGGTCGTGGCTGATCTCCCCAGCCCGCTGACGATGTCGGGCGACAACCCGGCCCCTACCGGGCAGTATGACGGCCTGGATGCTCACTCTCTGGCTGCACGATGGGGGGTACCATTCGTCGTGGCATACGACACCACTGTATCCACGCTGGATGATGCGCACCGGCTGGCCCGGAACGGCGCCCCGCACGGAACACTGGTGGTGGCGGACCAGCAGACAGGAGGTCGCGGACGTCATGGCAAGCAGTGGCACTCGGCGCGCGGTCAGGGAATCTGGCTCACCCTGCTCGCACGTGATCTGGATGCCGCCACGGTCGGAGTGCTGGCCATCCGGCTCGGCCTCGCCGTCGCTGGTCCACTCGATCGGTTTGCCCCACGGCCGGTACAGTTGAAGTGGCCGAACGATGTGTACCTGGCAGGGGGCAAGCTCGCCGGGATTCTTGTCGAGACACGCTGGCAGGGTGCGCTGGCGTCCTGGGCGGCAATCGGCGTTGGTATCAATGTGGGGAGCGCCGGCGCCCGGTCGGCTGGGGGAGCGGCGCTTCGCGGCGGCACGGAGCGCCTGGACGTCCTCGACGCGGTCGTGCCGGCAATCGTCGGCGCGGTGAGCGAGCGCGGTTCGCTGAGTGAGGCTGAATTGAGCGCGTTCGCGTCCCGAGACCTGGCTGCAGGGCTTGCCTGCACGTCGCCGTGTGCAGGTCGGGTACTCGGACTCGCCGCAGATGGCGGGCTGAGAGTGGAGACCGTGCGCGGTGTGCGGACCATGCACGCCGGCTCGCTAGTGCTCACCAACAACGCGTGAACCAGATGATACTCGTCTTCGACGTAGGCAACACCGAGACCACCGTCGGCCTGTTCGACGGCAGTCGATTGCACGCCCGCTGGGGACTGACAACGCACGAAACTCGCACCGATGACGAGGTCGGGCTGATGCTCCGGGCACTGCTCGATTCGGTGGATGTGCCGTGCGGTGCGGTTGCTGGGGTGGCAATCGGTTCAGTCGTGCCGGCGATGACGCCGACGCTGACCGCCGCCTGCGCCCGCTGCTTCTCGCTCACGCCACTGATAGTCGACGCGCGCTCACCGCTGCCGATCAGGCTGGACGTCGAGGAACCGCTCACCGTCGGCGCCGATCGCCTCATCAACACGCTGGCGGCGAGCCGCATGTACGGTCGCGACACGATCGTGGTCGATCTGGGCACGGCGACCACCTACGATTGCATCACTGCCGACGGAGTTTTCCTGGGGGGGATCATCGCGCCCGGCATCCGGACGTCGGCGGACACACTCTACCGTCGTACGTCCAAGTTGCCAGCCACGGAACTGAAGGCACCGGCTGCGCTCATTGGCCGGCGGACCGAGGAGTGCATCAAGTCGGGCGTGATCTACGGCGCCGCTGAGTCGATCAACGGTCTGGTGCGTCGGCTGAAGGAGGAATGGCCTGGCAGCGAGGTGCCGCTGGTGGTGGCCACGGGTGGGCTGGCCGTGGTGCTCCGTCCGCACTGTGAGTCGTTCGACATGGTGGAGCCGGAGTTGACGCTGCACGGCCTGAGGCTGGCGTACGCGCTCCTTGCCGAGCCAGCGGCGTAGTCCGCCGGAATGGCATGGTATGTGCCATTATGACGGTCACGTCTGCCAATGTGGCTTGCGGCGAGGGTCCGTAAAAGCTTGGAGTGGCACGGTTTAGCTCGCTCGGGCGGCGGTGCCGGTGGGGTTGACACGTTGCGAGTCGGAGTGGTACTTTCCTGTTAGCACTCGACGTTGTCGAGTGCTAACAGTCGAGATTCGTGAACTGTCCCCAAAGAAGGAGAACGCAGCAATGGCCACGAAGAGTGACGCGGCAGTGAAAGTGCAGCCGCTCGCCGACCGCGTCGTCGTGAAGGCGACCGAAGAGGCCGAGCAGATGCGCGGCGGCCTGTACATCCCTGATACTGCCAAGGAAAAGCCGCAGCAGGGAGAGATCGTTGCCGTCGGCCCCGGACGCTTCGAGGAAGGTGCCCGTGTCCCGATGGACCTCAAGGTCGGTGACAAGGTCCTCTATGGCAAGTACAGCGGAACTGAAGTCACGGTGGACAACGAGCAGTACCTGATCCTCCGTGAGTCCGACGTCCTCGCCGTAGTCGGCTGACCGGACGTGCCGGGATGCTCCGCTGAACTTCAACGGCGCCTCCTGCTCGACACGTCAACACCGGCGCGCGGTTCGCGATATCGGTGTCCCCTTCCAAGAACCTGGTCGCGCGATGCCCTGGCGTCGTCGCTGACCTGAACGATTCACCCATCCGGGACAAGAGGGAGCTACAATGGCTAGCAAGGAACTGATTTTTGACGTCGAGGCGCGTGCTGCGCTCAAGAAGGGCGTCGACCAACTCGCCGAGGCGGTCAAGGTCACGCTCGGCCCCAAGGGCCGCAACGTCGTTATCGAGAAGAAGTTCGGTTCGCCGACGATCACCAAGGACGGCGTCACGGTAGCGAAGGAGATCGAGCTCATCGATCCGATCGAGAACATGGGCGCCCAGATGGTGAAGGAAGTGGCGACCAAGACTTCCGACGTCGCCGGCGACGGTACCACCACGGCCACCGTTCTCGCCCAGGCCATCTTCCGTGAAGGCCTGAAGAACGTCACCGCCGGCGCCAATCCGATGGCCATCAAGCGTGGCATCGAGAAGGCCGTCGTCGCCGTCACCGACGAGCTGAAGAAGATCTCCGTGCCCATCTCGGGCCGGAAGGAGATCGCTCAGGTCGGCACCATCTCGGCCAACAACGATCAGGAGATCGGCAACCTCATCGCCGAGGCGATGGAGAAGGTCGGCAAGGACGGCGTGATCACCGTCGAGGAGGCCAAGGGTCTCGAGACGACGCTGGAGACGGTCGACGGCATGCAGTTCGACCGCGGCTACCTGTCGCCCTACTTCGTGACCGATCCGGAGAAGATGGAGGCCGCCCTCGAGGACGCCCTCATCCTGATCCACGACAAGAAGATCAGCGCGATGAAGGATCTGCTCCCGATCCTCGAGAAGGTCGCGCAGATGGGCAAGCCACTGCTCATCATCGCCGAGGACGTCGAGGGCGAGGCCATGGCCACGCTCGTCGTCAACAAGCTCCGCGGCACGCTGCGCGTCTGCGCCGTCAAGGCACCGGGCTTCGGCGATCGTCGCAAGGCCATGCTGCAGGACATCGCCGTCCTCACCGGCGGCCAGGTGATTTCCGAGGAAGTCGGCTTCAAGCTCGAGAACGCCGTCGTCACCGACCTCGGCAGCGCCAAGCGCATCGTCGTCGACAAGGACAACACCACGATCATCGATGGTGGTGGCGAGCCTGACGCGATCCAGGGCCGTGTCAAGGAGATCCGCGCTGCGGTCGACAAGAGCACGTCCGACTACGACCGCGAGAAGCTCCAGGAGCGTCTGGCCAAGCTCTCCGGCGGAGTTGCCGTGATCGACGTCGGTGCGGCTACCGAGGTCGAGATGAAGCAGAAGAAGGCACGCGTCGAGGATGCTCTGCACGCCACGCGCGCGGCTGTCGAGGAGGGCATCGTCCCCGGCGGTGGAGTCGCCTTCATCCGCGTCCAGTCCGCGCTCAAGGATTTCAAGGTCCAGGAGCTGGATGAGCAGATTGGTGTTGACATCATCCGTCGCGCCATCGAGGAGCCCATCCGCATGATCGTCCAGAACGCCGGCGGCGAGCCGTCGCTGGTGGTCGAGAAGGTCCGCGCCGCCAAGGAGATCTCCTTCGGTTACAACGCCTTCACCGACACCTACGAGGACCTCGTCCAGGCGGGGGTCATCGATCCCACCAAGGTGACGCGCACGGCGCTGCAGAACGCCGCATCGATCGCCGGCCTCCTGCTCACCACCGAGGCTGTGGTGGTCGAGCGGAAGGAGAAGGATTCTGGCGGCGCCGGTGCGCCTCCGGGCGGCGGCATGGGCGGCATGTACTAGTCGCACACGTCAGGAAGGAAAAGGGGACCGGCAACTTGCCGGTCCCCTTTTCCGATTCGCGTCATTCCTCTCTCGAGGACGGAGCGACGCGAGCGGTGATCATGTGGCGTATCAGCCCCGGCGATCGGTCCGTGCGTCAGTTGCTGGCGCCCACGAGTGCGAACCAGGCGCCCTGTGGGTCCTGCGCGACGGCGATGTAGGCTCCGCCCGGCACCTCTGATGGGCCATGATGCACCCTGCCACCTGCGGCACCGATGGCCTCGACCGACCTGGACAGCCCTCCCTTCGCGCCGAAGTAGGGAAGCCAGTTGGGTACCGGCGCATTCCCCAGGCCCATCATGCCGCCCAGGTCGACTCCGTCTCGACTGAAGAGCTGATACTTCCCCATCTCACCCATGTCCACCGCCTCACCCCTGGCCCAGCCGAATAGCCTCGAATAGAACACGAATCCAGCCTCCGGGTCGGTGGACATCAATTCGTGCCAGTTGCCGTGCCCCGGCCTGCCCTGGTCGAATGCGCCCTCGCCCCTCTCAGCCTTGGCGACATCCGCCTCCGACATGCCGCTCATGTCAGGCTCCAGGATCCCGAAGGCGGCACCTTGCGGATCGGCCAGGAGTGCGAAGCGGCCGGTACCCGGGATGTCCGCTGGTTCGCTATGGATGCTCGCCCCGTTGGCCCTGGCCTCGGCCACTGTCCTGTCGGCATCGTCCACGGCGAAGTAGATGGTCCAGTACGGTGGCATGTCTGCCATGTTCTCGGGCATCTCCGTCAGTCCTGCTACCATGTCGCCGTCGGAGCTGGCGAGATGGTAGTCGAATCCCTCCATGCCGGAGTCGCTGATCTTCCAGCCGAGGATGCTGCCATAGAACCCTTCTGCCGAGTCGAGCCTGCCTCTGGTCGTTGCCAGTTCGTACCAGCACGGCCTGCCATGAAAACTCCTGGACATCGTTTCCCTCCCGGTCGCGGTTGCCCCGTGGCGAGAGCGACGTCCCGCCCAGTTTCACTGGATTGGACTCTCGATCCCGCAGGGAATCATCGGTTCCGCCGGAATTTTTCCCTCCCGAATCGATTGCCGGTATCTCTTTCGTTCGGAGCAGCATTTGCACCATCTACGCCAGGATCGGCGTGAGAATGGTGGCGATGCCATAACCGCCCCGCCTCGCCGGCCAATCAGAAGAGAGATAGCTGCGTGGCCGATGGAGCTCGCGAGTGCCGGGGCAGGAAGGGGCCGCACGGCGCGTGCTGCAGCAATGGCGCCACCTGGCCGCGGAAGGCTGTGCGGTTGAGTGCGGCCCTCATTCCGGTGACTGCCAGTCCGTGGTCGTTGCACTTCTCGCTCATGTGCGCCAGGAGCACATGGGCGAGATTCGGGTTCACCGAGCGGATGGCACATTCCGCGGCCGCGCGGTTGCTGAGGTGCCCCGTCGTGCTGGCGATTCGCGCGCGCACCGACGCCGGGTAGGGGCCGGCCCGCAGCATTCCCTCGTCATGGTTGCTCTCCAGTACCAGCATGTCCAGCCGCCCGAGGGCGGTCGCCACGGTCTCGGGTACGTGCCCCAAGTCGTAAGCCAGTCCCAGGCGAATGCCGTCGCGCGAGGTCACCACCAGGACCACCGACTCGTTGGCATCATGGGGTGATGCGATCGTGTCCACAGTCATCCCGGCGATGGTGAGGGTCGCTCCCGCCGTGAAGCTCTGTGGCTGCGCGTCCGCCAGGCCGGTGCAACCGGAGATCGTGCCGGTGGTGGCGTGCAACCGCCACCCCCACCTTGCTGCCGCGGCCGCTGCGCCACGGCAGTGGTCGCCATGCTCGTGCGTTATCACGCAGTCGGTGATCGACGCCGGCGCGACTGATATCGACTGGAGCCGCTGGGCGAGTGTGCGGGGTGCGAAGCCGGCATCCACGAGTATCCGTGCATTCCCGGACTCCACGAGGACCGCATTTCCCTTGCTCCCACTGCCCAGACTCCAGACCTTCATCGGCCGGATGATTCGGCGCGACGCGCGTATGCCGCCGCGAACTGGCGCCGCGCCCGCTCTCCGAGAGTGACCCCTCGCCTGGCCATCACCCTCTCGGCGACGACGAGGAAGCGTTCCAGTTCGTATACCTTGCTCGGGTCACCATGTCCCCAGGCGAATGGTTCGACCGCACGCGGCGGCATCCCGGTCCCGAAGACATTCGCCCCCGCACCCAGTACCGTCCCGGTTGAGAGGAGGGTGCCGATCGCTGTCCTGGAGTGATCTCCGAACATCGTGCCGAGGAATTGCTGTCCAGTCTCCCGCATGCCGAGCGGTGTCCAGAGCGACACCGGGCCGTAGGTGTTCTTCAGGTTGCTGGTGATGGTGCCGGCGCCCAGGTTCACCCAACGCCCGAGGTAGGAGTGCCCCAGGAATCCATCGTGGGCCTTGTTGGAGTGCCCGACAAGGACGGCATGACTCACCTCGCCGTGCACCTTGCACCGCTCACCGATGGCGGCCGACGCGATCCGACCACCGAGCACCGACGATCCCTCACCGACGATGCATGGCCCCACCAGTCGCGTCAGTGCTGCCACGACCGCGCCGCGCCGGATGAGGATCGGACCTGACGTCGCGTCCAGCAGCACCAGCGGCTCGACCACGGCACCGCGCTCGAGCACCACCGGATGATCGCCCATCACCAGCGCATGTGACGGTCGGGCCACACGATCCAGCTCCCCGGCCAGCGCCGTCACGTCTTCCAGTAGCTGGAGATCCAGTGAGGCGATGAGGTCCCACGGTGCGGCGAGCCATCGGCCGGGAAGCTTCGCCGCCAGCGGATCGACGCTGGAGGTGGACCGCGGCGCGACGAGCTCCTCGAGCGACTCCAGTTCTCGCAATGCGTGGGCACTCAGATCATGCGGCGCGCGCAGCGCGGCCAGCCGCCCGTCGCAGGTCCATTTCATCACATCCGCTGATCGAAGCCCGGGAAGGGTCGAAGCCGCGTCCAGTGCCGGTACGCAGCGGGCGTTGACGATGATTGCGCCGGACGGCACCATGACGGCCGACGGTGGGGCACCCGGTTCCTCGAAGTGCTCCAGATGCTCGGCGCTCACGAACCCGCCTGCCGCGACGCCGAACAGGCGCTCCCAGCGTTCCCGGATGAGTTGAGCGCCGGCACGCAGCTCGCCTACCGGACGGGTGAGGGCGAAGGGAGCGAAGAGCCGTGCGGCTGCGTCATCCCAGAGAAAGAACGCTGTCACGGCAGGTCGCGGAGCGAGGCGGGAAGGGCATCGAGAAGCAGCTTCAACTCGGCGGCACGTTCCACCGAGGTCACCAGCGTGAGACCATCGCGGACGACCACGACGAGGCCCTCCACGCCATACAGAACGACGGCGTTCCCTTCGCTGTGGACCACGTTGTCCCGGGCGTCGAGCACGTGCACCGGGCCGCTGCTGGTATTCCCGTCGGCGTCTGCCTTGCGGACCCTGGCCAGCGAGGCCCACGTGCCCACGTCATCCCAGCCGAAGTCGCCAGGCACCACGAAGACCCGGTGGCTGCGTTCCAGAACGCCCACATCCACCGATACCGGGGTGACGCTGCGGAAGAACAGTTCGGCGTCGCCAGCAGAGGCAGCCAGAGCTGGCGCCACCTCGGGCGTGTGCGCCACCACCTCTGCCAGGAAGTCTCCGACGCGCCAGACGAAGATGCCGGAGTTCCAGAGACAACCCTCCGCGCACAACTCCTCTGCTCGCTCGCGATTCGGCTTCTCGACAAAGGTCGCCACCCGCCGAGCCCCGCCCGTCACCGCCTCTCCAGCGCGGATGTAGCCATAGCCAATCTCGGGACGTGTGGGCACGATTCCCACGGTCACCAGGCCATGATGGAGAGCGGCCACTTCGGCCGCCCTGCGCAGCGTGGCACGAAAGGCATCGGGATCGGCGATGGACCAGTCGGCGTGAACGCACACCATGATCGCCTCGTCGCCCGCCCGGCGCTGGATCTCAGCGGCTGCCCAGGTGAGCGCTGCGGCCGTGCCGGCTGGCTGCGGTTCGGTGAGCAGGTTGGCGGCGGGCAAGGACGGCGCGATAGCCTGGATAGGGTCGCGCAGCTCGACGTTGGTGAGCACCAGCGTCCGCTCCGCCGGCACCAGAGGCTCGAGCCGGGCAAGTGTGTCGACCAGTAGCGGATGGTCGCTGGCCAGGGGAAGAAGCTGCTTTGGCCGGGTGGGAGTGCTCAGCGGCCAGAACCGCGAACCGACCCCACCAGCCAGTACGACCGCCCACAGACTCACTGCGTCTCTCCGGTGCTGTCGGCAGTGAGGCCGGCGAGGTCCAGCGTAAGCTGGTAGAGCTTCTTCGGACTGAATGGCTTGGTGATGAAGGCAGTTGCCCCAAGGGCCATGGCCTGCTGATGCTGCTGCTCCTGCCCGGCCGCGGTGAGGATTATGCAGGGCACGGTCTTCAGGGTCAGCGACGAGCGCACGAAGGTGAGCACGTCCAGTCCACTTCGCCGGGGCATCATCAGGTCCAGCAGAACCAGGTCGAACGGTCCGTCCCTCTCCAGCACCGAGATCGCTTCCGCGCCGTCGTAGACGAGGGTGACTGAGAACGGTCCCTGTTCGAGCTTCATCTTGATGATACGGCCGATATGTGGCTCGTCATCAGCCACCAGTACCCTGCAGCTACCCGGTTCCGCCTCCTCCTGCATTACTAGACCAGGGCCGCGATGTGTTCGCGGTTCCGGCGAAGCTCGAAGAGCAACTGGCCGAGGTTGGGATTGGGTTGGGCGAAGACGAGTAGCACCGCCTCGCTGGAAAGCGTGCTCACGATTGCCAGGCCGCGTGGGTACTCCAGGACGGCTGTCGCAACGTTCTCCAACCCGGCCACGGTGCCCAGTTCGTCGGCCGCCGTCAGGATGGAGGGGACGTGGGCGGCGACGTCGTCGGCAGACCACCCGTCGGCCAGCCTGCTGTCGATAACGAGGCCATCGCGGCCCAGCACGATCACCGCCTCGACACCTTCGCGCCTGGCTATTGCGTTGACGAGATCGCGGATCGTGGCCATCAGAATCCCCCGGAAAGATGCCGTAAAATGGTTGCCAAGCTACCGGCGACCTGGAGCGAAGTCAAGGAATGATACGCGCTTGGGGCGGCTGTCGCGTAGTCCCGCGCGCTTGAACTCGCTCCGTCGCCGCGGTATTCTTCGCGGCCCCACCCGCACGCTGCGGGAAGGCCCTTCACCGTAGCATACCCGATGGCCCACTCTGGTGCTCTCCGGCGTTCCCTTGCCGGCATGTTCGTCGTCCTCGCCGCTACTCTGGCCGCGAGTGGCTGTGGCGGTCCCACCGAGATCAAGGCGAACTCCAATACCATACCGGCCACGGTCACCACCTTCGCGCTGAATGGCCCGGCTGCCGTCCATCCGTCTGCGCTTGCACTCGTGAGCACGCCGCGAGCCGTAAGGATGACTGCCGACTACCAGTTCGACATCGCCGTCGACCTGGATGCTTCGGGCGCCGCGCGCCTGATACCGGTGGATCGGGTGGCGAGCGGGGCGATCCTGCCGCCGTCTCGGGTGGTAGGCATGCAGAAGCTCGACAAGCCGTTCGACGACATCACCCGCGCCCCCGACGGCGGCTACGTGAATCGTGCCGACCTCCCCATCGCCGTCGGCGACGTGGGTGTGATCCAGTCGCTCAATCATCCCTACTGCGCGAACGTTTTCTATGTAGCGCAGAACATCTACGCCAAGTTCGTCGTCGACGCGATCGATCCGGTGAATCGGAGCGTCCGGTTGCGACTGGTCGTGGACCCGAACTGCGGATTCCGCGGACTCGAGACCGGTACTCTCCCGTCGAGGTAACGTGCACGATCCACGCATGATTCGCGAGCAGCCCGAATGGCTACGCGATGGGCTCCGCCGTCGCGGCCAACTGGACGAGCTCGGTGGCACTGTGGACCGGCTGGAGCGGCTGGACGCCGATCGTCGGCGGCTCATCCACGCGGTGGAGGAACGCAAGGCGGCACGCAATGCAACCACCCAGGAAGTAGCGCGCCGGAAACGCGCCGGTGAGCCAGCCGACGACCTGATTGCCGACGGCCGACTGATGGGGGACGAGATCTCGGCGATGGAGTCCGAGTTGGCAACGACGGCCGACGAGCTGGAGCAACTCCTTCTCCAGTTGCCCAATGTCACACTCCCCGAAGTCCCGGAGGGCGGCGAGGAGGCCAACGTCATCGTCCGCGAATGGGGCGCACCGCGCACCATGGATGCTGTCCGGCCCCACTGGGAAGTTGGCGCTCGACTTGGCTTGCTGGATCCGGAGCGGGCGGCCAAGGTGAGCGGATCCGGCTTCGTCGTTTACCGGGGGCAGGGTGCTCGCCTGGTGCGTTCGCTCATGAGCTTCTTCCTCGACCTGCATGGCCGCGAGCATGGCTACGAGGAAGTCTGGGTGCCGTCGCTGGTGAACCGGGCGACGATGACCGGAACCGGCCAGCTACCAAAGTTCGAGGACGATGCGTACGCCATCCAGGGCGACGACCTGTTCCTCATCCCGACGGCCGAGGTTCCGGTCACCAACCTGTATCGCGATGAACTGCTCGACGTCGCGCAACTGCCCATGAGCTTCACGGCCTACACGCCGTGCTTCCGCCGCGAGGCTGGCTCGGCAGGAAAGGACACGCGCGGCCTGCTGCGAAGCCACGAATTCGACAAGGTGGAGCTGGTGCGCTATGTGGAACCGGAGCGTTCGCGGGATGAGCTGGAGACCCTTACCGGACACGCTGAGGTCGCGCTGCAGCGATTGGGCCTGCCGTACCGGGTGAAGTTGCTTGCCGCCGGCGATACCGGCTTCTCCAGTGCCATGACGTACGACCTCGAGGTCTGGGCGCCGGGAGTCGGCAGTTGGCTCGAGGTCTCGTCGTGCAGCAGCTTCGTCGATTTCCAGGCGCGCCGTGCCAACATACGCTACCGTCCGGCGAGGGGAGAAAAGCCGCGCTTCGTGCACACGCTGAATGGCTCGGGTCTCGCCTTTCCCCGTACCATCGCCTGCATCCTGGAGCATTACCAGAACGCTGATGGCTCGGTGACTGTGCCCGAGGTGTTGCAGCCGTATCTGGGCCTCGCCCGGCTGGGCTGAGTCATGCGCCGTGTGGCGCCGATAGTCCTCCTTGTCGCCCTCGCGGCGCTGCTCGGCTGGTATGTCATCTATGCCAGGCGCGTGGTCCAGGCGTTGCGGCTGGATGCGGCCACGGAGAGCGTGATGTACGCGCGCGTCTGGCAAGCGCTGAGCGATACCACCGAGGAGTCGGCGGTGGCCGCGCTGCTCGATCTCTCCAGCCACATCGTGGCCAAGGGCGTCCCGATCATCATCCTCGACGCCGATGGTACGCCGACCGCGTGGGACAACCTGGGCGTCGAGGCGCCCACCGACCACCGGCTGCGCGCGATGGCTCGCGCGATGGACATCGACAATCCGCCGGTGATGCTGGAAGGCGGCAGCAGTGTTCACTACGGCAACACTCTGCTGGTGCGTGGCCTGCGGATAGTGCCGCTGGTCCAGGCAGCGTTGATCGGACTGCTCGGAATGGCCGGTGTCATCGCGCTCCGCGCGCGCGGGCGGGCGGAACGCGAGCGCACCTGGGCCGGGATGGCCCGCGAAGCAGCTCATCAGCTCGGCACCCCGCTCACCAGCCTCAGCGGCTGGGTGGAGTTGCTCGGCGAGCGCGACTCCGACCCACTGTTGCGCGACGCGCTCATCCACATCCATGGCGACCTGGAGCGGCTGGACCGTGTGGCTCATCGCTTCGAGCGCATAGGCGCGCCGCCACGGCTCGAACCGGTGGACATAGCGGCGGTCTGTGAGCGCCTGGCCAGCTATTTCCGGGCTCGAGCACCGAAGCTCAACCGGGCAGTGGACGTGCGCTACCTGCCGCCGCCGGAACCACTGGAAGTGCACGGCGACCCGGTGTTGCTGGAGTGGGCGCTGGAATCGCTGCTCAAGAACGCCCTGGACGCGCTCGCCGGCCGGGGAGGAGTCGTTACCATCTCCTTGCAACCGATGCCCGAGGGCGGAGCCAGGGTTCGGGTGGCCGATGACGGGCCGGGGATACCACGTGAGCAGCGCACACGCATCTTCGAAGCCGGCTTCTCCACCAAGGAGCATGGTTGGGGTATCGGACTCTCCCTTGCCCAGCGGATCGTCGAGGAGAACCATCACGGCCAGTTGGTGCTCGCGCCGAGCGACCGTGGGGCGACGTTTGACGTTATCTTACCTTGATGTCTGCAACCACTCACGTCTTCGGTCACGACAGCGCGAACTCGCCGGATAGTGCCCTCTCCCGCCTCAATCCGGCACAGCGGGAGGCCGTCCTGCACCATACCGGCCCCATGCTCGTCATAGCTGGTGCCGGCTCGGGCAAGACGCGCGTCCTCACTACCCGGATCGCGCGCCTGGTGGATCATCACTCCGTCGATCCCTCACGGATCCTCGCGGTGACCTTCACGAACAAGGCCGCCGGCGAGATGAAGTCCCGTATCGAGCGCTTTCTCGGCAAGCCTCCGGCCGGGATGTGGGTAGGCACCTTCCACGCGATCGGGGCCCGGCTCCTCCGTGCCAACGCCGCGCTCGTGAGTCGTTCGGTCAACTTCACGATCTACGATCAGGATGATTCGCTCGCCCTTGTCAAGCGGATCATGGAGCGACGCTCCATCTCTCCGAAGGAGTTTGCCCCCAAGGCAATCCTTGGCGCGATCTCCGACGCCAAGAACGCCCTGGTCACGGA
The DNA here is from genome assembly GCA_937906875.1 of uncultured Gemmatimonadota bacterium. GTDB lineage: Bacteria > Gemmatimonadota > Gemmatimonadetes > Gemmatimonadales > Gemmatimonadaceae > CALCHX01. The sequence goes on along the minus strand of CALCHX010000126.1, from coordinate 25,009 downwards.
GCGGGACTACGAGGCACTCGCCTTCGACCCGTTCGCCAGGGCGACGGCGGCAGTCTACAACGAGTTGGAGCCCACTCTGCGCCAGGCCAATGCCGTCACCTTCGACGACCTGCTCGTGCTTCCTGTCCGGCTCCTCGAGCGCCATCCCGAGAAGCTCGCCGCATACCGTCGCCGATTCGAGTTCGTTCTCGTCGACGAGTACCAGGACACCAATGGCGCCCAGTACCGCTTCATCAAGCTGATGGCGGGCGAGCACGGCAACGTGATGGTCGTGGGTGACGACGACCAGTCCATCTACGGCTGGCGTGGGGCCGACATCCGCAACATCCTTGGCTTCGAGAACGATTTTCCGGACGCCCGGGTGGTGCGGCTGGAGGAGAATTATCGCTCCACACCGCACATCCTCGACGTTGCCAATCGGGTCATCAGCGCGAACAGCGAGCGGCGCGGAAAGATTCTTCGTGCAACCCAGCCTGAGGGCGAGCGGGTGACCGTGGTCGCCACTGCCGATGAGCGCGATGAGGCCGACTTCGTTGCCGGTGAGATAGCTGCTCGACGAGCTGGCTCGGGAAGGCTCATGCTGCGTGACTTCGCCATCCTCTATCGCACCAACGCGCAGAGCCGGGCGATGGAGGAAGCGATGCGCAGGCACTCCCTGCCTTACAGGTTGGTTGGTGCGGTGCGCTTCTACGACCGTCGGGAGATCCGGGATCTCATGGCCTACCTCAAGCTCATCGCCAATCCGGCCGATGATGAGGCTTTCCGCCGTGCGGTCGGCACTCCCCGCCGGGGCCTGGGAGACACGACAGTGAGCGTGCTCGATGAGATCGCCCGGGCGCATGGAATCCCGATGCTCGCTGCGGCGAGCCGCCCCGACCTGCTCGTAGGCCTGCGACCCGCCGCCCGGCACGGCCTCGTCGAATTCGCCAGGCTTGTCAACGGTCTGCACGAACAGGCACGCGACGCGGCCGTGGACGAGTTGCTGCGCGCGTTGGTGGATGCCATCCGTTACGAGGACCACCTGAGCGCCGAGGGGCCCGAGGGCAAGGAGCGCATGGAGAACGTGCGTGAACTCATTGACAGTGCGGCTGAAACCGTCGCCGACGAGGGGGGCGAGGTTGGTCTCACGCTGCTCGATCACTTCCTGCAGCGGACCTCCCTGGTCGCCGGCATCGATGCGCTCGACTCCGACGCCGACGCCATCGTCATGATGACGATGCACAACGCGAAGGGACTCGAGTTTCCGATCGTCTTCGTCACCGGCCTGGAGGATGGTCTCTTCCCCCTGGCCCGCGCCTACGAGGATCCATCGCAACTCGAGGAGGAGAGGCGGCTGTTCTACGTCGGGATCACCCGGGCCGAGCGAAAGCTTTTCATCACCCACGCCGAAACGCGTCGCCGCAATGGCGAGCTGCTGGCATCCAGGCCCTCCAGCTTCCTTTCCGCCATCGCCATGGACGACGTGGAGCAACGACAGACCGCTCGCACGCGCAATAGCGGGCGGGCGTTCATGAATGGCGCGGGCTGGCAGGGTGATGGTTGGGGACGAGTTGGTGGAAACGACAGTTCCGGCAGCCCGGCGCGGCGTCGCTTCTCAGGCAGTGGTTACGGCAGTGCGGGCTACGCAGGCGGACGGGGAGGTGGCGCCGGAGCGGCCTCGCGCCCGTCCACCGATTCCTCCGTGCTGGGCTGGAGCGCTGGTCGGACCTCGATCCCGGCCGATGAGGACATATCGCAGGACGCTGCGGTGATCGCGGTGGGGTCACGCGTGCGTCACGCCAGGTTCGGCGCCGGCATGATCGCCGAAATCGTGGGAACAGGACGCGATACCAAGGTACGAATCGATTTTGACGACGATGAGGTAGGACGGAAGACCCTCGTCGTGGCACAGGCCAACCTCGAACGGGAGTGGGAGTGATGGCGGTAACCGAAGCGGATGTACGGCACATCGCCGGCCTCGCGCGACTGGGACTGGACGAAGCGCGTATGCAGCCGTTGGTAGCTGAGTTGAACGCGATCCTCGGCCACATGGAGGTTCTGAAGACCGTGGATACCGAGCGAGCTGGTGCATCCCACGGTGCGGTCCTCGGGAGTATGCCGCTGCGAGTGGACGATGGACCGCAGTATCCCATGTCTCGCTCCCTGGACCAGCTTGCCCCGGCTACACGCGACGGCTTTCTCCTCGTTCCGCGTCTCGCCACCCACGAACACCTGGAAGGCGACGACGGAGCACCGGCATCGGACAGGCAGTCATGACCGGGACCGATCTCACCGGGCTCAGTGCCAGCGCGCTGCGCGACCGCATCGCCAATCGCACGCTTACCGCTAGGGCGGCTGTCCAGTCCTCGCTCGATGCGGTGAAGGTCTCGCGAGGTGGAGCTGACGGACTCAATTATCTGCTCTGGTCCGACTCCTCAGAAGCGCTGGCCGAAGCTGACCGTGCCGATGCGGCGATGGACTCGCAACCCCCCGTGGGCGCGCTGGCCGGCGTCCCGGTGATGGTCAAGGACAATATCGCCACGCTTGGCCTGCCCACCAGTTGCGGATCACGCATCATGGAGGGCTACGTGAGCCCCTTCGAGGCGACTGCTGTCCGTCGGCTGCGCGAGGCCGGCGCGATAGTGATAGGCAAGACGAACATGGACGAGTTTGCCATGGGCTCATCCACCGAGTACAGCGCCTACGGTCCCACGCTCAATCCGGTGGATCCGACTCGCGTGCCTGGCGGATCCAGTGGTGGCTCGGCAGCGGCGGTCGCGGCCGGAGCGGTCCGTATCGCGCTCGGCTCGGAGACTGGAGGTTCCGTGCGTCAGCCGGCCGCCTATTGCGGCATCACGGGCGTCAAGCCGACCTACGGTCGCGTGAGTCGTTACGGCCTCGTCGCCTTCGCCTCCTCGCTCGATCACATTGGTGTTTTCGGACGCACGGTCGACGATGCGGCACTCGGCCTGGAGGTCATCGCAGGCGCCGATCCGCTCGATGCAACGTGCGACCCGCGCGCTGTCCCGCTCTACCGCGAGGGGGCCACTGAACGGCTGGATGGAATGGTTATCGGACGGCCTGCCGAATACTTTCCCGAGTCGCTCAATCAGCGCGTGGCCGAGCGCTGCGAGCGGGCGCTCGACCGTCTGCGCTCGTTGGGAGCCGAGGTCCGTGACGTGTCGCTCCCTCACACCCCGCTGGCCATTCCAGTCTACTACATAATTGCGCCGGCCGAGGCGAGTTCCAATCTGGCCCGCTTCGACGGTGTGCGGTATGGACTGCGCGTGGAGGGCGACGGGCTGCGTGAGATGTATGAGGACACGCGTTCGCGTGGCTTCGGGCCCGAGGTCATCAGGCGCATCCTGCTGGGCACTTACGTACTTTCGGCCGGCTACTACGACGCCTATTACCGCAAGGCGCAGGCGGTTCGCGCCCTCATCGCCGACGACTTCCGGAGCGTCTTCGAGAGCGGCGTGCACGCCCTGTTCACTCCCACCACGCCTACTCCCGCCTTCGCCGTCGGCGAGGCCGCAGACGTGTACGAGCTGTACCTGAATGACATCTTCACCGCGACGGCCAATCTGGCAGGCGTGCCTGCGCTCTCCCTACCGATCGGCCGTGTGAATGGGCTGCCGGTTGGCGGGCAGATAATCGCGAGTCACTTCGATGAGGCCACCATGTTCGCCATTGCCTACGCGCTGGAGACGGCGTTGGGTGAGGAGGCGCACCGATGACCGGTCCGGACACCCCTGCGGCCACCGATACCGCGATCCTCGATCGCTACGAGATGGTGGTCGGGCTCGAGGTCCACGTTCAGTTGCGAACGCGTACGAAAGCCTTCTGCAACTGTCCCGCTGATTTCGGAGCGGCGCCCAATCGGAACACCTGCCCCGTCTGTCTCGCGTTGCCCGGAGCGCTCCCGGTGCTGAACCTTCACGCAGTGGAACTCGCCACCCGGGCTGCGCTGGCCCTCGACTGTACGGTGCACCTCGAGTCGGTCTTCGCTCGCAAGAATTACTTCTATCCCGACCTTCCCAAGGGCTATCAGATATCCCAGTTCGATCGCCCCCTGGCGACGGGAGGTCGCATAATCATCGGGCAGACGGAGGCCGGTGCATCGATCCAGATCGGCGTGACGCGTGTGCACATGGAGGAAGACGCCGGGAAGTCAGTTCACGATCGGTTTGCCGGGGTGACGGCGATCGACCTCAACAGGTCCGGAGTGCCGCTCGTCGAGATAGTCAGCGAGCCTGACATGCGTTCTTCGGCCGAGGCGGGTGCGTATCTGAGGATTCTCAAGCAGTTGCTCGAGTACACCGGCGTCAGCGATGTCAGCATGGAAGAGGGTTCGCTGCGCGTCGATGCCAACGTGAGCGCGCGCTTGCGGGGCGAGAGCAGGCTCGGAACCAAGACGGAGGTCAAGAACATGAACTCCTTCTCCGGAGTGGAGCGCGCGCTGGATGCCGAGTTCGCCCGGCAGTGCGCGATGCTCGACCGCGGCGAGCGCGTCATCCAGCAGACGATGCTCTGGGACGGTGCACGGAACGAGGTGAGGCCCAGTCGGACCAAGGAGGGAAGCCATGACTACCGCTACTTCCCGGATCCCGACCTGCCCCCCCTGGTGCTGACCGCCCTCTGGGTCGAGCAGCAGGCCAGGGCCATCCCCGAACTACCCCAGGCGCGTCTTGCCCGGTTCGTGAGCGATTACGGGCTGAGCGACTACGACGCCGAAGTGCTCACGGCGGGCAGGCCTCTCTCCGACTATTTCGAGAGCGTGACGCGTCAGCACGGTGACCCGAAGGCGGCGGCGAACTGGGTCATGGGCGAGGTGATGGCGGCGCTCAAGGCCGACGGGATTCCGCCCGATCAGTTCGCGGTCCGACCGTCGGCGCTCGCCCAGCTTCTCAACATGGTGAGGGACGGCCTGCTCAGCCACTCCGCGGCCAAGCGCGTCTTCGGACTCATGGCGGAGTCGGGTGAGCGGCCGGAGCAGATAGCCGAGCGCGAAGGGTTGCTGAAGGTGGACGACACCGTCCGGATCAGCGCATGGGTTGCCGAGGCCGTAGCCGCCAGACCGGCCGAGTGGGCCCGGCTGCGCGAGGGTGAGACGAAGCTGCTGGGCATCTTCGTGGGCGCCGTGATGAAGATGTCGGGAGGGAGCGCCGACCCGAAGCTGGTCAATCAGTTGTTGTTGGAGGCGGCGGCCGCGGGCAGCGGTACATAGAGCGGGGAGCCCAACCGTGCGGCGAAGTCGAGCCGCGTGGCCGGCAGCCCGAAGCGCCGGGTTGCCTCTTCGGCGGCGCGGATCACGCCGCCCCGCCGAAGTGCCAGCCGTCGTACCTGTTTCGCCTCCCGGAGCGGCTCGTCGCCGGCGGGATCGAGCGCGTAGGGCTCCGACTCCTCCATCCGGTTGAAGAGGTCGATGATGAAGTCGTATGAGCGTTCCATGTATCGACCGACCTCCGCATCGGAGAGGTCCCAGCGACTGTTCTCGGCCAGCAGTTGGAAGATCCGTTGCCAGGACTCGGTGTCGGTCACATAGACCATGCCCCGGAAGAGCCGTCGGTTTGTCTGGGTGCTGAAGATCGTCGGGCTCAGGATCCGGTCCAGGTGTTCGTCGGACCGCGTGTGATCCAGCAGGATGACCTCTCTCGCGCGTCGCGGGAAGCGTTCGCCGAGGTGGGTATCTATCCGACTCTCCCAATAGCTGTGGCCCAGTGCCGCGGTACTCGACGTTATCGCCAACTGGCGAGGCACGAAGTAGTTGTGTGCGACGGTGTCAGCGGCGAGGTGGGCGAGATAGCCGAGGGCGAACGCCTGCAGCGGCTCGTCGCGTGCGCGCTCGTGGATTTCCTGACCCACATGCCAGGCGTGGCAGTGCCTGCCGACCGGCGCGTACTTCTTGGCGATGCTCGTGTCGGCGGCTATGGAGCCGTAGAGAAAGTCGAACGGGAATGCACGCAGCAACTCGGCTACGGGGCCGGGCAGCAGGTGAAGCGTCTGCAGCACGGCCTCGCCGAGAAAGATGTGCGTCCCCGGCGTCCAGGCCAACGCCGGGGTCGGGAAGAGCGCCAGGGCCAGAAACACGATCAGCCCGCATGCGGTCAGTCGCGCCACTGGCCGGCGCCAACTCGCGGCTGTCGTCAGAGGCCCAGGCGCCGGCGCTGACGGCGAATGGAGCGACGGAGGTCCTTCAGTTCCGATTCCACCGCGTCGGAAACAGTCTCGCGCGCCGATTCTACGTAGTCACGCACATTGTCGCGAAGCGAGTCCGTGTCGAGCATCTCGCCGATGGCCGAGCCGCTCCTGCGTGCCCACTTTCCACCTCGCGATACCGCCCTCCGCACCGGATGTTGTGACGGCCGGGGCGTCGCGGCATTGCTGATCAGCAACGCGATACCAGCACCCAGCGCCGCGCCCAGCACGGCAGCGGTGAGCAGGTCGTACTGCGACTCGCGATCCATCTCCCGCAGTTCACGGGCGCTCTCGCGGACGGACTCGGGGATGTTGCGAGCTGCGCGTAAAGTCCTCTGTGGCGTCGACTCCATCATCGTATTCCTCTGGTTCGAAGACATCTTCAAGGGCCTCGCCAAGTTCGTCGCTAAGGTCGTCGAGGCGAGCTTCTGCTGCTGCCGATCTGAGCTCTTCCTGGTAGCGGGCGGCTCCCGCGCGCATACCGCGCACGACCGACGCCGCCGAGACGAAAGTGTCCTCGGCCTCATCCTGTACCACCTGGAGCAGTGCATTGAACTCTTCCAGGCGTTGCTCCGCCAGCCGCGCCGCCAGCAGGACGCGCTGGTTGGCCGACGAAACGGTCTGACTGACCTGCTGAACGTCCGCGCGCAGCGAGGTGGTGACGTAGTTGAGATTGTCCGCTACCGTACTGGCGTGCCGCATGATCGGGCTGACATCGCCGTATATGCGATCGAGCAGATCGTTGATGCGCTTGTAACTCTTCCGGAAGTTCCAGGCCGCTGGCACCAGGGCGACCGTCAACACGAGGATCGCGACAGTCATCAGTCCCTGAGCCACCGACGTGACCTTCTGGAACATACCAGGGTCGGCCGTGACCTGTCGTGTGATGAACGTGTCGGGGAGTGTCGCGACCTGCTGAAGAGGCAGTAGCCACGAGCCGTCGAGGGCCCAACCAATGGTCATGCGTCGATAGCCTCTTTCACGGAGCTCCGGGAGCGTGGGCGGGCGGACAGGGAGAGCCTCCTCGCCGAGGCCGCCATGTGCAAGGGAGGGGCCAACGGCAAACGTTTACGGTCCTCTTACCGAGCAGCAACCGGTGGGCGGGACGCGTCCGGCATCAGTCTTCGAGTTCCGAGGCCAACCCGATCACCCGCGACACCGGCAACGTGAATAGTATCCCCACGCCGGCGGTATTCAGGTCGCCGCACGTCTCCTCGATCATGGCGATCGCTGCCGCGACCTTACTCTCGGCCGCGATGCAGAATATGGTGCGATTGGCCACACGTGACTTTGCGCTCAGCGCGGTGAGACCGGCGAATATGGGAAGCTCCTGGCTGATGACACGGCCCATCCCCTTGCTCTCGAGCACGGTCGCGCCGGTGATGCCCAGCTCGATGAAGCCGGCCATCACATCGTCGATCAGTTCCGCATGATTGATAACCGCGACGAGGAGCTGCATTTTCGGATCTTGGAGATGACGGTAGGGATGGGCGCTATCGTATGCCCTGTCTGCGGCGGAGTCAAGCGACTGCGCCGTCATTCCACCTCCCTCGCCGGTCGGGACGCCGTGGCGCCTGCAGCGGCTGGGTTGACCCACGTACTATCCCACAATCATTCTTGTGCTCCCCGAACCGCCATCACATGTCTGCTGTCCAGTATGTCGTAGAGGGAGGGCACAGGCTCTCCGGAACCATCCGTCCCGCCGGTAACAAGAACGCGGCGCTCCCGATCATCGCTGCCGCTCTGCTGAGCGAGCATCCGGTCACGCTCCATAACGTGCCGCGTATTCGCGACGTCGAGACGTTGGCCGAGCTTGTGCGCACGCTCGGCGCTACCGCCGAGTGGACAGCCCGGAATACTCTCGCCATCCATGCCGCGAAGCTCCAGGTGACGACTCTCGATCCGCAGCTCTGCTCGCGGATCCGGGCGTCGATACTCCTGGCCGGCGCCCTGCTCGCCCGCTGCGGCGAGGTCACGCTCCCGCCGCCCGGCGGCGATGTCATAGGGCGGAGGCGGGTGGACACCCACTTTCTGGCTCTCGAGCAGCTCGGTGCGGAGTACGAGTTGAACGACCACTTCCGGCTCCGTACGCGCGGCCTTCGCGGCGCCGACGTCTTTCTGGACGAGCCCAGCGTCACGGCCACGGAGAACGCCCTCATCGCCTCGGTGGCTGCCACGGGCACGACAGTGCTGCGCAACGCCGCCAGCGAGCCACACGTTCAGGATCTGGCTCATTTCCTCGTCGCCCTCGGGGCCGTCATAGATGGAATCGGCACGAATACGCTGACCATTGAAGGAGGGCGCACGCTGGGCGGTGCGACGTACACGATCGGCCCGGATCATATCGAGGTCGGTTCATTCATAGGGCTGGCGGCCGTCACCCGGTCCGAACTGCGTATTGAAGACGCTGGGGTCGAACACCTGCGGGCGGTGCTCCTTGGTTTTCAGCGCCTGGGCATAGAGTGCCGCATGGATGGGGCTGACCTGGTGGTGCCGGCGGAACAGAGTCTCATCATACAGGACGACATGGGTGGCCATGTTCCGAAGCTCGAGGACCAGCCATGGCCCGCCTTCCCCGCCGACCTGATGTCCATCGCAATCGTCACGGCCACCCAGTGCAGAGGCCTCATCCTGATGCACGAGAAGATGTTCGAGTCGAGAATGTTCTTCGTCGACAAGCTGGTCGGCATGGGTGCCCGGATCGTGCTCTGTGACCCGCACCGGGCGCTCGTCGCCGGCCCGAGCCAGCTCCGCGCAGCCCGGGTGGAGTCGCCCGATATCCGCGCCGGCATGGCGATCCTGCTGGCTGCCCTCTGCGCTCAGGGACGCAGTACCATCGACAATGTTGGCCAGATCGAGCGCGGTTACGAACGCATCGACGAACGTCTGCGCGTGCTCGGTGCGCACATCGAGCGGGTGCCGGGTCGAACGTGCCTGTGAGCCGGATATGGGAGAGCCGTGGGGAGGTCGTGAGGGGGTCGTGACGGACGACGGGATGTATTGCGAGATTCCTGTCTTCTCTGACTGGGGTGTGCGAGCGCTCGTGACCACCCGCGCGATGGGGAGTTTCGGGACTTCCGGCGACGAGCCGGTGGGCGAGGTGATGGCGCGTTGGGGGGCCCTCCGTCGAAGTCTGGGGCTGGCGGGGCAGCGCTTCGTCACCGCGTCGCAGGTGCACGGTCCACGCATCCTCCACCATACCGGGGACTGGTCCGGCTGGCTGCGCGGTGACGATGCCGACGGGCATCTTCTCGACGGACCGCGCATCCAGGCAGGCCCGATGAGCGCGGCCGTCGTCGTCGCCGACTGCGTACCCGTGTTCGTCGTCCATCCCTCGGGGGCGGCGGCGCTTCTCCACGCCGGATGGCGTGGCATCGCCGCCGCCATCCTCCCGGCGGCCATCCGTCAGATGGCGAGTGCCGGCTATCGGGCCAGCGAGCTCCGCGTCCATACGGGGCCGGCCATCTGCGGCCGCTGTTACGAGGTAGGTCCGGAGGTGGCCTCACAGCTCACTGGCCGTGCCGTGGACGGCGCGTGCAGGGTGGATCTGCGCGCAATACTCGCTGACCAGGCCCGCGCCCTGGGTGTCACCCAGCTCTCTTCCAGCGACCGGTGCACCGCCGGCCATGGCGGCGAGAAGCTGTTCTTTTCGCATCGGGGTGGCGATCGTGGCCGTCAGGTAGCCGCGCTGGCCACTCCGTCCTGAAGCCGACGGCGAGGGCGAGACCCGACGTCGGGTTGACTCGCCCACCCCTCTGCTCTACATTCACATTGCTACCGGGCCTCGCCGCCCGGGAGGAATATGTGGGGGAAGTTCCCCACATTTTTTTGTTCCAGGCGACAATGTCCAGATCACTTGAAGCCCGCGCTAGAAGCTGTTGTAATACAGGAACTTGATGCGCTCGACTACGACCTTGTCCAGTTCCACAAGGGCGGTTCACGAGACCGCCCGATCGTCGAGGTCAGGATCGATCGGCGTGACGGGGATGCCATTACCGTGGACGACTGTGCCCGGGCATCGAGAGCAATAGAAGCACGATTGGAAGCTGACAGACTGGTTCCGGAGCGGTATGTACTGCAATTGTCGTCACCTGGTGTGGAGCGCCCGGTGCGCACCGCCGCCGAGTGGCGACGTTTTATCGGTAAGCTGGTGAGCGTGAACAGTCCGACCCTGGATGGCAGGTTGGAGGCGGACATAGTTCGTGTGGAGGGGGAGGAAGGATCGGAAGTGATCGTGCTCGAACATCCGAAACGGGGCGAGTTGAGAGTCGCCCTGTCCGACGTGACGGACGCGCGTCTCGCGTTCCGGTGGAAACCGAAAGCGGAAGACTGAGAGGAGCCCTGAATGGTCAGTTCTGCAGAGATCTTGGCAGCAATCCGCGAGTTGACCAACACGAAGCAACTCGATCGTGGTGAGTTGCACGAGCTGCTCGAGGACGGCATCTATGCTGCCCTCACCAAGAAGTATGGCCCGACGGTGAAAGCCGAGATCGACATTGATGAGGAGCGCGGCACGATCGACATCGTGTTGCTCAAGACCGTCGTCCAGCAGGTGGAGGACGTGGCCACCCAGGTGTCGCTCGACGAGGCCCGCTTCTTTGACGAGGGCTTCGAGGTGGGCGATACGCTGGAGACCCAGATCGACTTTGCCCAGTTCGGTCGCGCGGCCGTGCAGGCCGCGAAGCAGAGGATCATCCAGCGGGTCAGGGAAGGGGAGCGCACACGCATCCGCGACGAGTTCGCCGGCCGCGTAGGCGACCTGCTGTCGGGGGAGATCCAGCAGATCGAGCGAGGCAAGCTGGTCGTGATGCTGAACAAGTATCGCGAAGCAGAGGCGATCATCCCCTATCGGGAGCAGAATCACCGTGAGCACTTCCATCAGGGTGAACCGGTGCGGGCCGTACTCAAGCGCGTCGAGGAAACTCCCAAGGGGCCTCGCCTGATCCTGAGTCGCTCCGATCCCATGTTCGTCCAGGCGCTGTTCAAGCTCGAGGTGCCCGAGATTCCGCAGGAGATCGTGGAGATCCGCGCTGCCGCCCGCGAGCCGGGTAGCAGGACCAAGATCGCCGTCTCGTCGCGCGACGACGCCATCGATCCCGTGGGCGCCTGCGTGGGTGTGAAGGGTGCCCGGGTACAGGCTGTTGTCAACGAATTGGGTGGTGAGCGCATCGATATCGTACCCTGGTCGGCCGATCCGGAGCGGTTTGCCAAGCTGGCGCTGGCGCCGGCCCGCGTGGCTCGTGTGTTCAGCGACGCCCAGACGCGTACGATCCAGGCCATCGTCGACGAGGACCAGCTTTCCCTGGCTATTGGCCGCAACGGCCAGAACGTGCGGTTGGCGTCGGAACTCACCGGATGGAAGATCGACCTCTATTCGAGCCGCGAGTGGATGGAGCGCGGCGGCGACGCCGTGCTCTTCGCTCCGCTGCCTGAGGATGGAGCGGAGGACGAAGCCGTTGACGTTCAATTGAACGAGATTGAAGGACTGCCCATTTCCACCGTTGCGGTGCTCGAGCACGCCGGCTTCCGGACGCTCAACGACATCCTGGATTTCGACCGTGAGGACTTCCTGAGGTTGCCCGGGATCGCTCCGGAGGAGGCAGATCGTATCATGAGCATCCTCAACGAGTTGACGGACGAGGATGCCGACGAGGACGACGCTCCGCCGGTCGCCGGCGCCGCGGATGATTCTGAGGCGGCTGAAGCAGCCGACGCGGTGGCAACTTCCGGCAATACCGATGGGGGCACGGGGCAGTCTGTAGAGGCCGGCGGAGCGAATTCGCCGGCAGCGGACGAGAAGGCGTGACCGAGCTGAGTGCCGATGTCGAGCGGAAGTTGCTCGGCTTGCTCGGCCTCGGCGTACGGTCGCGAGGCGCGGTGGTGGGAGTGCAGCAGGTGCGCGACGCCGCCGTGCGTGGTAAGCTCAAGTTGGCAGTGGTCGCGCCGGACATTTCGCGGCACAGCCTGGACAAGGTCGTGCCGCTGCTGACGGCGCGGAGGATCAGGATGGTGCGGGGCCCCTCGGCGACGGTTCTGGGGGCGACGGTGGGCCGTGACGCAACGGCGGTTGTAGGTGTGGTGGATGGGCAGCTCGCGCGCGGCATTCGCGCGCTTCTGGAGACGAGTGCCGGCGGTACGGGCGACGCGCCCGTTCCGCGGACTCCATAGGAGGGTTGTTTGAGCAAGCTTCGTGTTCATGATATGGCCGGCGAGTTCGGAATCCCGAGCGAGGAAGTGATCACACTTCTGCGCTCGATGGACGTTCCTGTGCGCAGCCATCTCAGCGTGCTGTCCGACGACCAGGTCGCCCGCGTGAGGGCACGCTGGGAGCGCGAGAAGCGGGCAAGGGCGGAGAAGCCAGCCGCAGCGGCAACCGGACGCCGTCGGCGCGGTGCCGCGGCGGCTGAGCCTGCGCCCACGGGGCCAGCTCAGCCGACCGTATCCGTAGCTGAAGGCGCCGGCGCAGTGCGCCGCCGGCGCCGCCGGGCCAGCGAGCCCGTCGCCGAGGAGCAGCAGGAAGGCGACGATGGTCAGGTGGACGGGAGCGCAGTTGCTCCGGCCGCTCCTCAGGCTGTACCCGTCCAACCCACCACGACTCAGCCGACCGCCGATGCCGGTCGCACTGAAGTTGCTCCCAGCGCGCCAGCGTTGGCTGCCGAGAGCGCGACCCCGGTCACCAGCGCTCCGCCGACAGAAAGTGCCGCGCCTGCCGCCGACGCCCCGGTTGTGGAGCCGGCAGTTGCCCCGACTGCACCTCCGGCTGAGGAAGCCCCTCGCGCTCCGGCGGCGGCCCGGCCGCCCTCGGCGCGTCCGAAGTCCGTCCGGCCGGCTGGGGACGAAATCCGCAAGCCAGCCATTCCGGCGTCCGACCGGCCAGCCGAGGCGGTTGCACCGACCGATGCGGCCCCCGCGCCGGCCGAAACGACTCCGGCTCCCACGGACACACCGGCCAGGCCGGTTTCCACCCCGGCGCCAGCCGCTCCTCCGGCCGCCGCCGCGCCAGAAGCGCCAGCCGCGCCTGCGCAGCCAGCTGCACCAGTGGAGCCGGCGCCGGCCCAGATGACACCTGCCTCGGCGGGCATGAGGCCGGCCGCGTCGGCAACACCCTCCGGTCCGTCGGATCAGGCCAGACCAGCGGCCGCCGGTCCACGTCCGGCACCCGCGGCTGGCGCTCCACGTCCGCGCCCCGTTGGACAGGGCGCGCCGCGTCCGCGTCCCGTCTCAGGTAGTGGTTCGGTACCGCCGCGCTCGGCCGCTGGCGGCGGCCGACCGGCGCCACGAACCGACGTCGGTGGCGCTGGTGCCAAGGGTCGTCGCAAGAAGGGACGCCGAGGGTCGGTGGACCAGGAAGCCGTGTCGCAGAACATCACCAAGACCATGTCCGCCATGCGTGGCGGTGGCGGACGCCGTGGTCGGCGGTCGTACGACGATGGGGGAGCACGCGAGGAGCAGGAGGCGCAGCGCGTCGCCGCTGTCGAGCGCGAGAAGAAGACGGTCCACGTCAACGAGTTCATCACCGTCAGCGAGCTGGCGGCGATCCTGAAGATCCCGGCGACACAGATCGTTGCCTTCGCCTTCAAGAACCTCGGGTTGATGGTGACCATCAACCAGCGCCTCGACTTCGATCAGATCGAGTTGATAGCCGGTGAGTTCGGATTCCAGGCGGTCCTGGAGGCCGACTATGCGGTGGAGACTACGGCGCAGGAAGAAGCCGACCTGCCGGAGGAATTGCAGCCGAGGCCGCCCGTCGTCACCATCATGGGGCACGTCGACCATGGCAAGACGTCGCTCCTGGACTACATACGGAAGGCGACAGTCGTGGCCGGCGAGTCGGGCGGCATCACGCAGCACATCGGTGCCTATCACGTCGCGCTGCCGGATGACCGTCGGATAACATTCCTGGATACCCCCGGGCACGAGGCGTTCACCGCCATGCGAGCCCGCGGGGCACAGGTGACTGACGTCGTCGTGCTGGTGGTTGCCGCCGATGATCAGGTCATGCCGCAGACCATCGAGGCTATCTCCCATGCTCGCAATGCTGGCGTGCCAATGGTCGTGGCCATCAACAAGGTGGACCTTCCGGCCGCCAATCCGGGCAAGGTCAAGCAGGATCTCCTGCAGCACAGCGTGGTCGTCGAGGAGTTCGGCGGTGATGTGATGGCCCAGGAGATCTCGGCCAAGACCGGTGCCGGCGTGCCGGAATTGCTGGAGAAGATCCTGCTCCAGGCTGACCTGCTGGAGTTGGCGGCCAATCCCGATCGGCGCGCCGCGGGCGCGGTCGTCGAGGCCCAGCTGGATCCGGGCAAGGGCCCGGTCGCAACGGTCCTCGTGCAGAACGGGACGCTCAGGGTCGGCGACGATTTTATCTGCGGAATCTTTTCCGGCCGGGTTCGGGCGCTGCTCGACGAGCGCGGAAAGCAGGTGAAGTCTGCCGGTCCGGCCATCCCGGTTCAGGTGCTGGGCCTCACCGGCGTGCCCATGGCCGGAGACCAGTTCGTGGTCGTGGAGGATGCCTCGGAGGCACGTGAGATAGCCCAGCGTCGTGAGCGCCTGGAGCGCGAGGCGCGCAGTCGTCGCTCCAGCAAGGGCGTCGTCACGCTCGAGGACTTCATGTCCCAGACGGACGCTGGCGAGAAGCGTCAGTTGAAGCTGCTCATCAAGGCCGATCAGGGCGGGCCGGCGGAGGCACTCGCCGACGCGTTGCAGCAGTTGTCCAATGAGGAGGTGCAGGTCGAGGTCATCCAGCGCGCCGTGGGTGCGATCACGGAGAGCGATATCCTGCTCGCCAAGGCGTCCGGGGCCATCATTCTCGGCTTCCACGTGCGTCCTGACAACAAGGCCCGTGCGGCTGCCGAGCGTGAGGGCGTGGACATCAAGCTGTACCGCATCATCTACGAGGCCGTCGCCGATGTTCGGGCGGCCCTGGAAGGGCTTCTCCGGCCCGAGGAGCGCGAGGTCATTGTCGGTGAGGCACTGGTTCGCGAGACCTTCAAGGTCCCGCGCATCGGACTCGTCGCCGGTTGCATCATCCGGAGCGGCGTCGCCACCAGGTCGGCAAATGTGCGCGTCATCCGCGACGGAGTGGAAGTCTACGACGGGCAGGTGGGCTCGCTACGTCGATTCAAGGAGGACGTACGAGAGGTGCGTGAGGGCTTCGAGTGCGGCATCGGGATCGAGAATTTCAATGACGTCAAGGTGGGCGACGTGTTCGAGTTCTACCGTACCGAGGAAGTGGCGCGGACGCTCGAGTCCTCGACGTCCGCCAGCCATAGCTGACGACTACAGCTTCGGCGTGGCTCCGGACGTCGTCGTGTCGCGAGGCACGTTGGCGTCCGGGCTCCCACTCCGCCAACGCGTTCAGGAGCGGCGTGTCGGCTGCCCCACACCATGTGCGCACGTCGGCCAGGTCGCTGACCGCCTTCCGTAGCAGACCCGCAGCTTCCGGTATACAGCAATGACACAAGAGCACCATCGCTCCGACCGCGTCGCCGCGGCGATCCGCGAGGAGGTGGCGTCGTTCCTCGCATCCAGCGTGAAGGATCCCCGCATCCAGGGACTCGTCACGGTAACCGGCGCTGACGTGACAAACGACCTCCGGCACGCTCGCGTCTTCGTGAGCGTACTGGGTACCGACGACGAACGCGCTGCCACCTTTGACGGACTGGCGAGCCTGGCCGGCCACCTGCGCTCTGTTGTTGGACGCAACCTGCGGCTGCGCCTGGCGCCGGAGATCACCTTCAAGCCCGACGAGAGCGTGGCCCATGCCGCGCGCATCGAATCGCTGCTCAGCAGCCTCCGCGCACACGGCGAGATGGGCACGGCTGACGAGAGTGGGAGCGCGACCGCCGACGAGCAGTCGCGTCCGCCTGATGAAGCGTCGGCGACCGGGGAGAGCAAGTCTGTCGACTGACGGTCTCCTCCTCGTGGACAAGCCCGCCGGGATCACCTCACATGATGCTGTCGCCCGTGCGAGACGTGCGCTGGGCGAGCGCCGAATCGGCCACCACGGTACGCTCGATCCGTTCGCCACTGGCCTGCTCGTGCTACTGGTAGGTCGGGCGACCCGGCTCGCTCCATTCCTGTCGGGCGAGCCAAAGGTTTACGAGGCGGAATTCAGCTTTGGTGTGGAGACGTCCACGGACGACCTCACCGGCGAGATCGTGCGCCAGGCGCCGCTCCCGTCGCCGGAGGCGGTGCGCGAGGCGATCGTCACCCTCACCGGAACCTTCGAGCAGTTGCCTCCGGCCGTGTCGGCCAAGCAGGTGCGTGGTGAGAGGGCGCACGCCGCTGCGCGCGCAGGGCGACCCCTCGAGCTCCGGCCGGTGACGATCACCGTCCATGAGTGGACGGTTCACGAGCTGACGCCGCATCGACTGGTAGCCACGATCCGGTGCGCAGGAGGCACGTATATTCGTGCCCTCGCTCGCGACCTAGGTCGGGCCACAGGAGGTGCTGCACATCTCGTGGCACTCCGCCGGCTTGCCAGTGGTGTCTTCAGGGTCGAGGACGCGATCGGTGTCGATGAACTCCAGCCGGGCGTGAAGGTGCCCTTGCGTTCGCCACTGGATGGCGTGCCCGAGCTGCCGCGAGAAGTACTGGACGGGGAAGCTGTCGCGCGCATCCGGCACGGCGGTACAATCGCGGCGACGGTCTCCGGTGATGTCGGTGCACTGATCGACGACCGGGGAGGCCTGGTCGCGATCGGCGAACGGGTGCGCGAACAGTGGCAGCCGCGAGTGGTCCTGCAGGATCCTGGTGAGCGGGTGGCTCGAGATGGTTGAACTGAGCCCTGGCGACGCTGGCGGCCTGCCGCCTACCGTGGAGGGAACCGTGATCACGGTCGGTACCTTTGACGGTGTGCATTGCGGGCATCAGGATGTCATCCGACGGCTCGTGAAACGGGCCCGTGAGGTCTCCCTGCCCAGCATCTTCCTGACGTTCGAGCCGCATCCGTTGGCCGTACTGCGGCCGGAGTCGGCACCGCCGCTGCTCGCCCTGCCGGCCGAGAAGCTGGAGGTGCTCGCTCCGCTTGGCCTGGACTACGTCGTCATCCTCCCCTTCACGCCGCTACTCGCCTCCTATCCGGCAGAGCAGTTCGTGGATGTCGTCCTGAGAGGCCGCTACAGGCTGCGCGAACTGCTCGTGGGGTACGACCACGGCTTCGGGCGGGAACGAGAGGGGAGTGCCGAAGTGCTCCAGCGGCTGGCTGTCTCGCGCGGCTTCTCCGTCCAGGTCGTGAGACCGGTGGGCACGGCTGACGAGGCAGCGGTCTCGTCGACGAAGATCCGCCGTGCCGTGAGCGCCGGGGAGCTCGGGGCGGCCGCGCGTGCCCTGGGACGCCCGTACTCGCTGAGCGGCAGGGTCGTGGCCGGTGCCGGGCGCGGTCGCGCCCTGGGCTACCGTACACTCAACCTGGAACCTCCCGACGCCCGGAAGCTGTTGCCGCCGCAGGGTGTGTACGCGGTGCGGGTGCAGACGCCCGATGGAATGCATGACGGAATGCTCAATCTGGGGCCGCGGCCCACTTTCGGCGATCCGGAAGTGGGTATCGAGGTGCACCTTCTGGACGCTTCCGGTGACTGGTATGGAGCGTGGGTGAAGGTGGACTTCGTGTCGCGCCTGCGCGATACCCGGCGATTTGCCGACGCCGATGCTCTCCGTAACCAGCTCGACCAGGACGAACGTGACGCCCGTCGCGCGTTGACTCTGGCGCCAGTCGCCGGTAACCTTTGTAGCTCTGCCGGTTACGACCCTTCCTAACCTACATCCTGCCGTAGCATGTCCAACCTGAAGTACCGCATCCTCGCGATAGCCGTCATGATCGCGGCATCGCTGTGGACGCTGTTCCCCAGGACCGTCATCGAGCGCGTCAGTCGAAACGGCGAGTTCGTCTACGACACGGTACAGCGAGTCCCGCTCAAGCGGGGACTCGACCTGCAGGGTGGCATGCACCTGTCCCTGGAACTCGATCTCTCGCAAGGCACGGTGGCCGATCAGAGCGACGCGCTCGACCAGGCGATCCGTGTCATACGGAACCGTATCGATGAGTTCGGCGTGGCCGAGCCGGTCGTCCAGAAGAGCGGCAACAACCGGATCATCGTCGAGCTGCCGGGAATCGAGGACGCCGAGCGGGCCGCAGCGGTCGTTCAGCAAGCTGCGTTCCTCCAGTTCCAGATAACCGACAAGACCCAGGCGCTGGAACGAGCCATCCCACGCCTGGACCAGATCGCTCGCGACCAGAATCTCGTTCCCGCCGCCGGCCAGCCCCCTGGTGGGGCGGCAGCTCCGGCAGGCGGTCTGGACATCTTCAAGCCGCAGGTCGACAGCCAGGCGCCGGTGGGTGACAGTACAGCAGCCGCTGGCGCCGTGGCCACTGCCGACAGCGCCGCCCCCGCCGGAACGCAGGGCCCATTCTCGCGTGCCGTGCAGCAGGGACAGATCCCGGGGCAGTTCTTCGTGGCCCAGAGCGATGTTCCGCTGCTCCGTTCGCTGCTCGAGAACCCGGCCATCGAGGCTGCGCTTCCGCCGGGGAAGGTCGCCCGCTGGGGTGCCGATTCCGTGGTCCTGGGTGGACGCGTCTACCGGGAACTCTACCTGCTGGACTCGCGGCCCATAATCACTGGTGAATACATCACCGACGCGCGTCCGAATCAGAGTGCGCAGGAAGGTACGGTCGTGTCCTTCACCCTCAACGCTGAGGGTGGACGCCGGTTCCGCCTGGAGACCGGGCGTCACCTGAAGGACTACATGGCCATCGTTCTCGACGACAAGGTCATCACCGCGCCCATCATCCAGAGCGCCATCGGTCGGCGTGGCCAGATCTCGCTCGGCGGCCGCAACCTGCAGGAAGCGCAGGACCTGTCGCTGGTGCTCCGTGCCGGCGCGCTCCAGACGCCGCTCAAGATCATGGAGAGCCGGAGCATAGGACCCAGCCTGGGGCAGGACGCCGTCGAATCAGGCAAGCGCGCCGGTGTGCTCGGGGTGATTCTCGTCGTCGTGGTGATGGTCGGTTATTACCGCTTCTCGGGGCTGCTCGCGGTGGCCGGGCTGGTGATCTTCGCCGTGCTCACGGCAGGGATGCTCGCCGGACTCGGGGCGGTGCTCACACTTCCGGGAATAGCTGGCTTCGTCCTCTCCATAGGCATGGCAGTGGATGCCAACGTGCTCATATTTGAACGAATGCGAGAGGAACTCGACGCCGGACGGACCGTGCGCTCGGCGGTGGACAGCGGATTCCGGAACGCCCTCAGCGCCATCATCGACTCCAACGTCACGACCGCACTGACGGCTGTCGTGCTCTACCAGTTCGGCAGCGGTCCGGTGCGCGGCTTCGCCGTCACCCTGCTGGCTGGTATCGCCGCCTCAATGATCACCGCGATCTTCGTCGTCCGTACCTTCTTCCTGATCTGGCTGGATCGTCGCACGACTCCCCAGACGCTGAGCATCTGATGCTGCGCATCCTACACAACGCCAACTACGATTTCATCCGTCACTGGCGGAAGACAGTCGTCCTCATCGTCGCGTTCCTGATTCCGGGCTCCATCTGGCTCGCCATCAGCGGCTTCAACTACAGCATCGAATTCACCGGCGGAACGTTGCTGCAGTTGGAGTTCGCCCAGGCGCCGGACGTCGGGCGCATTCGTGATGCGCTCGGCAACGCCGGGGTCGGTAGTGTCGAGATCCAGACCTTCGGGCGGCCGAACGAGATCGTCATCCGGGCCCAGGACGAGGCGCTCGTGTCACAGCAAGCGGCCGGGGCAGAGGCCATCGTGAAGACCGTGACGTCAGCGCTGGACGGAGCCTTTGCTGAGGGAGCGTACAAGGTCGTGCGCACCGACGCTGTCGGGCCGAAGGTTGGCGGCGAACTCAAGGCCAATGCCCTCACCGCCCTGCTCATCTCCTTCCTCGTCTCTCTCCTCTACCTGGCCTGGCGCTTCGAATGGCGGTTCGGTGTGGCGGCGCTCGTCGCGACCATCCACGACATCCTGGCCACGATCGTCTTCATGCGGTATGCAAATATCGAGGTGTCGCTGTTCGTGGTGGGCGCGATCCTGACCGTCATCGGTTATTCGCTCAACGACACGATCATCGTCTTCGATCGCGTTCGTGAGAATCTGAAGCTGTCGGGCAGGACCGCTTCCCTGGTCGAGATCCTCAACAGGTCGGTGAACGAGACGTTGCCGCGCACCATTCTCACCAGTGCCACGACGTTGGCCACGTTGCTGGCCCTGTTCTTCCTGGGTGGCGAGGTCATACGCCCGTTCGCGATCGTACTCATCTTCGGAATCGTGGTGGGTACGCTCAGCTCCATCTTCATCGCCTCGCCAACGCTGTACTGGATCGAGCAGCGTTACCCGAGAACTGCCGCGGGTTCAGCCAAGGTGCCGCCAACGCCAGCGGCGGGATCGCGCGCCAACGCGCGTCGTCACGCCTGAGCCGACTGAACCGCTCCGTTCCGTGCGCCGTCAGCAGTGTATGAAGGCGATCGGCAGGTTGACCGGAACGCCGCGGCTCGCCGCGGCGTTCCGGCATTGACGGTCGGCGGTCCTGGCGTCCCGATCATGACGACCTTCATCGACAGCCACGCCCATCTCGCCGACCCTGCGTTCGCTGGCGATCTGGACGCCGTCGTGCAGCGCGCCCGCCTCGCCGGCGCGCTGGCCACGGTCTGCATTGGCGCCTCACTGGCGGCGGCGGATGAAGCGGCGAAGCTGGCCGCTGTCTACCCTGACTTCCTGGCCTACACCGCGGGTGTCCATCCACACGATGCCGAAGGCTTCGACGCCGATCGTGATCTGCCGTTGATCCGCGCGCATCTCGATGCCGGAGCGGTCGCCATCGGCGAGTGCGGGTTGGACTACCACTACGACAACTCACCCCGGGAACGTCAGCGCGACGTGTTCAGCGCGCAACTTGGTCTTGCCGCCCAGCTTGCCCGCCCGGTGGTAGTCCACACGCGTGATGCTGAACAGGATACGGCTGATCTCATCCGTGAGGCGGCTGCCCAGGCAGTGGTCGGGGTGCTGCACTGCTTCACCGGCTCCCGCGATCTGGCCAGCCAGGCAATCGACCTGGGCTGGTACGTCAGCTTCAGCGGCATCATCACCTTTCGCAACTGGACTGATACCGCGCTGCTGCGCCTGATTCCCGACGACCGATTGCTGGTGGAGTCGGACAGTCCCTACCTCGCGCCCGTACCCAACCGGGGACGGCGGAATGAGCCGGCGTGGGTGGCGCACACTCTCCGCCGGCTGGCTGACGCACGTGACGTCCCGGCCGATGTGCTCGGCGAGATCACGACCGCCAACGCAGTACGTCTTTTCGGGCTGGCTATTCCGGGGCAGTAGTGAGTAGTATCCGCCAGCCGCCGCGCTGCGTGCGGCCTCGCCGCATCGCAGACCGAACTCACCCCATCCACGCAGGAGCCTGCCGTGACCGTTCGCCTCGTCCAGACTGACGCCGCCCCCGCCGCCATCGGTCCCTACTCCCAGGGCACCATCGGCGCCGGATTGTTCTTTTCGGCGGGCCAGATCCCACTCGATCCGGTGTCGGGTGAGATCGTGGATGGTGACGTCGTGGCCCAGACTCGCTGCGTCTTTTCCAACCTGGATGCCGTGCTCGCCGCCGCCGGCACCAGTTGGTCCAACGTACTGAAGACGACCGTCTACCTGGTGGACATGGCCGACTTCCCGCGGGTGAACGAGGTCTACGCCGAGGCCGTCGGAAGTGCGCGTCCAGCCCGTTCCACGGTGCAGGTGGCTGCCCTGCCACGCGGCGTGCTGGTCGAGATCGACCTCGTCGCTCTGGTCGGCACGAACTGAGTCCTGTTCACCGACGGCGGTTGGCAGCCGATCAGCCAGTGCTGCCGACCGCCAGGGTGGACGACTACCTTGCGCGAGTGCTCCGTTCACTCGTGAGATCAGCTCTCAACGCCTCACTCAGGTCGCATGTCGTCGATTCCAGCTTGTGGATTCGACGATCTCGCGCGTGCCTGCCTGTGACATTCTCCTCCACGGACTCGCGGCGTGTCGTCGCGAAGGGCGGCAGGGGGAGGCGGATCAGGCTCGTCTTCCGGTCGATGATGGTCCTGCTGCTCGTCAATGCGCCCCTGTATGCCCAGCAGCGGGACAGTCTCCGCGCAGGCGTGGGCGGGACCGGAATCACTGGACAGCCGCCCATTGCGACGATGGATGCGACGCAGCTTCCCGTGCCGCCGCTCTCTCCACGCCGGGCCTTCCTGACGTCTCTTGCCTTCCCGGGTTATGCGCAGGCGCGCTTCGATCGCCCCACGGCGACCGCGCTCTTCGTGGCCGTGGAGGCCGCCAGTGTACTCATGCTGCGCAAGTCGCTCGATGACCTGAGACTGGCCAAGCGGCTGGGACGGGACAGCCTCCCGGCACGTTTCGACATCGACCCGGCAACCGGCCTTCCGCGCCTGGACGAGAAAGGCGCTCCGGTTGTCCTCGAATGGCTCCCTCCCGCGTATTCCGAAGAGATCGTGAGAGCGCGGCGAACCCATCTCGAGGATTGGATCGCCGTCCTCATCTTCAATCACTTCATCGCTGGCGCGGACGCCTTCGTCTCGGCGCACCTGTGGGATGTTCCCGCCGCGGTCTCCATCGGCGCGGCGCCGAACGGAAGAGGCGCGTCGATCAGCGCCTCTCTGCGCTGGTGATGCGACGCGTCCGGACAAGGCTGCACATGCACACCCTGGCCGCATCATGGTGACGTCGGTTGTGCGCGAGGCGCCGGTTGGCGTCTTCGATTCGGGGATTGGTGGGCTCACCGTGGTCAGCGAGATGTTGAGTCAGTTGCCGCTGGAGGGGATCATCTATGTCGGCGACACGGCGCGCGTCCCCTACGGACCCAAGAGCCCGGACACCGTACGCCGATACGCACGGGAGATCGCGTTCTACCTGGCCGGACAGCATGTCAAGGCGATCGTGATAGCCTGCAACACGGCCACGGCGCATGCCCTCGATATGCTGCGCGCCGAGCTGTCGGTGCCGGTGGTGGGAGTCGTCCAGCCGGGAGCGAGAGCGGCAGCGGCCGCCACCATCAGCGGAAGGATCGGAGTTATCGGGACCACGGGGACCGTGCGTTCCGGCGCGTACGAGCGGGCTATCCGGTCGCTCAGGGCAGATGCCACTGTCGTCTCCCTCGCCTGCCCACTCTTCGTGCCGTTGGTGGAGGAGGGGTGGACCGATCATGCCGCGGCCCGTCTCATTGCTACCGAATATCTGCGCCCGCTCCTCGACGTGGGGATCGATACGCTCGTCATGGGATGCACCCACTATCCTCTGCTCAAGCCGCTGCTCGCCGACACACTGGGTCCTTCGGTGCGTCTCATAGACAGCGCTCAGGAGACGGCTGCCGAGGTCGGCCGGGTGCTGCGTGGTGCGAACCTGGACGCAACCAGCGCGGAGAATCCCGTTCGTCGGTTCCTCGCCACGGATGACCCTGACCAGATGCTAAGGCTGGGTCAGCGCTTCCTGGGTCGGACGATCGAGCGCGTGGAGACTCTCGCTCTGGAGTGAACCGGTTCCGGGCCAAGGAATTCCGGCGCTTGTCGACGTCGCTGGCGTCGGGCCGGATAGCTGGGTTACCAGCCGGCGCAATTCGATGCGCCCGGGCGTGACACGCAGGTAGGTGGGCGCGTCGAGCCACGAACCGGCATTGGCGTAGATGCCACCGGTGGGTGCAGTCACCAGCGCTGGTACGTGCGAATGGCCGAAGACCACCAGGTTCAGGGCGGGGTCGGCCGACAACCGTTGGAAGGCGACCGATTGTAGTCCGGCTCCTTCGTCATGCGCAGTGTGGTCGCGGCTGGCCTGCGAGCTGCCGGTCGCGATGCGACTGGAAATGTCGGGATGGATCCATCTGAACGCGCGCACCGACCAGCGGTTCCGGAGTACCCGGCGCAGCCTACGGTAACGCCGGTCTTCCACTTCCCTCAGTCCGTCGCCGTGATGGAGCCAGCTCTCCCAACCCGCCAGGTTGCCACGCCACTCGTCCACGAACTGGATCCCGAGGTCTTCACGCAACATCTCGCCTCCCCAGCAATCGTGATTGCCGGCCAGCCAGACCACGGGAACCCCGCTGTCCCGCAGACGGGAGAGCGCCGCCAGGACGCGAAAACCGGTGCGCGGGATGACCGTTCGCCACTCGAACCAGAAGTCGAACAGGTCGCCGTTGATCACGAGCGTACCACCTTCCCCGCGCAACTGGTCGAGGAAGGTGACGAAGCGACGCTCGACGTCGGGCGGAGACGCCCCGAGGTGGAGGTCGGAGACAATATGGACGGGAGACGCTAGCACGCCGGGAGTCTACTCGGCCAGCGCCGGCTTTACAAACGGTGGCGCCGTCATGAAGTTCGGCAACACACAGCTACGCTCACCACGACGGCACCCGGCCGATCTCGGCCAACCGACCCTGTGGTGCTCCAATCCGAGCAGCCGATGCCCGAACAGTTGCCCGATCGATCAGAAGGACACTCTCCCGCTCCGTCGCCCGGCCGGCTGGAGGGAGATGCTCGCGCGGCGTCCACTGTCCCCTTTACCGTGGACTTTCGAGTCCGGTACGCGGAGACCGACCAGATGGGGGTGGTGTACCACGCCGAGTACCTGGTCTGGTGCGAGGTGGGCCGTACCGAGTTCATACGTGCGCATGTACAGAGCTACGCGGAGATGGAGCGCGCCGGTGTCATGTTGGCAGTGGCCGAGGCCTCCCTGCGCTATCACGCCGGAGCCCGCTATGACGAGATGGTGCGCGTGGAGACCAGGCTGACGAGCGTGCGTTCTCGCAGCCTTCGTTTCGAGTATCTGGTTTCCCG
>CALCHX010000125.1 GCA_937906875.1 uncultured Gemmatimonadota bacterium | reverse complement strand
GTGCCGCTCCGGCTCCTCTTCATAACACGGGGGCAGGTAGACCAGTACGTCGTGCGGATGCTTGAGGAATCGCGACGGCACTGCCGTGTGGATCCGGATGTCGCCGGTGAGGGTGTGCTCGCGCACGGGTGCCGGTGGCGAATCGTCGACTGATGCGCCACCCTCGGTCCCATCCTGAGCTGCCATGTGGGAGTGGCCTGGCGAGATCTCCGGATCGGGATCGACTGTGTGATGGGACGGATCGATGAAATCGGCAGCCGGCACTGTGCGTCGGGAGGCTGATGGGAAGAAGGGGACCGGCTGGCGAGCGCAACCGTCAGTACCGGTAATGGTCTGCCTTGTATGGCCCGTCCACCGGAACGCCTATATAGGCCGCCTGGTCCGGGGTGAGCCGGGTGAGCTTGACTCCCAGCTTGTCCAGGTGCAGCCGCGCCACCTTCTCGTCCAGGTGCTTGGGGAGCGTATAGACGGCTCGATCGTAGCTGTCAGCGTTCTGGTGCAATTCGATCTGGGCCATCACCTGATTGGTGAAGCTGGCCGACATGACGAAGCTCGGATGCCCTGTCGCACAGCCCAGATTCAGCAGCCGCCCCTCGGCGAGGATCATCACGCTGTGTCCATCGGGAAAGACCCACTCGTCGTACTGTGGCTTGATGTTCACGTGCCTGATCCCGGGGAACCTCTTCAGGCCGGCCATGTCGATCTCGTTGTCGAAATGGCCGATGTTGCCGACAATCGCCTTGTCCTTCATGCGCGCCATGGACGCGACGGTGATGATGTCCTTGTTGCCGGTAGTGGTGATGAAGATGTCCGCCGTCTCCACCACATCCTCCAGCGTCAGCACCTGATAGCCTTCCATCGCTGCCTGGAGGGCGCAGATGGGGTCGATCTCGGTGATGATCACGCGCGCACCCTGGCCGCGCAGCGCCTGCGCGCACCCCTTGCCCACGTCGCCGTAGCCGCAGATGACGGCCACCTTGCCAGCCAGCATCACGTCGGTGGCGCGGTTGAGGCCATCGATGATCGAGTGGCGGCAGCCGTAGAGGTTGTCGAACTTGGACTTCGTCACGGCGTCGTTCACATTGATGGCGGGGAAGCGAAGTGTGCCAGCCCGCATCATCTCGTAGAGGCGATGCACACCGGTGGTCGTCTCCTCGGAGACGCCGCGAATTCCCTCGGCCACCTTCGTCCAGCGACCTGGATTGCGCTCGGCTTCCTGGCGCAGCAGGTCCAGAATGACGCCCCATTCCTCCGGATCCGTTTCCGGATCGAAAGCCGGAATCTCCCCGGCCGCCTCGAAATCGGCACCACGATGGACGAGCAGGGTGGCGTCGCCACCGTCGTCCAGGATGAGGTTGGGGCCGCCACCATCGGGCCACATGAGCGCCTGCTCGGTGCACCACCAGTATTCCTCGAGCGTCTCCCCCTTCCAGGCGAAGACGGGCACACCGCCGGGGCTATCGGCCGTCCCGTTGGGGCCGACCGCAGTGGCGGCGGCGGCGTGGTCCTGGGTGGAGAAGATGTTGCAACTCACCCAGCGCACATCGGCGCCCAGTGCGACGAGCGTCTCGATGAGGACCGCGGTCTGGACGGTCATGTGCAGCGAGCCCATGATGCGCGCGCCGGCGAGTGGCTGCTGAGCCCCGTACTCCTCGCGCAGCGCCATCAGGCCGGGCATCTCCTGCTCGGCGAGGCGGATCTCGTTGCGCCCCCACTCGGCGAGGGAGAGGTCGCGAACACAGAAGGGCGGTCGCGCGGTGGCGCAAGGCATGGGAGTCCGATCGTGGAGTGTCGTGGTCATGGCATGGTGGATGTGATTGGTGATTTCGGGAAGGTGGGATCCAGGCCGGACGAGGCGGGGATGCTGGTGGCGGCGTGGGATTGGTGACGGGGAGCGGGCGGTACGGAGGCATCCTGAGTCTGGGGGGGGCCCCCCGCGCGGCCCGGCGCGCCAGACCGGGCCAGCCCGGACAGCGCGCCAGCCCTCAACTCGCGCCCAGCGGCCTCGGGCGCCTTGCAGGATCCTCGAAGCCCGCCCGTCACCCCTGCCGTCGCCCGTGCCGTCGACACGAACAGTGCCGGACCCAGCGCCTGCGGATCGGCGCCGAGAAGCCGCGTCCTGACATCGCGGAAACCGGCGTCCGTCAGCCATGTCTCCATCTGGGCAGGCTCGAAACCCTGCCAGACGTGACCCATCGTCCGCCGATATTCGGCGTGAGCGTGTGGGAGCATCTCCAACACCAGCAGCCGGCCGCCCATGACCAGCGTCCGGCGCGCCTCGACCAGCACGGCGGTCGGTTCGACGACGTGGTGGAGCACCAGCGACAGAACGGCGACGTCCAGTTCCCCGTCGGTCACCGGCAGGGCTTCCAGCTCACCGGCTCGCAGTTCCACGACCCCGGCGACGTCGGGGTCCATACCCGCCAACCGGGCGCGCGCGGCCTCCAGCATGGCAGGAGAGGCGTCCACCGCCACCACGCGTCGCACGAAGGGGGCGAGCGAGGCGGCAAGCTGCCCGGTACCGCAGCCCAGGTCGCCCACCGTCCACCGCTCGTCGAGCAGGGCGAGAAGTGCGCGCAGGTCGATACCTCTGCCGAACAGTTCGGAGCGCAGCGCATCCCAATCGCCGGCCGCGCCGGCAAAGAAGTCAGCCGACACGCTCCGACGCTGGGCGAGAACGGCTGGAACCCGCAAGGCATCCTGGCGTGTTGCCGCAACTTCCACCATCCCCTGCCCCACCAGTGCCCACAGCTCTTGACGAGCGTCGTCCAGCTCGGCCAGCCGGTAAAGCCGCCTGGCGCCGTCGGCGCGGGCCAGCACCCACTCGTCGTCGGCGAGCGTGCGCAGATGCCGGCTGACCGTGGACTGCGGCAACTGGAGCACCTGGCACAGCTCGCCGACAGTGAGCTCATGTCGGTCGAGCACCAGCAGCAGCCGCGCCCTGATCGGGTCGGCCAGGGACTGGAGTTGGGCCAGAATGGCCGCCTCGGGTAATATCCGCATATCCGGCTAATAGGATATTCACTCCGCATCGAATGCACAACCTGGGCGCACGCGGTCGCCGCCAAGCGCCCGTGCATCCGAAGCACTCGACTCACGCACAACCCGGGCGCGCGCCGTCGCCGCTCATGTCCAGCCCGGCCAGTGCCGTCGCGTCCCGCACAACCCGGGCGCACGCGGTCGCCGCGGGCCATCGTGGAAGAGGGGCCCGTCGACGCCGGACTTGCCACTGCCGCCCTCGGGGGCGTACACTCTCGACAGCACCACTTCGCAACCCGTACCCAGCGATCTGCCATGCGCCTGCTCGCCGTCGTGATACTCGCCCCCCTGCTCGTCACCGTTCCTCCGTCCCCCGTTCAGGCACAGGGCGCGCCCGTGGCTACAGTGAGCCCCAGGAGTTCGCGCATGCGAATCGCGAGGTTGCTGCGCGACACGCCCGTCATCGACGGCCACAACGATCTCCCGTGGGCCATCCGTGAGGACAGCGTCGCGCCGCGAGACGTGGGCGCCTACGACCTGACGAAGCGCACCCGCGGCATGACGGATATTCCCCGCCTGAAAGCTGGAATGGTGGGTGGACAGTTCTGGTCCGTCTACATTCCCGGCGAGCGCGATGACCCCAACTATGCGTCCCAGGGCACGTCTGCCAGCCTGCCCGGCTACGCCCGGGTGCAGTTGGAGCAGATCGACATTGCCCGCCAGATGATCGACCGCTACCCCGAACTGGTGCCCGTGAAGACCGCCGCCGAGCTGCGTGCGGTGCGGAAACAGTCGGGGCGGGTGGGCTCGCTGCTCGGCATGGAGGGCGGTCACGCGATCGAGAATTCGCTCGGCGCACTGCGCGCCTACTACGACCTTGGCGCGCGCTACATGACCCTGACCCACAACGTCACCCTCGACTGGGCCGACGCGGCGATGGATGCTCCCACCCATGGTGGGCTGACTCCCTTCGGCGAGGAGGTCGTGCGGGAGATGAATCGGCTGGGAATGATCGTCGACCTCTCCCATGTCTCGCCCGGCACGATGAGTGACGCGCTCAACGTGAGCGAGGCGCCAGTGATCTTCTCCCACTCCTCGGCACGGGCGATCACCAATGTCCCGCGCAATGTGCCCGACTCCATCCTCAGTCGGCTACCCCGGAACGGCGGTGTCGTCATGGTCACCTTCGTGCCTGGCTTCGTCTCCCAGGCGCTGGTGGACTGGGTTGCCAGGGCACAGGCGGCGCAACGGGCGGCAAGCCAGCAGCCCGGCGCCGACAGCACGAGCGTGGTGCGGGCGATGAATGAGTGGGTGGCCGCCAATACCAGGCCACGGGCAACCATCGGCGATGTCGCCGATCATATCGAGCACATTCGCAAGGTGGCTGGTGCTGATCACGTCGGCCTCGGCGGTGACTTTGATGGCATCACCGAGACCGTCGTAGGCCTGGAGGACGTGAGCACCTATCCGGCGCTGTTCGAGGAACTCGCCTCCCGCGGCTGGAGCGACACGGATATGCGCAAGCTCGCCGCCGACAACGTGCTCCGCGTGCTGGACCAGGTGGAAAAGGTATCCGCGCGCCTGAAGACGGAACGACCGCCATCGACGCGGACAATCCAGCAACTGGATTCCGGGCGCCGTTGACTCGGTGAATGTTCGGGGGCATCGGGATTGCAGTTCCAGTCAACCCGTGTCGGCGTCCAGTTGACGCCGACCAACTGGAATGGCTTCATGCAGGAGGAACAGATGGCTGCACTCTTTCGCCGCGACCGCCGACATCCGGCTGTGGCATTTGCCCAGGACCATGGCCCCGCACTACTCATCGGCATCGGTACCGGTGTCGCGCTCGCCCTCTTCATGGACCGGGGGCTGGGTATTCGACGCCGTCGGGTAGTCGAGCGCGCTGGCGCCGTCACGCGCACGACGACGGAGCGCATGAGCCGGAAGGCCCGTGACCTGCGCAACCGCACCCGCGGCGCACTGGTGGCAACCCGCAATCGCCTCAGGTCGGACAGGCCGGACGACGATCAACTGGAAGCGCGCGTGCGGTCGCAGCTCGGTCATCATGCCCGCCAGGCCAGCCGCATAGAGACCGAGGCCACAGATGGCGTGGTGACGCTCCGCGGTGAGGTGCTGGCCACCGAGCTGGGTGACGTCATAGCCGGTGTACGTGCTGTCCGTGGCGTACGCGAGGTACGCAACGAACTGGCGGTCTTCGAGAACGAGGCTGAATTCAGCCGGTGAGCACCGCCCCAACCCTGGAAAGAGGAAGTCAGATGTCCCAACGCGGCTATGCCGTGCCTCCGTTCGCCCACGAATGCCTGGACGGCGCTGCCGCGGCATGGGGGGCATCGTTCGATCATCCGTTCGTTCGCGAGCTGGCGGCGGGCACGCTCCAGCCCGAACTGTTCCGCTTCTACCAGATGCAGGACGCGCGCTACCTGGAGGCATTCTCCGATGCCGCGGCGATCATCTCCACGCGCTCACCAGTACCCGCCGACAAGCTCTGGTTCATAGATGCGGCGCGGATGGCGCTGATGGTGGAGGGCGCCCTCCATGCCGGCTACGGCGAGAAGCTGGGCTACGGTCCGGATGACATCATGGCGCTCGAGCTGACCCCCAACAACCGTGCGTATCAGGATCACATGGTCTCCACCGCGCTGCGTGGCACGCTGGTGGAGGCCATTGCCGCGCTCACGCCCTGCCCGTGGCTCTACGTGGAACTGGGCCAGCGGCTGCAGCGGGAACATGGCACGCCAGCAGCGAGTCACCCTTACGCGGACTGGCTGAAGACCTATGCCGACCCGGGTTTTGACGACTACATGAATGAACTGCTCTCCCGACTGCAGCGCGCGGCCGACGCTGCCGACGACGCTGCCCGGGAACGTGCGAAGACGGCTTTCGTGACCAGCGTCCGCTACGAGTGGATGTTCTGGCAGCAGGCGTGGGAGCAGCAGGAATGGCCCACCCCGAACACGCTGTCAGTGCCGGGGACCGACAGCTCGCGTCAGCGCGATGACCAGACGGAACGGGTTCTCACGAGCGCCATCGATTGACCGCTCCGGGATAGCGGACCACCGGCACCGCAAGAGGGCGGGCGAGGACAGCTGTCCTCGCCCGCCCTCTTGCGGCATGCGCTATCTCATGTAATGATACATCAACATCTCATGCCTCATCGATTCATGCCTTAGCCCGCACCCATGCCGCCGGCCACCGAACTGCCACTCCTCCAGGGCACTCTCGACGTGCTCGTCCTGAAGACCCTCTCCTGGGGCCCGCGCCACGGCTACGCAGTCGCGCGCTGGATCGCCGACACTACCGGCGAGGAGTTGACGGTCGAGGAAGGGGCGCTCTACACGGCCCTGCACCGGCTGGAGAAGCGGGGCTGGCTGGAGAGCGAATGGGGGATCTCGGACACCGGGCGAAGGGCCAAGTTCTATCAGCTCACGCCCGAGGGTCGCGATCAGCTCCGCAGCCAGAGCCTGCGCTGGACGCGTTACGCCAGCGCCGTCTTCAGGGTTCTGGAACAGAGTGGTCCCGATCTGCTCGGCGCCGAGGGCTGAAACGTGGCACGGATAGCCGGATTGCGCCGGATCTTCCGCCTGGGCGGAAGGGCACGACAGGTGGAGCTGGAAGTGGATGAGGAACTGGCATTCCACTTCGCCGAGGAGGAGCGGCGACTCGCCGCCCGCGGCCTCGATAGCCGCGAAGCGCGCGCCGATGCGGTGCGACGCTTTGGAGATGTGGGTCGCTACCGTTCCGAACTGACGCGGATAGACCGTGGCCAGCTCCGGCTCGAACGGCGCACCGACCTCTGGCAGGCACTGCGCGATGACGTGCGCTACGCCCTCCGCGGCATCCGGCGTCAGCCTGGCTTTGCCGCCATCGTCGCCCTGACCCTCGCCCTGGGCATCGGTGCCAACGCCGTGACGTTCGGCGTCGTGGACAGGCTGCTGCTCAGGCCACCGGCGCATGTGGTCGCGCCAGGCCAGCTCTACTCACTCAGCGAGAGCTATGACTATCGGGGAGCAGGCATCCGGAACAGCAGCTTCAGCGTCGATGCCATGGCGGATATCAGCCGGGGCGTGAGGGCGTTCGACGGGGTCATCGGCGAGGGCGGGACCAGGATGAGCATGGGTCGCGGCGAGCGCGCCGAGCCGGTGAGGGCCCGCTTCGTGACAGGCAACTACTTCACCGTGCTCGGCGTGCGCGCCGAGCGTGGACGAGCGATCCAGCCGATCGACGACGCGGCACCTGCGGGCGTGCCGGTTGCCGTGATCAGCGACGGCTTCAGGCGCCGGCACTTCGGCACCGACGAGGACGTGCTGGGTCGCACACTCGAGCTGAATCGTCAGCAGTTCACGGTGATCGGCGTGGCCCCTGCGGGCTTTGCCGGAACCGGGCGCACCCCGCCTGACGTCTGGTTACCGTTGCACACGGTCGCGCTCGATCCGGTGCGAGGTGGCCAGTACATGAGCAATGACTGGCAGTGGCTCGAGGTCACCGGTCGGCTGCGTGCAGGGCTCGAGCCGACGGTCGCCGAGGGGCAACTCACCCAACTGCTCACGGCGCGCGCGCAGGCTGAACCGCATGCCGGGCAGTCGGCCCGGGTACCGGCTGGCGTGCTGACCTCCGTACTCCCCATCGTGGCCCGCAGTGACAGCCCCGAATCGCGGGTGGCGACGCTCCTATTCGGGGTCTCGGTCCTCGTGCTACTGGTAGCGTGCGCGAACGTGGCCAACCTGTTGCTGGCCCGTGCAGTCGCGCGACGGCGGGAGGTCGCCGTGCGCCTGGCACTCGGGGTGAGTCGTGGACGATTGATCCGACAGTTGCTCACCGAGGGGATGGTCCTGGCGCTGATTGGCGGCGCAGGCGCTCTCCTGGTGGTCCGGTGGGGCGGCACGCTCGTCGATCGGCTTCTGCTCGGTGGCAGTATCGGTTCGGCCCCGGTCGTCGATGCGAGGACATTGATCTTCACCACCATGGCAACGGTGGCGGCGGGCCTCCTCGCGGGGACCGTGCCGGCGCTGCTCGGCAGCCGGCTGTCCCTCACGAGCGCGCTCCGGACAGGTGCCGGTGACGGCGGTGGGAGGCGCGCGCGCAGCCGGGCGACGCTGCTCACGCTTCAGACGGCAATGTCGGTCGTACTGCTAGTGGGCACCGGACTCTTCGTGCAGAGCCTGGTCGCGGTTCAACAGACACGATTGGGTCTGGATACCGACCAGTTGCTGGTGGGAAGAATGGCGCTCAGAGGGCAGGGCATGGATTCGGCCCGAGTGGACGCCACGTTCGCCGACGCGGCGGTGCGTGTGGCGCGCCTCCCTGGAGTGGCCTCCACGGCGGTCGCGGCCAGCCTTCCGCTCGCCTCCTCGTACGCCACCGGCTTCCGGATTCCCGGTCGCGACTCGTTGCCGTCACTGCCCGACGGAGGGCCGTATGTGAACGCCGTCTCGGCCAGCTTCCTGCCCACGGTGGGCACGAAGGTACTCCGCGGCCGCGGGTTCGATACGACGGACTACGTGCCGGGAGCACCGAGGGTCGCGGTGGTGAACCAGAGCATGGCGCGGCTGTACTGGCCCGGTGGCGATCCCGTTGGAGAATGCGTCCACATCGGAGCCGATTCGCTCCCCTGTTCCACCATCGTGGGAGTGATGGAGAACGCACGCCGGCAGTCGATAGTGGAGCCGACGAGCCTGCAGTATCTGGTGCCGCTCAGCTACGGCATGTCTTTCATGCAGGACAGGGTGCTCTTCGTACGCGTGAAGCCGAGAGTGGATCGGGATGCGTTAGCCGCGGCCACCCAGCGGACCATGCAGGGTCTCGCTCCGGACCTGCCGTACGCCGATGTGTTCCCGATGAGCAACCTGCTGGATGACGAGGTGCGACCGTGGAAGCTGGGCGCGACCATGTTCGGGATCTTCGGCGCGCTCGCACTCGTTCTGGCGGCCGTGGGCACCTACGGTGTGATCTCCTACGGAGTCGCCCAGCGTACCCGCGAGATGGGAGTTCGCATGGCACTCGGCGCAGCACCCGTTGAAGTCCTCTGGCTGGTGGTCCGGCAGGGTGTTCTGCTCGCCGTGGTAGGCATTGCCGCCGGCGCCGCCGTGGCTCTCGTGGGTGGTCCCTTCGTGGCCGACCTGCTCTATCAGACATCGCCGCGGGATCCACTCGTCTTCGGTGGTGTGATCGTCGTCCTGCTGGTCACCTCCGTCCTGGCCGGACTCGTACCGGCGAGGCGCGCGGCGAAGGTGGATGCGGCGGTTGCCCTGAGGACCGACTGAGAGCAGGATTGTCCGGCACGGCTACGACTTTCATGGTCCCGTCGAGCGGTTGATCCCTGGTCGCCATCTGTGCAGACGGCTGGAGAGCGCCATCACCGATACGGATTGGAGCCATGGCAGCCGGAATCAGATGGCGGGATGGTTCGACATCCGGCGACAGAGATGATATATTTCCCATGATGGCGTTCTGTATCCGCGCCTGACGATGGGGTGTAGCTGAGTGGCAAAGCGTCCGACTGTTAATCGGAAGATCGGTGGTTCGAATCCACCCGCCCCAGTCCGGGTTGGTTCTGTCCTGTTGGCAACAGCCTTGCAGTAGGTGACGACTCGACGGAGACGGCCGTCCCAGCTGGGCGGCCGTTTCCCGTTGAGAATCCGGCGGCCGTTCCCTTTCAGCATACCGGTCGTCTCCAGGAGTGGTAGCCCGCATCGTTCGGGCGGACATAACCAGCCGGTCGCCTGACCACGTGAATGGTCGTCGCGTCGGCACCACCCTCCCAATCCGTACTGCACCATGCCGAACCGGTCGAGATGTTGAGCCAGATCATTCCCAGCAGGTCGAGGACGCCGAGGATCGCCCGATTTACTGATTCACTCGGGCGACGTTGGGAAGTCCGGGAGTTGCCGGCCCGGGCGAACTCCATACCCCGCGCCCCCGATCTGGCGTTCGAGACCGAGGGGCTTATCCGCCGCGTTCGATGCTACCCGTCCAACTGGATGGATCTGGGTCCGAGTGAGCTGGAAGCGCTGAGTCAGCGGACCTGATCAGGCCGTCGGTCCGGTCCGACAGGTCGGATCAAGCCTCATGATGCCGACTGCCCCGGCCGGGCCGGTTGATCGGATCGGACGCCGGATTCCTTCGCTCGGCCTTTCATTTTGAATGTTCGACCGAATGCGCATAGTCTCGCTCTGCCCCAGCCTCACCGAACTCGTTTTCGACCTGGGTCGTGGCGCCGATCTGGTCGGGCGCACGAAGTTCTGCGTACACCCGACGGGATTGGTGGATCGGGTGCCCTCCATGGGTGGTACGAAGAACCCGAAGATCGATCGCATCGTGGCGGCGCGGCCCGATGTCGTGCTTCTCAACAGCGAGGAGAACCGGCGCGAGGATGCCGAGGCGCTGGCGGCGGCCGGCATTCACCTGCATGTGAGCCTGCCGCGCGACGCGGCGGAGACGGCCGGGATGGTTCGCGACATTGGCCGGGTGCTGGAGCGCAGCGACGAGGCCGAACGCATTGCCGCCGATATCGAGACACGCAGCGCGCGCGTGCGTGAGGCGGCCCGTCAGCGCCCTCCCGTGCGTTTTGCCTACATCATCTGGCGCGATCCCTACATGGCCGTGAACGACGATACATTCGTCAGCGCCCTGCTGGCCCAGGCCGGCGGTGAGAACGTGCTCGCCGGCAACCCGATCCGCTACCCGACTGTCACCGCGGAGGAACTGGCGGCGGCCGACCCCGGGTTGGTGCTGCTCTCCAGCGAGCCGTTCCCATTCAAGGCCTCTCACGCCGACGAACTCGCCGCGATCACCGGGCTTCCGCGCGAGCGCTTCCTGCTCGTCGACGGCGAGCTACTGAGCTGGCACGGCTCGCGTACGCCAGCCGGAGTGGATTACGCCGAGAAAGTGTTGAGTGAGGACATCCGTGCCCCGAACCAGAACGTACCTTCCTGAAGCGCGGCAAGGCCCGATGAGCATCCCGGGCACCGATTTCTGCTTCCGGGAGCCTGGATTTCACCCTCTCTCCACGTCCCGGCGCTACCATCAGTCCTCATCCATCCCCAGACTTCCAGCTCCATGACGATCTTCGGAAAGATCATCCGTCGCGAGGTTCCGGCGGACATCCTGTATCAGGACGACCTCGTGACGGCCTTCCGCGACACGGGCCCACAGGCTCCCACGCACGTCCTGATCGTTCCCAACGCGGCCATCCCGACCGCCGCCGATGTCACCGCACGTGACGAAGCCGCGCTGGGGCGGATGTTCACCGTGGCGCGGAAGATCGCCGAGCAGGAGGGAATCGCCGAGAAGGGCTACCGGCTGATCGTCAACTGCCGTGAGGACGGTGGCCAGGAGGTCTTCCACCTGCACATGCACCTCCTGGGCGGTCGCCCACTGGGTCGCATGCTCACTGGCGGCCCGAACGGTTGATGGATCGAAAGTCAGTCGCATCCGGACGCGTGGGCGGTCTGCCAGCGCTGACAGCGCGGGTGCCGCGGCTACTGCGCATCGTCGCCCTGGGTTGTGGAGCGGCACTGCTCACCGTGGCTGCCTGCTCCAACGGTGGCGACCAGCCTGCTCGTACCGCTCTCCCGCCTGGAATGACCCGTATCCAGCCGTCCGAACCCGCGCCCGAGCCGCCGAAAGTCCCCTTCAGTGCCGCCACCCCGCGCTATGGCGTGAAGGTGCTGCAGAGCTGGCCGCACGATCCGGAAGCGTTCACCCAGGGACTCGACCTCTACGATGGCCGTCTCTACGAGAGCACGGGGGTGGAGGGCCGATCGAGCGTTCGTGAGGTGGAACTGGCTACCGGACGTGTGCTGAAGCGCGTCGACATGCCATACCCGATCTTTGGTGAGGGGATCGCCGTCCTGGACGGTCGGCTCTATCAGCTCACGTGGAAGTCGAGGAAGGGGTTCATCTACGACGCAGCCACACTGGCGCCGCTCGACAGCTTCAGTTACGACGGCGAGGGGTGGGGACTGACCAGCGACGGCAAGCTGCTCTACATGAGCGACGGCACGTCGACACTGCGCGTACTCGACCCCAGGACGCTCCAGGTCACGCGCACCATCGCCGTGACGGAAGCCGGGACACCGGTGCCGATGCTCAATGAACTGGAATGGGTGAAGGGGGAACTCTATGCGAATGTCTGGCTCACCGAGTTGATCGCGCGCATTGACCCCACCTCCGGCAGGGTCACTGGCTGGATCGACCTGACCGGCCTGCTGACCAGGGAGGAGCGTGCCGGCGTGGACGTGACCAACGGCATTGCCTACGACGCTGCCAACGACCGGCTGCTGGTCACGGGCAAGTACTGGCCGAAGCTGTTCGCGGTCGAGGTGGTGAAGCGGTAGACCGCGCACGATCGTCGGCACGACCAACCCTTACCACACCGGCCACGCTCGAGCGCGAACCGAGCGATACCGCCGCAGCTGTCATCCTGGTGTAAGGTGACGCACCTAGCTTTGCATGTAGTCGCCGGAGCTGCCAACCGCTCAGCAGTGCCAGCGACATCGTCACCAGCCATGCGAGGTCGACGTTGCGCCGCAGGCCGAGGCAGTTCGCACCACGATTCATTCCGGTTGTTGGAGCGATAGCGTTCATCGGTGTCGCTCTCGCGCCTGCGCGAGCGCAAACATGCGTGCGACAGAGCTCCCGCACCACGCTGGCCGGCCTCACGGGGCGCCCCATCCGCAGCATCGACGTGGTAACCGAGCAGGTCGACCTGGGCCGCGGCACGCTGGGGACGATTGCCACGGCGCTCCATGTGCGCACGCGGCCATCCACGGTGCGTCGACAACTGCGATTTGCCGTCGGCGACACGGTGGACACGCTCAGGATAGCCGAATCACTGCGCCGGTTGCGGCAGCGTCGTTACCTGGCCGACGTGGAGGTGGAAGGCACGAGTTGCAGCGGCACCGATGCCGTCGACCTGGTGGTGCGAACGCGAGACGCCTGGAGCACGAAGGCCGAAGTCAGCATGAATTCATCTTCTGGCGGAGGTACGGCCGGCACCACCAACCAGAGCAGCGGAACGTCGTCCACCGTCGGGCTGGAGGAGCGCAATCTGTTGGGCAGCGGGCGGGGCGCGAAGCTCTACGTTCGCTCATTCGGGTCTCGTCTGGGTGCAGGTGTGCTGCTCGATGATCCGTGGTTCCTGGGCAGCGCCTATTCCGCCCAGCTCGGATCCGACTCATACCGCGATGGTGCCGACCTGCGTCTGCGGCTCGCGAAGCGCGAGCAGAGCATGTTCGATGTGTGGGGATCCTCGCTCACCATGGCCCGGGGAATCCGGAAGGTGCCGGGCGCCGACACTCTGCGTAGGGATGCCGCGTCGTTGCTCGTGACCCGTCGGCTGGGTAGCGGCGAGGACGTCGACCAGGTGACCTCGGCCATCTTCGGCGTGGAAGGCGAGCTGACGCGGCTCGTGGCCGCACCTGGCGCCGCTCTCGTGGGTCCGGCCTTCGCCGCGCGCCGCCTCGTCGCGATCGACCTCGGGATGCGCCGGCGGACGGTGCGCTACGACACCCTGACCTGGCTGCTGCCGGGTGCGGCGATAGTCGACGTGCCGCTGGGTGTGGAGGGAGAGGTGGTGGCCGGCGCCGGATGGGACATGGCCGCCGGAGCACCGGCCTTGCACCTGGACGCCTGGGGCGGACGGGCCTGGTTGCCAAACGTCGGCTCGCTGCTCACCACCGACATCTGGTCCTCCGGCTATCTGACAGGAGGGGCGTGGCGTGCCGGCAACGTGCGCGGCGCAGTCACCTACCGCCGGAACGCGAAACGTGGAAGCTGGACCACGCGCCTGTCGGCCGAGCGACTGTTCGCTCCGGATCCGGATACCCACGCCCTCATTGCCGACGACCCGACGACCTCGATCCTCACCGACCGGCTGCGTCTGTCCCAGACCGCCGTGGCAGTGGGTCTGGAGCGCTCGGTACGACTGCGCGGCCTCACCCGCTCGTGGGCCCTGGTCGGAGCGGCCTTCGTCGCCGCGTCGCTACGCGAGGACGCCGCTGGCTACAGCCCGGAAATGCTGACTCTGGGCGTGGCAGGACTGGGACTGCGGGCAGCGCCCAGACGCGCCGGCCGCGGCACCTTCCGCCTCGACGTCGGCTACCCGATAGCCGGTTCCAGCATCGTACCCAGGCGATTCTACCTGGGCCTCTCCGTCTCACCCTCGTTCGATCAGTCGAGGCACCGCAGTGGCGTTGACTACTGACGGTCCCAGCGCCTCAGACGCTGCCCCGCGCCGCTCGGCCGCTCACCCGCCGACCCTCCCGATGCGTATCACCCGCTCACGCTACGCGATCGCCCTGCTGGCCGTCGCACTCTTTCTCGTCGTAGCCCTGGCCACTCGTGTCTCGCTGCTGGCAATTCAACCGGTAGTGCTCCACGACGGATTCCTGCCCCTGGCGCGCGCCCTCGTCGCCGGCTTCCGTCAGGACATCACGGCCGCACTCTGGCTCGCGTTGCCGCTGGTCCTGTTTCTGACAGTCCTTCCCGAACGCTGGTGGCGGACTCGCGCACAACAACGGATCCAGGCAGCCGGCATGGCCGCCTGGGTGTTCGTGCTCCTCTTCGTGGCGCTGGCCGAACTGTTCTTTTTCGAGGAGTTCACCGGTCGCTTCAACTTCGTCGCGGTGGACTACCTGATCTACCCGACGGAGATCATGGTCAACATCTGGGAGTCCTTCCCTACCGGCTGGATCCTGTTCGGGCTGGCTATCGTGACCGTCATCGGCGTGCGATTGCTGCGTCCGACAGTGAGGCAGGCACTGGCTGGCGTGTCCACCGTCCGACAGCGGCTGGTGACGCTGGCCTTCTACTCGGCACTGCTGGCCACCGCGACCATGACCACGTCAGCCCGGACAGCCCACGTGTCCCAGGACCGCGTGCTGAACGAGGTGGCAGCCAACGGCTGGTACTCTCTCTGGAGCGCCTTCCTGGGCCAGGACGCACCATACGAAGGTTGGTACGCCACACGCGCTGCACCAGTGCTCTTCCAACGGCTGCACCACCTGCTCGTCGAACCGGCCACCGATACGTCGTCCTTCGTCGCCGGATCCACTCTGCGTCTCGTGCGTGGTGATGACGCGCCCCGGGCGCTCAACGTCGTCGTCGTGCTGGAGGAGAGCTTCGGCAGCGAGTTCGTGGACATCCTGCACCATCGGGACACTGTCATCACGCCCAACTTCGATTCGCTGGCTTCTGGGGGAATCCTCTTC
Organism: uncultured Gemmatimonadota bacterium; assembly: GCA_937906875.1. Lineage (GTDB taxonomy): Bacteria > Gemmatimonadota > Gemmatimonadetes > Gemmatimonadales > Gemmatimonadaceae > CALCHX01. Next base: position 70,192 of record CALCHX010000125.1, on the reverse strand, counting down.
ACCCGCGCCTACTCCACGGGCAATCGCACCATCCGCGCACTCGAGGCCACCACTGCCTCGCTCCCACCATTGCCAGGCGTCTCGATAGTCAGGCGGGAGCGCTCCCACGACCTGTTCACGCTGCCCGCCCTGTTGCGTTCGCGCGGCTATGCCACGGAGTTCGTGTACGGCGGGCGTGCGCTGTTCGACGGCATGGGGAGCTACATGCGGGCGAACGGGATGGAGAACGTGGTGGAGCAGAAGGACTTTCCCGACACCGCCTTCGCCACTGCCTGGGGTGTCTCCGACGAGGCCATCTTCGACCGTGCACTGGTGGAGATGGATTCGCTCCACCGAACGGGCAAACCCTTCTACACGCTCGTCCTGACAGTCTCAAACCACCGCCCCTATCTCTACCCGACCGGTCGCATAGCTGGCGACCCCGAGGCGAGGCGTCGCGAGCAGGCGGTGGAATACGCGGACTACGCACTGGGTCGTTTCATACGCCAGGCGCGGTCGCATGCATTCTTCGACAATACCCTGTTCGTGCTCATGGGCGACCATGGAGCACGAGTCTACGGTGCGGCCGAGATCCCGCTCCCGAGCTACCAGGTGCCGATACTGCTCTATGCGCCCGGCGTCCTGCCGGCGGGGCAACGAGTCAATACACTGGCGTCGTCGATGGACGTTCCGGCAACGATCCTCGGCGTGCTCGGCATGGGTTACGAGTCGAAGATGTTCGGTCGCGACCTGCTACGGCTACCGTCCACCGACGGGCGGGCGCTGATGACGCACAACAACTCGATCGCCCTCATGCGCGACAGCCGCGACGGCATGTTGATGGCCGTACTGGGGCTCCAGCAGTCAGCCAGCGTCTATCGAGTGGACGAGGCCACGAACTCCCTCAGCCGGATCGCCGAGCCTGACTCCGCCGGGAGAGCGTTGATCGAGGACGCCATTGCCTACTATGCCGGGGCGGACTGGATCTACCGGAACGGGGAGTACGACCTCGCGACCGCGCTCCACCTGGCCAATGGAGCGGCCGCTCAGCCTCACTGAACGAAGCGATAACCCATCTTCCAGACCGTCATGATGTGCCGCGGCTGGGTGGGGTCGTCCTCCAGCTTGCGTCGCAGCAGAGCCACATGGGTGTCCACCGTGCGGCTCTCCACGGCGGCGCTGTAGCCCCAGACGGCCTTGAGCAGTTCCATTCGCGAGGTCACCGCGCCGTTCTTCCGGATCAGGGTGACGAGGAGGGCGAACTCCTTCGGCGAGAGATCCACCTCCTGGCCGTTGCGCTTCACCATCCTGAGCGGGACGTTCAGCTCTATGTCGTCAAAGCTTTCCCAGGCGTCGGCCGGCGAGTGATCGGGGGCATGGCCTCGCGGACGCAACCGAGCCTCGATGCGAGCCAGCAGTTCCATCACGCCGAACGGCTTCGTCACGTAATCATCCGCGCCCAGTCGGAATCCGAGCACCTTGTCGGGTTCCTCGCCGCGAGCGGTGAGGATGAGCACCGGCACCTCGATGGCCTCATCGCGCAGGGTGCGCAGCACCTCATAGCCATCCATAACCGGAAGCATGAGGTCGAGGATGACGAGGTCAGGCGCGAGGGTGCGGGCCATCTCGAGGCCATGCAGCCCGTCGGCCGCCACCAGCACCTCGAAGCCGGCGATCTCGAGGCTGTTGCGGAGGCCATAGGCCAGCGTCTCGTTATCCTCGACGACGAGGACGCGCTGGGTACGATCGTGCTGCGGTGAAGCCAGATATTCCTGTTGGTCGCGGAGCACGGGCGACGGCGGAACTCGCGGAGGGAGGCTCATGATTGCACGGGGAGCGGGAGAGGTGCGTGAGTTCTGGATTTGCTGCACGGTGCGCGCCAGAGTCTTCCGGAAATCATCCTGAAGACTCTCCGGCCAGCCCGCCGACAGTATGCGCGACACCGCCGCTGTCCGGCGGCGTCGGTGACTCGGGAGTGGGGACCGGAGCCGGCGGGAGCGTCACGACTATCCTGACGCCAGTCGGGTGGACGTCTTCCGTCCACACGGCACCGCCGTGAGCACGCACGAGGTCGCGCACCACCGTGAGCCCGATCCCGCTTCCCGTTATGCCAGCGTCCACGTCGCGCCGGCTCCGGCGATAGGCCTCGAAGACCCGACGACGATCGGCCGCCGGGATGCCCGGTCCCTCATCCTGCACCCAGAGCCGGACCCCGCCGGCACCGGCAGACTCCGCAGCCACGGTCACAGTCTGGCCGGGCGGGCCGTACTTGAGGGCGTTGTCGAGCAGGTTGAGGAGCACCTGCCTCAGTGCTTCCTGGTCGGCAAAGGCCACCAGGTCGCGATCCACGCTTAGCTGGATCCTGGTCTGGCGGTGCTCAAGGAACAGGTCGAACCCGTGCACCACCTCCTCCATGAATGGAGCGAGCGGCAACGGTCGCGGGACGATTCGCCGCGGCTGCTCCTCACCCGTGGAGAACTGGAGCACGTTCTCGACCAGGTTGGTGAGACGGCGCGCCTCGATGTCTATGATGGCCACTGCGCGTTCCCGTTCAGCCTCGTTGCGCACCCAACCCAGGCGCAGCATCTCGGAGAACATCCGGATCTGGGCCAGCGGCGTCCGCAACTCGTGCGACACACTGGCCACGAAGTCGTTCCGCAGCCGCGCCATCGCGCCGTCCTGGCGCAGGCGCCAGATCGTCATCAGCAGCAAGGCGAGGAAGAACACGAGGAGAGCCATCGTCCCCTGCTCGGCGTTCCACTCCCACGGTCTGCTGATGAGGCCGGGGGCATCCGCGTCGGAGACGGCGACGTGCACGGTGTACGACGAGAGGGGGCCACGCATGGCCAGTGCGACGGGCTCCTGCGCCCTGGCCGATGCCCGACTGCGGCTGGTGATGCTGAATACACTCCGCCCGTCCGGCGCCTGCACCGACAGCGACAACGTTTCCTCGTTGAATCGGCCACGGTCGTCCCACGGAACGGCGGCAAGAAACGCCCGGCCGGTCATTACCCGCACCACCGCGTCGTGAGCGACCACGTCAGCGTCGGCGACGACGCCGTATACCAGTCGCGCTCCACCCTCGGGAACGGGCACCGCCATGAAGGCTATCAGTCGAGAGTCGATGGTTGCGAAGTGGACCTCATAGTCAACGCTTCCGCGAGTGCTGTCCTCCCTCAGCGTCCCGCGTATCAGCGGCGTCAGCCATTCCGGTGCAATCACATGCCCGGGCACCGAGTCGCTGGCGGCCAGCTTCAGGGTCGACGGGACGGCGACAACGGAGCCGGAGGAGAGATCCAGGCGGAAGGCCAGCGATGGTCTCAGGATCGGCGTCCTGCCGTTCATGTGACCGGGACCCGGCGACCACCGCGCGTCGGCCGTGGTCATCACCACTGACGGCGAGACCGGTGCATCGGAGGAGAACGCCGCCGAAGCAGCGGCGGGAAGAAGGAGGGCTCGCGACTCGTTCTCCACCAGCGACGCGACTTCGCGCGAGAGTTCAGTGGCGGCCACGACGGCGTAGGCGACACGAGCTTGCGAGGCCAGCGACTCCTCACTCCAGACCAGCCGGTAGAGCTGATAGCCGAGCGCTGCCGTCATGGCGAGTGCAACGGCCATCAAGGCGGTCGCGGCAGGCGCTGAGAATCGTCGCAGTACGGCGAGGATGCGGTGGCTCGGCATCGGGCACGAGGACCAGGTGATTGGCGACGAGTATCCCTCAAAGCTACGACACGACCTGCCAGGGAGCTATCCTTGTGAGCGTCTCCCGCGCACGATTGCCGCCCGTCAAGCTCTCCGACAACCGTCCTCGTATCTCACTCCGTGCCGATTCTCGCCTTTCTTGCCGTCCTCCAGATTGCCCAGCCTGCAGCGTCCACTCCCACCTTTCACGGGGATTCGGTGCCCGGCCGCGGAGCGCCAACCTTCGAGATACCCCGAATCGAGGCAGAGTCCCAGGTGGACGGCGAGCTGGACGAGCCCGCCTGGCAGAACGCCAAGCGCCTGACCGGCTTCCACGGCTACCAGCCTGACGACGGCCGGCCGGCCGAGGAACGCACGGAGATACTTCTCTGGTACTCGCCCGACGCGCTACATGTGGGCATCATCGCCCACGACCGCGATCCGGGGTCCGTGCGCGCCACCCTGGCCGACCGCGATCGGATAGACCAGGAAGATCGGGTGACTCTCTTCCTCGACACCTTCCTGGACCGCCGTCGATCCTTTTTCTTCGCCGTCAACGCGTTGGGTGTGCAGCAGGACGGCGTGCGCAGCGAGGGCGCCGGCAATCCCGGCGGCGGCCCCGGCGGATGGAGCGGGATGGACCTGAACCCGGACTACGCCTGGACGTCGAGCGGACGTCGGACAGCGTCGGGATGGCAGGCCGAGATACGAATTCCCTTCACCAGTCTCCGCTACCCCTCCGGTGACAGTCAGCAGTGGGGGATCAACTTCACGCGGAACGTGCAGCGCACGGGTCACGAGGATAGCTGGACGGACGCCGTCAAGGGTTCCAACAGCTTCCTGGCCCAGTTCGCCATCCTGCACGGCCTGCACGGCCTCAAGCGCGGGGTCGTGGTGGAGGCCCAGCCCTTCATCACGTCATCTGTCGCCGGCGCGCGAGACGCCATCACCGATCGCTTTGACCGCGGCAGCGCCGAGACGAACGTGGGGGCCAACCTGCGCCTGGGCTTCGCCAGTGTATCGCTGGACGCCACGATCAACCCCGACTTCAGCCAGGTGGAGTCCGACGCCGGACTCGTCACCGCGAACGAGCGGTTCTCCCTCTTCGTGGACGAGAAGCGTCCATTCTTCCTGGAAGGAATCGAGCTCTTCGGGGCACCCAACCGTCTCGTCTACACCCGACGCATCGTGGATCCGATTGGCGGAGCAAAGGTGACGGGCAAGCTGGGGAAGTGGGGAATCGCCTACCTGTCGGCGCTCGACGAGGTGGAGCCGGGTGCCGATGACGCCCTCTTCAACATCCTCCGTCTGCGGCGCGACGTGGGCACGGGAAGCACCGCGGGCTTCGTCGCCACCGATCGGCGTGACGACCGCTGGTCGAACAGCGTGTTGGCGGTGGATGGCCGATTCACCTTCGGCGGCATGTACTACATCGAGGGACAGTTGGGCGCCTCGCTGACCGACTTCAGGCCCGGGCCCCCGAGTCCGACCCTGAAGGGCAGCATCTTCTCGCTGGACTTCGATCGTACGGGACGGCACTGGGGGTTCCACTACAAGATCAACCAGACCAACGACCGGTTCGTCGCCAGTTCCGGCTTCGTACCACGCGTGGGAGTGACCGAAGCCAGCGCCACCAACCGGCTCACCTGGCTCGGTGGTCCTGCGTCCAGGGTCACCAAGGTGAATTTCATGGGTGGCCCGAGTCGTCTCTTCGACACGCGTCGATTCGGCCATGAGAGCGCCATCGAAGGCAACGAGAACTTGAACGTCAGCACCCTCTTCCGCGGCGGCTGGGAGATCTCGGTGAACGGGAAGCGCGAGTTCGTGCACTTCGACCCGTGGGCGTACAACGGCTGGAGCACGGATGCCGGAGCGGGCGAGCCCGCCGCACCGTTCATCCCGGCGGCGGGATTGAGCAACCTCTGGTCGGGCTCCATCCGGTTCACGACCCCGGTCTTCCAGATCGTCAACGGCTCGCTCAACCTGAGTACTGGCCAGGTCGCGCTCTACAACGAGACTGCCGAAGGACGGGAGAAGCGAGTCACGCTCTCCTCGGCCATCCGTCCCACCTCGCAGATCCGGATCGACGCGTCGACGGTATTCTCCCGCCTCACCCGTGCCCGCGACGGCTCGGAGTTCGCCCGCACGGTGATCCCACGCATTCGCGTGGAGTATCAGCCCACCCGGGCGATCTTCTTCCGGACCGTCGCCGAGTACCGCGCGGAGCGATCATCGGCATTGAGGGACCCGCGCACCGAGTTGCCCATCGTGGTGGGAGACGTGGTGAGGAGTGGACGGGAACGCAACGGGCTGCGGTTGGAGTGGCTGGCCAGCTATCAGCCGACACCCGGGACCGTGGCCTTCCTCGGCTACGCGGTGGGCCTCACCGAGCCCGATCCGCTTGCCTTCGACAGGCTGCGGTCGCAAGGGGACGGGATCTTCGTCAAACTGGCCTACCAGTTCCGCCGCTAGCCGTACTGTACGGAATCAGGTGGGAGAGCCACCCTGCCATGGACGGCGCGGTGGCTCGTGACATGCGCGGGATCTCGCGTACCAACTCACCCGAGGTTCGTTCATGGAAAACAATGCCGCCCTGCGCGCCCAGCTCATCCGCCTCCTGGACTGGGAAGACGCCCACGTCAACCTGGATCGGGCCGTGAGCAACCTCGCCCCCGCCGACCGGGGGCGCGCCCCGTCGGATTCGCCCCATACCGCCTGGCAACTCCTGGAGCACCTCCGGCTGACCCAACGTGACATCCTGGATTTCTGTCGCAACCCGGACTACGAAATGCCGGACTGGCCAGTCGATTACTGGCCACCATTGACGACTCCCGAGGATGATGCGGCGTGGTCAGCGAGCATCGACGCCCTGAAGGCCGACAGGAAGGAGTTCGCGAAGTTGATTCGCGACGAGGCAGTGGACCTCTTCGCCACCATTCCCCATGGCACAGGTCAGACATACCTGCGCGAGATTCTGCTCGTCGTGGACCACAGCTCCTACCATGTCGGCCAGTTGGTCTCGCTCCGCCGGCAACTGGGCGCCTGGCCGGAGGAATGACGATGGGACTGAGCGGGCCTGACCGGGCACGTCGTCTGGCAGGGATTGTCCTGCCTGGCTTGTTGGCCACGGCAATGCTTGCCGCGTGCACCGGCGGAGAGGGGCGACCGGCCAGCGACAGCGCGTCGGCGGAACCGACGCCAGTGGGACAGGCCCCGTCGGACGACGTATCGGGGAGCGCGGCGGCGACCGATCTGACCATGCCGGGAAACGTTCGCGGCACCAGCGATACCACGGGCGGCCACGAGCGCGGCGGAGACATCGCGACCCTGCTGTCGGCGCGCACCTCGCCCCCGTCAGTGGACGGCGTGGAGCGACTGGTGTTCGAATTTGACGGAGAGAGCGTGCCGCGCTACCAGATGGCCTACCTGGAGCCACCCTACGTGCAGTGCGGTTCCGGCCACCCGGTGACGGTGGCCGGCGACGCCGTGCTCCAGCTCCGGCTCCGCGGAACGCGGGCCCACGCGGAGTCGGCGGAGCAGATCCTGCCCACGGTGACCGAGCGCGACCGGAAGCTGGACCAACCGCTACTCCGTCAGCTCATCCTGACGTGCGATTTTGAAGGAGAGGTGGAGTGGCTGCTTGGCCTGACGTCCCGGCTTCCGTTCCGGATCCTGGAGCTCGAGTCGCCGGCGCGGCTGGTGGTGGACTTCTCGCCTCCGCGCTAGCTGGGCCTGGCCGCCCGACGTCGGCCAGTCCACCTTTTCTCTCGGGGTAGCGGGTCCTGGAAGCGACGAGTCGCGATCGGAATCCCTCGCAGATCTCGGCGACGACGACGACGCGATGTAGAATGGAGTGTCGCCCTCCGCTCCGACCACGGAAACCCAGGCCAGCCATGCGCGCCTTCCTGACACTCCTCATCCTGCTCGTTGCTCCGCTGGCCGTCCAGGCTCAGCCGTCCACCGTGGTGCTCGTGCGTCATGGCGAGAAGGCGCCTGCGCCGGCCGACAATCCACCCCTCAGCGCGGCCGGCCGGGCGCGGGCGGAAGCTCTGGCGCGCGTACTGGCCGACACTCATGTGGACGCGGTGGTGACGACCGGCCTGGCACGGACGAGTGCCACGGCGGCTCCACTCGTGCGCGCCCGCGGTCTCACGCCGATCATCGTCGCCGCCGGTCGCGACGTGTCGGCGCATGCCCGGGCTACCGCCGCCGCAGTAAGGGCCCGGCCGGCCGGTGAGGTCGTGCTCGTGGTCGGACACAGCAACACCCTGCCACATATCATCGCCGCGCTGGGCGGTCCGGAAATGCCGGAACTGTGCGACCAGGAGTACGCCACCCTGTTCGTCCTCGAGCTGCGGGAGAATGGGCCGGCACGGCTCATTAGGGCCAGCTTCGGCGACCCGGACACCGAGGTCGACCTCAACTGCCACCGCGGCATGCGCCCATGACGGCTCCGCCGGCCGGCCGCGAAGCGCACCTCGCGACAGGCGAGCCGCCGTCACTGCGAGCGCGGCTGACGGGGGGTGAGGTTCACGATGCCAGCCCTGCGGCGCGGGTCGCCCTGGTCGCCGCCGCGGCCGTTGCCCTTTCCATCGATCGCGCAGCCAGATGAGGCCTTCCACTTGATCACGCTCGCCAGACGATTCGCCCCGATCCTTCTCATGGCAGCTCTGGGCTCCGCACCCAGGGCGCTGTACGCCCAGGGTGCGGGCGTGACCGCCGCTGGCGACCCTGAACCCGTGGGTGCCGGCAGGGTCACCGCGCAGGTAACCCTGGGCGCGGTAACCACTCTGAGCGGTTTCGTGGCGGGCGGACTGGCAACGCGGTGGGTGGCGGAGCGCGCCGGCGCCGACTCCCACCGAGCCACCAACCTCGCCTACGTGGGCGCCTGGACCACCGCAGCGCTCGTGACCCCGGTGGCGCCCATGCTGCTTGGCAGCCAGGGGGACGTTCACGGCTCCTATCCGGCCGCGCTCGCCGGCACGCTCGTCGGCGGTGCGGCCAGCCTGGCCGTCGTCACCGCCGGCCGCCGAGGGGCCTTCGACTGCCGATACTGCACTCCGCTGCGCGTACTGGCCGGCGTGAGCGCCTTCGTGCTGCCCAGCGTGGGCGCGACGATTGCCTTCAACGCGAGCCGGCGCGGCGGGCGGTGACCGTGCGTCGCTCCGCGGTCAGTGCCGGGCTGCTCCTCTACAAGCGCACGGATCACGGTCTGGCGCTGTTCCTCGCCCACCCTGGTGGCCCTTTCTGGGCCAACCGTGACAGCGGCGCCTGGACGATCCCCAAGGGCCTCGTCGACGAAGGTGAGCAGTTGCTGGAGGGCGCCTGTCGCGAGTTCGAGGAGGAGACAGGGATAGCTCCGCAACCGCCATTCCTTTCCCTGGGGAGCATCCGCCAGCGGGCTGGCAAGACAGTGCACGCCTGGGCCTGGGAGGGTGACGCCGACCCCGAAAGGGTCACCAGCAACAAGATGGAGATGGAGTGGCCCCGCGGTTCCGGACGGATGTTGAGATTTCCCGAAGTGGACCGTTGCGCCTGGTTCACGCCGGACGAAGGACGTTCCAGGATCAATCCTGCACAGTCAGTCTTCATCGATCGTCTGGAGGCCCTGATCGGCGCTGGAGCCACCAGCTAGCCCGATTGGAACCGATCGACCCTCCCGCTCGTAGGGATACTCATGCAGCCACCCGTTCCCGCGCCCCCACCGCCGTCCCCGCCGGCCGTCGTCGACGGGGCAAACCAGATCCTCATCGAGGGCGGCCAACCGGTCGCCGAACTGGACGGCGCAACGCTCCGCAACCGTCGTTCCGAGTTGTCGCGTCAGCTCAATTCGGCCGATTCGCGCCGCCAGGAACTCGTCAGCCAACTCCGGAGCGCGCCGGAGGGAAGTCAGGCCGGACTGGTGACGCGCATCCAGTTGCTGGACACGCGCATCCTCCAGATCGAGAAGGACATCGCGCTCAACGGTCAACGGCTGGCCAGCCTTTCGGCCGGTTCGACGGCCAACATGGAGGAAGATATGGGAGCGAATCTCTCCAACGGCCAGATCACTGGCATCTCGATCGTCTTCATCATCTTCGTACTGATGCCGCTTGCCGTGGCGCTGGGCCGCATGATGTGGCGGCGAGCGAGCGTACCGAGAACACCGGCTCTACCGACGGAGACCCAGCAGCGACTGGAGCGGATGGAGCTGGGGATGGACTCCATAGCCATCGAGGTCGAGCGGATCTCCGAGGGACAGCGGTTCGTCACGAAGCTCCTCGGCGAACGGCAGGAACTGCCGGCGCTGGGTGGGGGGGCGGTGGCCGAGCCCGTTGCCGTGAAGGCCGACCAGGGCTGAGCGCGGAGGCTCGTTCTCGACAGCATCGGGCTGTCAACAGCCGCACGCGCGGCTCGCAACAGAGTCACGGACGCTCCAGCAACTGGAACTTTTGCCGCCGGAAGACGTTGAAGGAGGTTGGTGTGAGTGCCGGACTCGCGCTCCAGGGCGCAATCCTGCATTCTTAATTCCGTGTCAACGCACCGTGGCCTGTCGGGCGTGTCTGCCCGTGTCCGCTCCGGGGCCAGTTCAACAGGTAGTCAGCCCAGATGCGTCGTTCCCTGCTCCTGGTACTCGCAGCTCCTGCGGCCCTCCTCCTCGTGGCCTCGCCCGCCGTCGTGCGCACGGCCGCGGCCCAGTCTCCCGCGTCCTCGCCAGACGTCGCTGCCACCGACGCTCCCGAGGTGGGACAGATGGCCCCTGACTTCACCGCCGAGTGGGCAGACGCGACAGGTCCGGGCGCGGCTCCCCTGTCGCTGAGCGACTATCGCGGCAAGGTCGTCGTGCTCGCCTTCTACCCCAAGGACCGCTCCAGCGGCTGCACCGCCGAGCTGCACAAGTTCCGCGACGAGCAGGCGACCCTGTTCGGTCCCGATGTCGTGGTGCTGCCCATCTCGGTGGATGATGTGGAGACCCATGCCGCGTGGGCGAAGGACGACAACTTCACCTTTCGCCTGGTTGCCGACCCGGAGCTGAAGGTAGCCGCGTTGTACGGTTCGAAGATGGCCGAGCGCCCAATGGCCAGCCGGACCATTTTCGTGGTGGACCGGGAGGGACGTATAGCGTGGCGCGAGATGCGCTTCAACGCGCTCAACGAGAAGGCCTACCAGACGCTGGCGGCAGAAGTCGCCAAGGCTCGGAACTGATGAACGAGAAGCAGCTCGCCAAGCTGATCAGGAAGACCACCGCCCAGGCCGAGGCGAAGAGTACGCGCGTTCGTCCGGCGCGCGCATACGACCCGACACTACAGGTGCGGGCCGAGGAGGATGCGGAGAGCGACGAGCGAGCGAGGATGTTCGACGAGATGAAGCGGCGCGAGTTCTGAACAGCGGCGAGGGCCACCGCGCTCATACGGTTGCCACCCTGGTGGAATCGACAGCCGCCTTCTGTCGCTCTGGCAGCTCCGGCGACGAGCATGCTGGCGTGACGGAAAGCACAATGACCGCGCTCCCCGCGTCGCTATGATTCGGCATGCCAGCCGCACCGGCAGCGAGGATGCCACCTCGCCGCCGCCGTACCTGCCTGCGAGTCGTCCCGCGCCCATGCCTTCCTCGCCCAGTCCAGCCGAAAGTTCGCCCGGTGGTGATCCGGGTCGTCGAGCGCAGCCAGTGCCCTCGTCGCGCGCTCGCGTGGCGGTACAGCGCGACGCCCATCTGGAGCACATCGAGCGCACGCTGCGCCGCATAGCCGAACGGGCAGCCGGCCTTGTCGGCATCACGGTGCAGCAACTGGAGAGTGGCGAGACCGTGAGCGTTCGCGGCAGCGAGCGATTCCCCATGGCCAGCACCTGCAAGCTGCCAATCGCGGTGCAGTTGCTGTCGCGGGTGGATCGGGGCGAACTATCGCTGGAAAGCCCGGTCGCTGTCACCCAGGCCGACCTGCGCCCGGGCCACGACCGGCTTCGCAACTCCCTCGCCGACACGCTCGTCCGGCGGCTTGCCCCGACACCTGACGACGGCGCGCCGCGCTCCGCCTCACTGCCGCTGGGAACCCTGCTCGCGCGCATGGTCGCGCACAGCGACAACACGGCGAGCGACCTCGTACTGGAGCAGGCAGGTGGACCGCCCGCGGTGACCGCCCGATTGCGTTCCATGGGCATCAGTGACATGCGGGTGGATCGCCCTGAATCGCAACTCCTGCTGGACTTCCACGGCGTCTCCACCGGTCCGCCAGCCGGCGACTGGACCCTGGGTGAGGTGGAACGACGGATGGACGCGGTGCGTCCCCTTCGCCGTCGGGCAGCGGCGGAACGGTTCGCTCGTGACCCACGCGATACGGCGACACCGGATGCGATGGCGACGCTCCTCGCCCGGCTGCAACGGGGCGAGCTTCTCACGCCGGCGAGCACGGAGCGTCTCCTCGCCCTGATGACCGAGACTCCGACCGGAGCGTCGCGCCTCAAGGGTCAGTTGCCGCAAGGCACGCCAGTGGCGCACAAGACGGGCACCACCGGTTCCGCCGGGGGCCGCACGGCAGGAGTCAACGACGCCGGCATCATCACCCTTCCCGACGGTGGGCATCTGGTGGTCGTGGTGTTCGTCAAGGACGCGCCGGGCGACATACCGACGGCCGAGATTGCCATCGCGCGCCTGGCCCGGGCGGCGTACGAACACTGGGCGCGCCGCTAGGCGCCAGACCGTTCACCCCGTTCGGCGACCGACGGCCGCCGCAGTGGGTAGGGGACTCCACCGTCGCCATCACGGTGCCGGCCCGAGTCCAATCCACAGCGCCCCCCTCGCTCCCGAACGAATCCGGGAGCATCTTTAAGGGATGGTCATCGACGATCATCACCCCAACTACTGGATCGCCATGTTCTCGACCTACCGTACGTTAGCCATCGCGCTCGCCTCCGCGCTCACCATCACTGCCGTTACCGCCCGGCCAGTCACCGCCCAGGCAGCCCCTCCTGCCGCCAAGCCGGCTACGATGGACGCCGGCCACGACATGTCGAATATGGGCAAGTGGGCACCCATGGATGAGTTCCACATGATGCTCATGGCCACCTGGCACCCGGTCAAGGAGGCGGAGAATCTCGCACCCACGCGGACAATGGCCGCGATGATGTCGACAAAGGCCGATGCATGGGCGAAGGCAGCGGTCCCCGCCATGTGCAAGGCGGGCACGAAGGCCGCGGTGAACCAGATCGCCACCGATGCCCGCGCGCTCGCGGCCCTGGTGGCAGCCAAGGGCACCGACGCCCAGGTGAGGAGCGCCATCTCCGCGATCCACGACGGCTTCGAGGCTGTCGAGGAAGGTTGCTCGGCGCCGGCCAGGACCAAGGCCACACCGCCGGCGAACCGCTGAGCCTGGCACTACCCCGGGTATGACGCCGCCGTCCGACGGAGAGTGAACCTCCGCCGGCCGGCGGCGTACTATACCCTGGCGGGCCCAGCCATTCCGCGCCGCTCATTCTCGGCGGTCGCCCACGGGCGACCGCTGGTCCCCGTACCTGATATCATGAACCGTCTCTACCTACTCGCCATCGTGGGCGCGTTCGCGCCAGCCATGCTCGGCGCACAGAGCCCGCAGACCGAGCCGGTCGCCGTCCTGCCCACGCCAGCGCCGGCTACCACACTGCCGCTCAAGCTCGAGCCACGGCCCACGACTGCCGCGATCACGCCGCAGGACCTGATGACGCGGCTGTACATCTTTGCCGACGATTCCATGCAGGGGCGTGAGGCGGGGACGATCGGCAACGTGAAGGCCACCGACTACCTGGCCGCCGAGGCCAGGCGGCTGGGTCTCTATCCTGCGGGACAGGGCGGCACGTACTTCCAGACGATCCCGCTCATGACGCGCGGACTCGCCCCCGATTCGCGATTCGTCATAGCCGGCAGTCCGCTCACCCTCGGCACCGACTGGGCCGCCATCGGCACCGAATCGCTGACCAGGACCGACATCCCGATCGTCTTCGCCGGCACGCTGGGCGAGTCGGTGATCCCGGCCGGCGAGATGATGGGCAGACTCGTCATCTTCCGGGTTCCCGCCGGTCCGGCCGGCCCGATCTCTCTGCGCGATGCCATGACTGCCGCGCCCGGCGCGGCCGCGGTCGCCCTCGTGGGCCTGGACCAGTACATCGGCTTTCTCGTGCAGCCCAACACCTTCGTCGACAAGCCGGGCGAGAAACCGCCGGCCGCGCCCGTCATGCTCGTCCTGTCCGAGAAGGCGGCGGCGAAGGTCTTCGGAAACCCGCTGGAGATGGTGAGCCCCGGATCCAACGCCGGCGCGGCGACTGTCGACGTCCGTACCAGGGTGGAGCCGGTGCCATATCCGGCGCGCAACGTCGTGGCGATCCTGCAGGGTACGGATCACAAGCTGCATGGCCAGTACATCGCCATCGGCGCCCACAACGACCATGTCGGCTTCAACAACCGACCGGTCGACCACGACTCGCTGCGCATCTTCAACGACATCGTCCGACCGGGCGGTGCCGAGGATGGCGCGAAGCAGGCTTCACCAGAGCAGCAGGCACTGGTGAACCAGCGGCTCGCCGCGTGGCGTCAGGAGAATCCCGGCGCCGCCCGTCTCGACTCCATCTTCAACGGTGCCGACGATGACGGATCAGGCTCGGTCGCGCTGCTCGAGATCGCCGAAGCACTCTCGCAGGCCAAGTCCAAGGATCGGCTCAAGCGCTCCATCCTCTTCGTCTGGCATGTCGGAGAGGAGAAGGGACTGCTGGGATCAGCGTACTACACCGACAACCCCACCGTTCCCCGCGACTCGATCGTGGCCCAGCTCAACATGGACATGGTCGGCCGTGGCAATTCGTGGGACATGACGGGCACGAGCAAGGAAGGCGCACCGCTGTACGGGAATGACGACTACCTGCAGCTCATCGGGTCGCGCCGACTGTCGAAGGAGTTGGGCGATATCGTGGAACAGGTGAATGTGGACGGCAAGTTCGGCTTCAACTTCGACTACGCGATGGATGCCAACGGTCATCCGGCCAACATCTATTGCCGCAGCGATCACTACGAGTACGCACGTTACGGCATTCCCGTCACCTTCTTCACCACGGGCGTGCATTCGGCCTACCACCAGGTGACGGACGAGCCGCAGTACATAGATTACGATCGGTTGGCGCGGGTCAGTCGGCTGGTGCAGTCGATCGCGACCCGTATCGCGAACCTGGACCATCGCATCGCCCTCGACGGCCCGAAGCCTGACCCGAACGCCACCTGCAGGCAGTGACCAGATGATCCTCGCCATCTTCGGCGGCACCGGCCGCACCGGCCGACAGATCGTCGCCCAGGCCCTGGGGCGCGGTCACACGCTGCGCGCCCTGGTGCGTACCAGCGGCTCTCTGGATGGTGTCGCTGGTGTGGTGGAGGTGGTGGGCGACGTGCTCGATCCGGAAGCGGTGACGGCCACGGTTTCCGGATCGGACGCGGTGCTCAGCGCGCTGGGCGGCGGCCCACCGTCAGCGCCCGGCGTCACGCTGTCGCAGGGGATGCGGAACATCGTGGCAGCCATGCAGGTCGCCAACGTGAGGCGCGTGGTGGCCGTGGCCAACTCCGGGATCCTGGATTCGCCCTCCGGTGGACTGCGCATGGACCAGCCCGACTTCGCGGAGAAGTACAGGGCTGTGGCACGCGAGCACGCAGGCACCTGGAAGGCGCTCCGGGAGAGTGACCGGGCATGGACGGTGGCCTGCGCACCGGACATCGTCGACGGCCCGTCGACCGCGAGCTGGCATGCGACGCCGGACGTCCTCCCCGACGGCGCCCGCCAGATCAGTACTGGCAACCTCGCCGACTTCATGCTCGACGAGCTCGTCGCCGAGCGATTCGTGGGTCTGCGAGTAGGCGTCGCTGACAGCCCCGACTGACGTCACGACGCGCACTGCCGCCGTGCCCTATCCTGTCCCGCCAGTTCGCTTCCGGAAGCCGCCACTCTCGCCCGAGGAGTGCGACTCGCAGGTACGGCAGGCGCTCGTGGGTGCGATAGTGAACGGAGCCAACCCGCCCGACTTCGCGCAGCTCGCCGGCGCGCTCGAGCTCCGCCGCGACGAGGTATGCTCGTCGTTCCAGCGTCTGACCCGGACTGGCGAACTCACGCTCTGGCCGGACAGCTATTCCCTCCGTCTCCTCCCTCCCTTCGGGGTCGGCAGCGGCGACGTGACAGTGGGCGGTGCGCTGGTCGGCGGCGGCGCCCGCAACTGGCGCACTTGGGGGCTCTGGCACGCACTGGGAATTCCTGCCGCGTTGGCTGGAATCGGCCTCGTGCTTCCGGCTGTGACAGTTGGCGTTCGCGACCCCCGAGGTGGCGAACCCATTCCGTTGAGATTGTCGGGATCCACGGTGAGCCCGGATCCCGGGGCGCCGGAGCCGGTCGTGCTCATCCGCAGCCCCTTCTCACGTTGGTGGAATGACCCGGCGGCCGCGATTTCCGCGGTGACGCTGGTTGATTCCGAAGCAGTGGGTCATGCTGCCGGCGTGACAGTCCCGCTCCAGCAACTGAGTGATCTTGCCCGGCACTGGTATGCCGACCGCCTGCGGCCGCAGTGGCGTCCGTACACGTCGGCCGAGGCTCGCACGCTGGCCGACTCCGTCGGGCTTCGCGGCCCCGAATGGCAGCTTCGGCCATGAGGGATGACCCACTTGCATCCGGCGGAATCGGGTTTTGACTACGATGGCGGCCCCACCCTTCACGGGCGGTGTCAGCGCAACCCCGGCACAGGCACCGACAGCCAGCTACGATCGGACCGGGGATCTTCCAGCCTCGACCACGCCGACCCGGAGATTCCGGGTCCGAAACTCACGAAGGAGATGACGATGTCCATGACGAGCGCACTGCTGCCGGAGTTCGACCGCGAGATGGCCACAACGCGCCGCCTGCTGGAGCGGGTGCCGGAGCAGGACGCGGCCTGGAAGCCGCACGACAAATCCATGAGCCTGGGCCAACTCGCCATCCACATAGGCCACATTCCGGCGTACGGTGCGCTGGCGCTGC
Source organism: uncultured Gemmatimonadota bacterium (assembly GCA_937906875.1). Lineage (GTDB taxonomy): Bacteria > Gemmatimonadota > Gemmatimonadetes > Gemmatimonadales > Gemmatimonadaceae > CALCHX01. The sequence goes on along the minus strand of CALCHX010000125.1, from coordinate 53,541 downwards.
TGCACGACGAATTCGATGCCGCTGGTTCGCCACGGCCGCAGTTCACGACCACCGCGGCGCTCGTCGATGCATTCGATGACAATGTGCGACAGACCCGTGAAGCGCTGGCCGCGGCTACCGGTGACCAACTCATGCAGCCATGGACGTTCAGGAGCGGCGATTCGGTGGTCTTCACGATGCCTCGGGCCGCCGTGCTCCGCACGCTGCTCTTCAGCCACATCATCCACCACCGCGGTCAGCTCAGCGTCTATCTCCGGTTGCGGGATGTCCCCCTGCCGTCCATCTACGGACCTTCGGCAGACGAGCAGTAGGTCGCAGCTCAGGAAGTGCCGTCCATGACCGGGCCGGCGCCACTGCCAATCACGGCCTGAAGCGCGCGCACCTGGGGCATGAGCCGGGCGAAGTAGAAGCGCGCAGTGGCCAGCTTGGCGTTCAGGAAATCGGTGTCACCGCTACCAGCGGCCAGTTTCTCGCTCGCCACCCTGGCCATCCGCAGCCACATCCAGCCGGTAGCCACCAGGCCAAACTGCCGGAGATAATCCACCGCCGCGGCGCCCAGCTCGTCAGGGTCCTTCCGGGCACGCGAGGCGATCCCCATCGTCGTCTCCTGCAGCGACTGGATGGCGCGCCCGAGTTGCGCCGCCAGGTCGCGGACCAGGTCGTCGCTGCCGGCGAGCGCACCTTCCACGTCGGGCTGCATCAGGGCCAGGAAACGTTTCACCAGGCGACCGTCGTCCTCGGGCAGCTTGCGACCCACCAGGTCCATGGCCTGCACGCCATTGGTGCCTTCATAGATCTGCGCGATACGCGCGTCGCGCACGAACTGCTCCATCCCGAACTCGCGGATGTAGCCGTGGCCGCCGTAGCACTGCAGGGCAAGGTTGGTCACCTCGAAGCCGACGTCGGTGAGGAACGCCTTGATGATGGGCGTCATGAGCGCCACCAGATCCTCCGCCTCCGCGCGTCGCGTGGCGTCGGGGTGCTTCTCCTCGACGTCGCTCAGCAAGCCCACCCAGTAGGAGAGTGCTCGCATTCCCTCCACATAGGCTCGCTGGGTGACGATCATCCGTCGTACATCGGGATGGACCATGATCGGATCGGCGTCGCCCTCAGGATTCGTGGCGCCACGCATGGCCCGTCCCTGCAACCGGTCGTGGGAGTAGATGAGGGCGTTCTGGTACGCTACCTCGGCCAGTCCCAGCCCCTGCATGCCGACGCCCAGGCGCGCACCATTCATCATCGTGAACATCACCCGCAGCCCCTTGTGCCTCTCACCCACCAGCCAGGCGGCGGAGCCGTCGAAGTTGAGGACACAGGTGGAGTTGGCCTTGATTCCCATCTTGTGCTCGATGGAGCCCACGTTCACGCCGTTCGCCTCACCCGCCGAACCGTCGGCGTTCGGGAGCCGCTTGGGCACGAGAAAGAGGCTTATGCCACGGGTACCTTCGGGTGCATCGGGTAGGCGCGCCAGCACAAGATGAATGATGTTCTCGGTGAGGTCGTGCTCGCCGGCCGAGATGAAGATCTTGGTGCCGCTCACCCGGTACGAGCCGTCGCCTGCTTCCTCGGCACGAGTGGTGATGAGCCCGAGATCGGTGCCCGCCTGCGGCTCGGTAAGGCACATCGTGCCTCCCCATGAACCGTCCACCAGCCTGGGCAGATAGCGCTGCTTGAGGTCGTCGCCGGCCCAGCGCTCGAGGAGGGCGGTGACGCCGTGGCCGAGCTCCGGATACATGCTGAACGAGAGGTTGGACGAGCAGAGCAGTTCGTCGAAGACCAGCCGCGTGATGTGCGGCAGCCCCTGCCCGCCATTCTCCGGCCGGGCCGTCATTGCCGGCCAGCCGGCCTGGGTGTACGCCTCGTACGCCTCGCGGAACCCGGCCGGCGTGGTCACCTTGCCGTCCTCGAAATGGCATCCTTCCTGGTCACCAGACTGGTTGAGCGGCGCCAACACCTCCTCGCAGAACCGCCCACCCTCCTCCAGCACGCTCAGGAGAACGTCGGCAGTGGATTCCTCATAGCCCGGCAGGCTGGCGAGCTGGCCAACATCCAGGAGGTCGACCAGGACGAAGCGGATGTCGTCGAGCGGAGCCTTGTAGGTGGGCATGTAGGCAGGGGGCGCAGGTTCGGAAGGGCGAGGCGTTCCACCAAGGTCCGTGGAAGCGTCAGTCGAGGCCGATGTTGACAGAATGTGAGGAACTCCTCACGTTGTCAACATCAGACCAGGCCAGTGGCACGCGTTCTTGCGTCCGCCTGCTTCTGCACCCATGACCCCCGACCGTGGTCCCCGACAAGCAGCCTGACCAGACAGCGAAGAAGACCGAAACTCCCCTGATCCCGCGCCGCACTCCCACCCAGCGTCGCTCGCAGGAGCGGTTGGCGAGGATCGTGCGCGCGACTGGCGAGTTGTGCGGCGAGCGCGGGGTGGACGGGGTGACGATGGATGCGATCGCCGAGCGCGCTGGCACGTCGATCGGCTCTCTCTATCAGTTCTTCCCGAATCGGGATGCGTTGCTGCAGATGCTGGCCGAACGGAACGTGGCCGACCTCAACAAGCTGCTGGACGCGCGTGATGCGCCGGAGATGGCAGCCCTTCCGCTGGCCGAGCTGGTGGATGCAATGATCGCACCGTTCGTGAGCTTCCACGAGGCGCATCCAGGCTACTTCGAGGTGCTCTTCGCGCCGCCGGGATCGACGGCGCTGCGCGCCATTCGCGGTCGCCTGCGGGCCCACCTCCGTCGGCGCGTGGAGCGGCTCTTCCGGCTTCGGGCGCCGCATCTGTCGGCGGTCAAGCGACGTCGCCTGGCCCTCACCGCCGTCGAGTCCGGACGTGCCCTCATGCAGTACATCGAGCACAACGTGTCGCCCAACGAGCGACCGGCGTACAGGGCCGAACTGCGATCCATGTTGGTGGCTTATCTGGAACCCTGGATAGGCGACGCGGAGGAGGGCTGAGGCCGGCTACAGGGCCCGTCGTCTGGTGTCGGGGTCGGCACGACGATACATTCGCGGTCACCTCGTTCCCTCCACCGAGGCGATTCCCGCCGCATGCTGCATCTCAGGACACTCGGAACGCTTGAACTGACCGCCGCCGACGGCCGGCCGCTGGACGCCGGCCTGACCCAGCCCAAACGATCGGCCCTGCTTGCCTATCTGGCGATCAGCGCGCCGCGTGGCTGGCGAACTCGTGACGAGCTGGTAGCTCTTTTCTGGCCCGAAATGGATGAGGCGCGTGCCCGGGCTGCACTCCGCCGCGCCCTGCACTTCCTTCGCGCCGCGCTCGGTCCGGATGTGCTTCGCACCCGCGGCGACTCGGTATCGATCGCCGGGAGCTCGCTCAGTTGTGACGTCATCCAGTTCGAGCAGGCGCTCGAGGAGGGACGACCGCACGACGCGGTAGCGCTCCATGGTGGCGAACTCCTTGCCGGCATGTACGTACGCGACGCTCCTGCGTTCGAGCGCTGGCTGGAGGGAGAGCGTTCACGATTGCAGCGACTCGTGGCCGAGGCCTGCTGGACCCTCGCCGAGCTCGGACGCGACGCGGCTGACCCCGCGGCAGCGACTCACTGGACCAACCGCGCCCTGTCGCTCGATCCGCTCGATGAGCGGGCGCAACGCCGGGGCATGTCCATCCTTGCCAGTATCGGCGACGCATCCGGCGCCCTGCGCGCCTATGATGCATTTGCCACCCATCTGGCGCGAGAGTTCGACGTTCCTCCGTCGGGGGATACGATCGCTCTCGCCGCTTCCGTGCGAGCAGGATGCCGCGCCCACGCCCATGCAAGCGGCGATGGCGACGAGGCGCTGTCGAAGAGCGCCCCACCGTCCGCCGACGACGCCGCGCCAACCACGGATCTCGAGTCCTCCGGCATGCAGCCGGACGCCATCATGGCCGAGCCATCGACGGCGCTGGAGCCCGTGCCGGCGCGGGAGCACTCTCGTGCGGCTCCCACTGACTCGACCACGGTGTCGTTGCTGTCACCTCCGCCAGACGCGTCGCCGGGCCGGGCAGCCTGGCGAAACATCCGGATGTCGATCGCGATTCCGTTCGCCTGTCTGTTCATCATCGCGCTCTACACCCTCGCCACGACGGTTCTCGCCGACGATCGGCGAGCCAGAGCTGCCGGCGTCGACGCCGGCGCTCCCCCGCGCGTACTCATCCTCCCCTTCACTGCCGTAGGCGGTTCCGAGGCCCCGCTACTCGCGCACGGCATGGTCGAACTGCTCTCCACGGCGCTCGACGGCGCCGGCGCGCTACGTGTTGTCGACCAGAGGGCGGTGATGCCGCTGGCGTCGTCTGACGGGTCCGATTCCACGATCCGGGAGGCTGCCGCTCGGCTCGGTATCCGCTTCCTGGTGCAGGGGAGCGTGGTGAAACTGGGCAACCGGCTGGAGGCTCGGGCGGTGCTCCTGGGTGGCGCCGGCGCCACCATCGCCTCATCGGGCGCCAGCGGACTCGAGACGGAACTCCTGGCAGTCAGCGACGACCTCGCGCGCCAACTGTTGGGCGCGGTGAACGCCGGTCCGGACGCCCGCCTCACCCGGCTCGCCATCCACACCAGCGATTCTCTGGCGGCGGTGAAATCGTACCTCCATGGCATGCGCCTGCTGCGCACGGGCGCATTCGGAGAAGCGGCCGACTCATTCAGGGTGGCCGTGCGCGTGGATGAGAACTTCGCCCTGGCATACTACAACCTGAGCATGGCCATTGGCTGGGCCAGCAGTGGCCGGGACCGCGAAGCCACGCTGATGGCCCAACGGGCCGTGCAGCATTCCGGCGCGCTGGGCGCCCACGACCGCGCCCTTCTTCTCGCCCATGCCCAGTCATGGGGCGACAATCCGTTCAGCGCGGAGCAGCTCTATCGCCAGATAGTCGCCAGCTACCCGGATGACATGGATGCCTGGTACGAGCTGGGCGAGGTGATCTTTCACAACGGACCGGCCTCCGGACGCTCGGCGCTGGGAGCACGTGACGCATTCCAGCGTGCGCGCCACATGCCCGGACTGCGCCCTGGGGTGCGGGTACACCTGGCGCGACTGGCCGCGCTGGCCGGCGACAGCGCAATGCTGCGCTCGCTGGCCACCGAGGTACGGGCAGAACTGGCGGCTCCGGCCGATTCCGGCGCAGATGGCGGCACGGCCGGCTCGGGACCGGCCACCGGCACTCCCTTGCTTGTCATGGATGCGCGTGACGACGAACTGCTGCTGCTGGACGCCGTTCAGCGCCGGGACGAGGCGGCGCTCCATAGCTGGCTCGCTACCAGCCGGATGCGCGACGACGCCACCATCTGGGCCCGGATCTGGAGCGTGGCACGATTCACCGGCGACCTGCGCGCTGCCGAGCGGGTAGCTCAGGCACTTCTCACCCCAGGGCGGGCCGCGGACGTCCAGGACCTGGCGTGGCTGGCAATTGCCCATTTCCGACTGGCCGGTGGTCAGCCAGCGGCCGCCCTGGCAGCCGTGGAACGGCTGAGCGACAGCCGGGCCGACGCGGCTCTCGCCTTTCGCGGCCAACTGGCCGCCCTCCCGTTCGTACCATCCACGGCGCTCAACCGCGCCGCGCTCCGCGACTCGCTCTCGGCCACCGATGGACCCGGCGGAGCCGCCTGGAGGTTCTCCGACGAGACCGCCCACAGGGGCAGCTCGGTCATGCTCGGCAACCTGGCCGGGGCTCGGCTGCTGGCGTCACCCTCCGTGATCGTCGCCCAGCTTCACCAGCGGGATTCGCTGGCGGGGGAAGACGTGCCGCGCGATCGCCGATTCGCCAGCCCCGGCTTTCCAGTGGCGATTGTCGCTCCGGCATCGAGCGCTGGCGCTGCGCCGCTCACGGCAGCCAGTCGCCTCTGGCGCGCCGACTCCCTCCTCGCCGCCGGCAACGCGCGGGACGCATTGGCGTGGTACGGCAGCCTGCCGGAGACAGATGGCTACGATGTCATCTACCTCGCGCTGGCCGCGCGCGGTCAGCTACGGGCGGCGGCAGCGATCGGCGACCGGGCCAGTGCTGATGTGGCGCGCATCCGCCTGGCTCGCCTCTGGCAGCACGCCGAGCCGGCGGTGAGCGGCTTCATGAATACAGGTCGCGACTGAGTCACGCACCGTCGCGCGAGCGGGCGCAGGCTCCGCATCCGGGACGGCCAGGACAAGCCCCCGGGCCGATCATCGCGGGCGTGACGCAGTGCGGAGCAACTGACGATCGAGCGACAGAAAAGTAACAGGAACCGGCATTCACCCGTATACGGCACGACCTCCCGTCCGGTGCCGGGCGGGAGGTCGTGCCGTGGTTCGTGGTCAGGGCGTGCAACTCGGGGCACGACCGCCGGTCGCGACGCTGTCAGCCGTTCGCCGACGTCTGCCCGTCGCCGGAGTTGCTGTCCGGTGCGTTGCCGTCAGTAGCTCCCGACTCGGCACTCCCGGTGTCGGCGCCAGTGCTTGCGCCGGAATCCGCTGACGCGCGTACGGCGTCGATCTCGACGGCAGCGCGCTGGAGGATCTCGACGATGTGGTGCAGCCGGTGGCTGTCACCTGGATGACGGGTAGCCTGGGCGTAGGTGGCGCGAGCGACCTCGCGCATGGCCTGATGGACGTCCATCATGGGACCGCCAAAGAGGCTGGCCCCGAAGTTGGCCAGGCGATCGAAGATGTCCTCCACCGTGTCCTGATTGTCAGCGAGGTAGGCCCGGCCGTCATCGGTTATCGTATAGACCTTGCGTCCGCCACCATCGTCGTGGGCACGGGCATAGCCCATGTCCTCGAGCAGGGAGAGCGTCGGATAAACGGTGCCGGGACTGGGTACGTAGGCACCACCACAGCGCTGCTCCAGCTCCTTGATGACCTCGTATCCGTGCCGAGGCTTCTCTTCCAGCAGTTGGAGGATGACGAACTTGAGGTCGCCCTGCTCGAACATCCTGCCACCGCGTCGGCGGGCACGGCCGCCGCCGCGCCTGCTACCAGCACTGCCCCACATCCATCCCATCAGGTCGGAATCGAAGCCCCACCCGCCACGACCGCTACCGCGACCAGTGCCTCGTCCGCCACCACCACCGCCGTGGCCGCGACTACCGCCACCACAGCCTCCACCTTGCGCTCCGAACATCTGACCTCCAGGGTTTCTTGTTCGATACAACTACGATATATCGTCTGATGTAAAATAGGTCTGCGATATATCGTACACAAGTGCGTGTTCCGGGTTCACCGCTCCCAATCCCCAATGTCACGACTGCTGCGCTGGCTCCCGCCGCTCCTGGCCCTTCTCCTCCTCGGGTTGGCGCTGGTCGTACTCCATCGCGAACTGAGGCACTATCGGTACGCCGAGATCGTCCATGCGGTGCGCGAGATCCCGCGGACGGCGCTCCTCCTCTCGGTGGGCTTCACCCTGGTCGCATACGTCATCCTGACCGGTTACGACGCGATCGCCCTCCGATACGTCGGACGACCCCTGCCCTACCGGCGGGTCGCCTTCAGTTCAGGCATCGCCTACGGCCTGAGCCAGACGCTCGGCTTTCCGCTCGTGACGGGCGGCGCGGTGCGCTACCGCTTCTGGAACGCATGGGGACTTGCGAACGCCGAGATCGCCCAGGCGGCGGCCTTCGTCGGCGCCACCTTCACCATCGGCGTGGTCAGCATCAGCGGTGTCGCCCTCCTGCTCGAGCCGCGGGACACGCTCGCCCTGCTCCGCCTGCCCGATGCCCTGGCCCGGTCGGCCGGCCTGCTCCTGCTGCTGGCTGTCGCCACCTACCTGCTCTGGAGCCTCGTCCGGCGCGGCCAGCCAATGCGGATCGGAAGCTGGGAGTTTCCGGTGCCGTCACCGCGGTTGACCGTCGCCCAGGTCGCCCTCGCCACCGCCGACTGGTGTGCTGCTGGCGCGGTGCTCTACGTACTCCTCCCCGGCCATGCCGACATCGGCTTCCTCCCCTACCTGGGCATCTTTGTCCTGGCCCAGTTCGCTGGCGTCCTCAGCAATGTGCCCGGTGGACTGGGCGTGTTCGAGACGCTCATGCTGCTTCTGCTGGGGCCACACGTGGCGGCGGACCAGACGCTCGCGGCATTGCTCGCCTACCGTGCCATCTACTACCTGCTGCCGTTCACCGCGGCTCTGTTGCTGCTTGCCGCGCACGAGATCCTTCATCACGGCTGGCGACTGGTCGCGGCCGCCAGTTCCACCACCGAGTTCATCGCGCGCTGGGGGCCGACGGTGCTACCCACGGTACTCAGCGCGACCACCTTCCTGGCCGGCGGCGTACTCCTCCTCTCCGGCGCGACGCCATCGGTGCACAAGCGCGTCGCGGCGCTGGGCCGGGTGATCCCGCTCGGCTTCATCGAGTTCTCGCACTTTGCCGCCAGCATGGCCGGCGCCGGGCTGGTGGTGCTCGCCTGGGCGATCTATCGCCGTCTCGACGCAGCCTACGCGCTCACCATCATCGTTCTCTGCGTGGGCATCGTGACCTCCCTCCTGAAGGGTCTCGATTACGAGGAGGCGTTGCTACTCACGGTTGTCCTGTCGGCCGTCGTTCCCTCACGGGAAGCGTTCTACCGGCGGGCCGCGCTCACCAGCGAACCGTTCACGCCGGGCTGGATCGTGGCCGTCGTGGCCGTACTCGGAGCCACGGTCTGGCTCGGTTTCTTCTCCTTCAAGCACGTGGAGTACAGCAACGAGCTGTGGTGGCGATTCACCGTCCGCGGCGACGCGCCGCGCTTCCTTCGCGCGACTTCCGGCGCGGTCGGCGTGCTGCTGGCCGTCGGCCTCGCGCGACTGCTTCGGCACGCCGAGGCCGATCCGACCGCACCCACGCCGGCAGAGCTGGAGCGGGCCCGCAGGATCGTCAGTCAGAGCCGCGAGACGACCCCCAACCTCGTCCTTCTCGGGGACAAGGCACTCCTCTTCGCCGAGGGCGACGACGGGCTGATCATGTATGGCGTGGAAGGACGTAGCTGGGTCGCTCTCGGCGACCCTGTCGGTTCGCCGGAAACACGCACCGAGCTCGCCTGGCGCTTCCGCGAGGAGGCCGATCGACACGGAGCGTGGCCGGTGTTCTATCAGGTAAGTGCGGCCACACTCCCACTCTACGTTGACCTCGGGCTGGCGCTTCACAAGCTGGGCGAGGAGGCGCGGGTCGAGCTCGCCGGCTTCAGCATGGACGGCGGCGATCGGAAGAGTCTGCGCCGGACGATGAAGGACGTCGCCAGACTGGGATTCACCTTCGAGGTGGTGCCGCCGACGGCGGTGCCAGCGCTGCTGCCGGAATTGCGCCGCGTGTCCGATAGCTGGCTGGCTGAGAAGAGCACGCGGGAAAAGGGTTTCTCGCTGGGCAGGTTCGATGAACGCTACCTCTCGTACTTCCCGATGGCGCTGGTCCGTGGGCCGACCGACGATGACGAGGATGACAGCAGCGAGATGAGGATCGTCGCCTTCGCCAATCTCTGGACCAGTGCGGGCCGCGAGGAACTCTCGGTGGACCTGATGCGCTACACGACCGACGCGCCCAAGGGAGTGATGGACTACCTGTTCGTGGAACTCCTGCTCTGGGGACAGGCCGGCGGCTACAGCTGGTTCAACCTGGGCATGGCGCCCTTTTCCGGCATGGAGCGCCGCCCGCTGGCCAGCAACTGGAACCGGCTGAGCGGGCTCGTTTACCGACACGGTGAGCACTTCTACAACTTCCAGGGATTGCGGCAGTACAAGGAGAAGTTCAATCCGGTATGGGAATCGCGATATCTGGCATCCCCGGGTGGCCTGTTGTTGCCACGCATCCTCGCCAACGTCACGTCGCTGATCTCGGGCGGGTTGACCGGGGTAGTGAAGAAGTGATGTCGAGCAAACGCGGTCCTTCGCGGACGAGGCAGACGATGTTCGGGTTCAAGCGAGGCAGGTCGGATGATCGGACGCACTCTCGACCATTATCGGGACCGACCGGCAGTAGCCGCACCGGCATGAGGATCCACCCGACGAGCCTCGCTGGCTCCGTGCGACTGGCGCGCTGGATGGCGTGGGTAGTGCTGACGGCCTGCCTGGGTGCGTGCGCCGGCACGCACAGCGACCCATCGCTCCCGAACGGCTCGAATATCGCCGCGCTGCCATTGGTGGAAGTTCCCGCACGCCGGCCGGGTCATATGCTGGCGGTGATGCTCAGCGGCGACGGCAACTGGGCGGACATCGACCGTGAGGTGGCCGCCACACTCGCCGATTCCGGCATCGCCGTCGTGGGGTTGCGCTCGCGGAGTTATCTACAGGACGGGAGGCGCTCACCCGCCGGCCTGGCCGAAGACGTCACGGCGATACTCCGTCACTACCTGACGGCCTGGCAGCGCGACAGCGTGGTGATAATCGGGTACTCGCGCGGCGCCGACTTCGTCCCGTTCGTCGCCAACCGCCTGCCAGCCGACCTGCGCAGCCGGCTGGCGCTGGTAGCCATGCTGGCCCTGGCACCCAACGCGAACTTCCAGTTCCACTGGGTGGATCTGCTGCGCGACTCGAAGCGCGACAGTGACGTGCCGACGCTACCCGAGATTGCTCGCCTTGGCCAGGTGCACGCCCTCTGCATCTACGGCCGCGAGGAGACCGAGTCCGCCTGTCGCTCCGTCGATTCCACTGCCGTACGCACCATCGAGCGCGACGGTGGCCACCATTTCGACGGCGACTACCGGGCACTCGGTGTCGCCGTCGTCAATGCGCTGCATGCGTGGCCGCCTGGCTCCACGACGGGCACGGCGCGGTGAATCGCGCGGCACGGCGCGGCAGACCGTGCGACAGCGCGCCGGGTCAGGATCCCGGCGGCGTCGACGGCTCTGCCTTCATCGCGTGCCCACCAAACTGGTTCCGGAGGGCCGAGAGCAGACGGTCGCCGTAGGACTCGGCGTCCCGCGAACGTAGTCGCTGCAGGAGGGCGAGGGTGATCACCGGCGCTGGAACGTCGAGCGCGATCGCCTCGGCCACCGTCCAGCGCCCCTCGCCGGAGTCGGGGACGTAGGGGGCGATATCGTCCATGGATGGGTTCTCCTCGAGCGCCCTCGCGGTCAGGTCGAGGAGCCAGGAGCGGACGACGCTGCCCTGTCGCCAGATCTCGGCAACCTGAGCCAGGTCAAGGCCCAACTCGGCCTTGTGCTTCATGATGGAGAAGCCTTCGGCGTAGGCCTGCATGAGCCCGTACTCGATCCCGTTGTGCACCATCTTCACGAAGTGGCCGGCGCCGCGCGGTCCCACGTGTCCCCAACCGGTCTCGGCCCCCGGAGCCAACACCTGGAAGATGGAGCGCAGCCGCTCCACCGGCTCGTCGTCGCCGCCAATCATGAGGCTGTAGCCCTCGGCCAGGCCCCAGACTCCGCCGCTGGTGCCGGCGTCCACCATGTGGATGCCGCGAGCAGCCAGCGCATCGCCATGACGCTGGCTTTCCCTGTAGTTGCTGTTCCCGCCATCCACGACCACATCGTCACGCTCGAGCAGTGTGGCGAGTTCGACGAGGGTGCCCTCGGTAGCCTTGCCGGAGGGCACCATCACCCACACCGCGCGCGGCGCGGCGAGTTGGTCCACGAGGGCACGCAACGAGTCGGCACCCTTCGCGCCCCCTTTCACGGCGAGTTGCACCGCTGCCGGATCCCGGTCATAGGCCACCACCTCATGCCCTCCACGAAGCAGTCGGGTGGTCATGTTCGAGCCCATCTTGCCCAGCCCCACCATTCCTATCCGCATGCGATGGTACCTCCAAGCTGTGAGAGTCCGTTCTGGTTGGCGCATTAGATGGGCCAGCGCATCCTGCGCGGTGTCTGGCGTAGTGGCTACCACGGATCACGTGGCGTGTCACCCAGGGCAACTCCGGGGTTGCGCTCAACAAGGTCCGCGCACATCTCGTATTCAAACCGTGCCGCCCGCCCGACGTCAGCATTTGCGCCGAGCCGTCTCCAATCCCAGAACCCCGCCTCGGACCGATGAATCGTACTCGCGCCCGCACTCCTTCCCGCGCCGCTTCCAGGCTGCTCCTGGCCCTGTTCGTACTCATCGCCGGCAGCGCCTGCGGCGACCTGGGCACGGAGGGCGTCCTGGAGCGCGTGGTCGTCGTCTCCAAGCAGATCAACGAGTTCATGTACGAGATCGGTGCCGAGGATGTGATCATTGCTCGCGACCTCACGTCCGTCTACCCGCCAGCCATCAAGGAGAAGACGTCGGTGGGTTACCACCGTGCGTTGAGCGCAGAAGGGATCATCTCGACCCGGCCCACCCTTCTCCTCACCGATGGCAATGTCGGGCCGGACGCTGTGATCCAGCAGGTGAAGGATGTCGGGATTCCGGTCCTCGTGATGCGCGGCGGCAGCACGGTGGACAGCGCCCAGGCGCTGATGGCGGCACTGGGGAAGCGATTCCACCGGGAGGCCGCCGCTGACAGCGTGATCGCCGTCTGGCGCCAGGGAATGGCCAGTATTGGCTCCGATAGCGCGAAGTGGGCCGGCCAGCCAAGGCCGCGAGTGCTGATGATCCACTTCGGACAGATCATCAACAACTACCTGGCCGTGAACAGAGGCAGTACGGCAGACCGGATCCTGCACTGGGCCGGTGGGGAGAATGCCATCGACTCGCTTGGCGGCATGACGCGGTTGACTCCGGAGCTCATTGCCCGTGCCGCCCCCGACGTGATCATTGCCACCGACGTCGGCTTCGACCGTTTCGGTAGCGTCGAGAAGTTTGCCCAACTGCCTGGCGTGAGCCTGACGCCCGCCGGTCGCGACGGGCGGATATACCGGGTGGACGAGAGCGAGATCATGTACTTCGGGCCGCGCACGCCGGCGGCGGTGAAGCGGATCGCTGGGCTGCTGCATCCATGAGCGATCGGTGGCGCCGCACGGTGGCGCGGAGGTACGCGGCGACGCATCGCGCGCCCCGGCTCACGACAGGATGAGGATGCGCTACCACCGGTATCGCGAGCGGCGGAACGTCGGTAAGAGCCTGTGCTGAAGCGGCTCACCAACCTTCAGGTTCAGCTTCTGCTCGCCGTCATGCTCCTGGCTTCCCTCGTGCTGTCGGCAGGCGTGGGCGCATTCAGCTTTGCTCCTGGCAGGATGCTGCTCTACCTGGGACAGGGTGTACACTGGTTGGCGCCGACAGCCAGCGACGCGCTGGATCGGAATGTGTTCCTCCAGCTACGCGTGCCACGTGTACTCGTGGCCGGTCTCACCGGTGCGATACTCGGGGTGAGTGGGACGCTGATGCAGGGATTGTTTCGCAATCCGATCGTCGAGCCGGGGCTCGTGGGCACGTCGGCGGGAGCGGCGTTGGGGGCATCGCTCGTATTCGTCTTCGGGGGCACTGCCGTCTTCGCTCCCACGGCGGCGTTGGGATCGCTGTTGCTGCCTGTCGTCGCGTTCGCCGGCGCCTTTGCCGCTACGATGGTGGTCTATCGCGTGTCGGCGTCGTTCGGCACCGTCAACGTATTCACCCTTCTACTGGCCGGCATCGCGGTGAACGCCATGTGCGCTGCGGGCACTGGCTATCTGTCGTTCATCGCACGCGATCCGCAGGCGCGCAACATCACCTTCTGGAGCCTGGGCACCTTCACCACCGCCACCTGGTATGGCGCTGCCATGATCGCGACCGTGCTCGTTCTCGGAATGTTCTGGACACGACGTGCCGGCAAGGCGCTGAACGCGCTCATGCTGGGAGAAGAGGAGGCGGCAGCGCTCGGAGTGGATCCCCGCAAGCTGGTGATGCAACTGCTGGTGGTGAACACCCTGATGGTGGCCGTGGCGACGGCAATGGTGGGTGTCATCGCCTTCGTCGGCCTGGTCGTGCCGCATCTGTTACGACTGCTCAAGTCCTCCGACTACACCTTTCTCATCCCCGCCTCGGCGCTCCTTGGTGCGCTGTTGATGGAGGTGGTGGATGTGGTGGCGCGACTGGTGGTCGCGCCGGCGGAGTTACCGGTGGGCATCATCACGGCACTCGTGGGCGCGCCGATCTTCCTGGCCATACTGTTGCGGCAGCAGCGGCCAGCCGGGAGCGGGCTGTAGATGGTGGAGCTGCACGGAGTCGGCTACAGGGCGGGTGGGCGGGAGATCCTGCACGACGTGAGTGCGTGGCTGGAACCAGGGCGATTCCACGTGATCCTCGGCCCCAACGGTGCCGGCAAGTCGACGCTGCTGCGCATCGCTGCGGGGCTCCTGCGCCCGAGCGCGGGCGAGGTGCGCTACGACGGCCAGCCGGTGCGCGCGCTGGCCGCGGATGCACTCGCGCGCACGCGCGCGGTCCTCTCTCAGCACATCACACTTCCCTTCCCGCTGCCGGCGGAGGACGTCGTGATGATGGGCCGCTATCCGCACTTCGGCCGCGCGCCGGGCGCGCGCGACAGGGTGATAGTTTCGGAAGCGCTGGCGCTGGTGGGGATGACCGATCGTCGCGCGCAGTCGTACCCCACTCTTTCCGGCGGCGAACAGCAGAAGATCCAGATGGCGCGCGTACTCGCGCAGATCTGGAACGAGACGCGCGCCGGCGCGCCGCAGTCGCCGCGTATTCTCTTCCTCGACGAGCCGACCTCGAGCCTGGATGTGCGCTACCAGCTCCACCTTCTGGACATCGCGCGTGGCCTGCTCGCGCATGACTGCACGGTGGTGGCGGTGCTGCACGACCTGAACATGGCGCTGCATTGCGGCGACGACTTCCTCGTGCTGGAGGATGGCCGGCTGGCGTTGCAGGCCAATGACCCGTCGGCAGTTGACGGAGCGCTGCTGGAGCGGGTCTTCCGTGTACGTGCACATCGCGTGTCCGACCCGGTGAGCGGCGACGCTCTCTGGCGCTTCGAACTCTGACGGCACCGACGCGGACGGCGCGGAGCGTCACACTTGCGTGGAATCGGGAACCGGACTCGTCTTCGTTCACGCGGACTGAACAGTACCGTGCTCCACCTGTGCGAAAGCGACGACCAGGTGCGGTAGCTCACGTCCCAGGTGCGACCAGTCATCCGACCGGTTGGTCGCGGGATTAGACTGGACGTAATCGGCCAGGTACGGGAGCCGGGGCCTCAAGAATTCGAATCGATCAACGGGGGTTTCCCAGATGCACCGTTCGTTTCGCCTCAATGCCACCGCCCGCTTCACGGCTGCCGTCGCGTCCATTGTCTTCGCGATTGGACTGATGCCGGCACTTGTTGCGGCGCAGGGACCAGGGATAGGGATCGGCTTCGCTGCCGGCGCCAACGTACCCACCGCCGATTATCGCGACGCGACGAAGGAAGGACTCGTCCTGAACGGCTTTCTGGAGCTTCGCACGGCCAGTTGGCTGGGTGTGCGCGGTTCGCTCTTCTGGAGCCGCAGCGACATGGACAATCCGCTCATCACGTCGAACGGCGGGATAACGCTCCCTGACAACCCGGATTACAATGTCACCGGCGAGGTGGATCTCCTGGGAGCGTCACTGGACCTCACCATGAATCTGAGCTCCGGGGCCTTGCAGCCCTACCTGGTGGGGGGCGTCGGTGTCTTCCAGCGGCGCGTGTCGCAGGACGTGGAAGGGGCGGTGGACGAGTTCCGCGACCTCAGTCGCAACGACACGGACATGGGCTACAACGGCGGCCTGGGAGTTCGCCTGTCGTTTGGCGGGGCGGCGCTGTTTGCCGAGGCGCGGTACTACTCCGTGGCAACGAAGCCCGGCCGGACGAACTTCGTGCCGGTGGTGGTGGGATTGTCGTTCTGAGGAGGCTGGCGCTGTCGCGCGTCAGCACCAACGCTCGCTCCTGCGCTACGCCAGCGTGAGGGGAAGCCGGATCCAGCCCCGATCCTTCCAGCCCTGACCCTGTCACGGCGTGGCGAGAGATTCAGTGACCGCCGTGGGCAGCAGCCCGAACGCTGCCTGTGCCAGGTTGAGCGCGGTCGTCGGACTCCCGTCCGGGTTCCAGACGTCGGCCTCGGTGAAGGCGCCGTCGGCGGTGGGTGCGTCGGGCACCGGCGGGCGCAGCCGTTCCGCCGCGAGGCGCCCGAAGCCCCCGCGTGCGACCAGCGCCCGTGCCGCTGCCACGACATCGGCCGGATGATCCGGAAGTTCGTTGACCGATACTCCCAACCGATCGGCGCACAACTGCCGGCGGAAGGCGAGTATCTCCTGCGGCCGTCCATCCTCCACGCGATCGTCGAACAGCGTGACCGCATACGAGCTGTCGTAGGAGAGGCCGCGCCGCCAGAGATGCGTCGTGCCCACCATCGCCCACGCGTCGTCCACGATGACGGTGGTGGTCGCCAGCTTGAGCGTCCGGCCGGGGCCCGCCGAGGGTGAGAAGACGGCCACGCGTGACTGTCTGGTCTCGGACACCAGGCGGTCCAGCGCCGCCCTCGTCAACTGGTCACGCACCCGCTGGAATGCCTTTGGCAATCCAGCATCGAAGAAGACCGGCATGCAGACCAGTACGCGCAGTCCCGGACGCTCGGTCATGCGGGTGAAGAGCGCCTCGAGCAGGTGCACACGGTCGTCCGTCTCCCCGAATGCGATGTCGTCCAGCGCCGGGGTTTCGATGTAGATGAAGTCCTCCGCCCGCCCGATCGCGCGGATGAGCGCCGTGGCGCCCTCGCGCGCGCCTTTCGCGGCGGCGAGGAAGCGACGGTCCAGCGCACGTGTGACCCGGTTCGCGGGATCGCCGATGCTGGCAGGGATGGATATTCCCGCCCCGGTGAGGGCGGAGCGGATGCTGTCGAGCCCCTCGCCAAAGGGATAGCCACTCCCTCCCACCAGTGCGGCCAGCTCCGACAGGCCTACCTCGGCCTCCATGCCTGCGGCCACCGTGCGCAAACCGGCGGCCCACAGGCTATCGGCGGTGGGCGTCGTGGGCACTGCAAGGTCATTCGCGGCCACCGTGGTCGCGAGGTCGACGGTGCTTCCGGCCAGCCTGTCGCGCACGTATTCGGCTATCCCGCGCACGGCTGGCCCCTCGATCCTCGCGCCCACTGCCACCACGTCGGGGCCGGCCGGACACAGTGGGTGGCCGTCCTGATGCGGCGGTAGCCCGTGCCGGTTGCCCAGGGCGGGACCGCCACCCACCGTCGCGCGAGAAGCGCCAGCCGCGGTCGCCGACGCCACCAACTCGCGCCGCTCCAGTCCGGGATAGGGCTGGCCGGCCTGCCAGGCGGAGGGGAGGGTACGGGATGTGAGGCGCACGGTGACGCCGGTAGCCGCGAGGGCGGCCTCGCCGTCTCCCTTAGGCTCACCCTTGAGGGCGGGAGGGGTGAGGCGGAGGGTGACGTTCGCGCTGCCCGCAGCGGCGAGACTGCCTGGCGCGCGCATGGCCGCCGTTATGGTGGCCGGGTCCACGAGCGAGCCGCTCCCACCGCCCAGTGCAACCACATGCGTCCCCGAGGCGACGTTGGCGCCCGCGCCGAGTGTGGCCACCTCGCGCCCCTCCTCGCAGAGCAGGAAGGGACCGCTGGCGCTGGCCGCGTTCACTGACGCGCCACCCACCGGCGCCGGTCGCTGAAAACGCTGGTCGGCGAAGTGCCGGCGCCCCTGGGCCGTCACCACCAGGACGCTCGCGCCCATCGGGGTCTCGGGCGCGGAATCGCCGTCGGGGAGCGGGGCCACGACGCGCGCCAGCCCGTTGGCGTCCACCAATCCCGCACCGCCATCCAGGTGGAAGCGTGTGCCGGTGACATGATCGAAACCCTGGGTCCAGCAACGCACCCATGCCCCGGCGGCCCCGGAGCCGACGTCCACGGTCAGGAGCGCGCGCTGGCCAGCCACGGTGCCACCGACGTCGGCACCGCCACCCACCAGCGCCTGAGCGGTCAGGGTGAGTTCTGGCGGCACCGGGACTTCGGGCAGCGTTCCCGCAACCGGGCCCCAATCCAGGGTGAGCGCAGACGCCACGAGGCCCGACGGGACGGTCGTGCCGCCGTCCTGCAGCCGTAGCGCCTCGAGGGCCGTAGCGGCCACGTCGTCGGGGGTGCGCAACAGTCCGGGCCGGGTGGCGCGGTCCACCAGGATACGGGTGGTGGCCCGTTCCTGGTCGGCGGCGCGAGTACGCACCGGAGCGGGCGCGCTGCCGTCGGCGTGGCGCGGCTGGCCTGTCAGATGATGCTCGATGCTCAGCACAGCCACGCGGGCGTGATCCCGCCGGAGGATCGGGTCGAGCGGTCCGCCGTCAAAGAGCGACGCGCTGCCACCAAAACGACCGTCAGGGAGCACGGCGAGCCGGGGCAACGGGAAGTCATCCGGAACATCGGTTGGCGCATCGCCAAAGGACAGGTCCACGGCGCCTGAGTCTGTGCCGTCGTGGAAACGCATGCTACCAGTGCCGGCGGCGCTCCCTCCCACGGTGACGCGGGCGAGCTCCGCGGCCGGCAGTGGCCCGCCGAACGGGTTCACGAGCTGGACGGTCAGCCGGTCCGCCCCGGCCACCACCGGCGCCGTCCGGCTGTCGACCCCGTCGGCGAACAGCTGCTCGAAGCCGTTGTCCGCATGCGTCCCCATGTACAGCCACCAGCAGGCCGCTGCACCCGGGTCCACCGCATGCCCCAGACGGTCGAACATCCAGAGCCGTACCGCGGTGTTGGTGGGAAACTTGAGGAGGAACTGCGATTCCCCGGCGGTGACACCGGGACGGAACGGGTCGCGCATGGGCGCCGTCCCGTTTCCAACGCCACTGCCGCTGGCGGCAAGACCCAGGTACTCGAGCTTCTTCGCGTCGGTGTCGACGCTCACCGGATAGGGGAAGGGCAAACGGCCGTCAAACCACGACAGATCAGCGACAGTATCGACTATCTCCAGCGCCATCGTGCGCAGGATCGGCCTGGTTGCCCGATCGGCCACAGTCGGATTGCCGAGCGTGGGGATGGTGCGCATGAGCGCGCCCAGCCGTTCGGATGCTTGAGGCAGGAGTTCGTAGGTGGCAACCAGCCGCCCGTCGGTGAAGGCCAGTCCGTCCGGTCCCCGAAGATGCGCCAGACCGAGCGGCCGGGGGTCGCTGGCGACGTAGAAGGAGAGAATTCCGGCCGCTGGCGGCCGCCATTCCACGTTGCCGCCAAGGGTGAGCGGGAGCGCCAGGTCGGCGTCGGGGAGCGGAAGCTGGACCGTGTCGGCGGAGAACCAGGGACCGAGCACCGGGCTATGGAGACCCAGGCTGCGAGGTGAAGGAGTGAGGGTGATCATCGCCGTCAGCTCCTGGTCACGGTGGTGGACGGCGCGCTCAACCGGCCGCCGGGATCGAGCGTGACCACACGCCAGCCGGTGCCCACCGGCGGGTTCTCGCCCACGGCATCCACGAAGTGGAAGGTGCGGGCCGGGCCGGTGCCGGTGGATGCGGTGGGGTCGTCGGCGAGCACTACGCCAACACGGGTCTCGCGACCCTCGGGCAGCCGGCGATAGATGTCGAAGCGGTAGCCGCCCATGGCGCCGCGCCGCAGCCGTTCGGGGTGCCGCCAACTGATCGTGGCGTCCGTACCACTGACGGCCAGGGTGAGGTCGGTGGCCGCAGCCGGCGGATCGGGCGGGATGAACGCCGAACTCACGACTCCGCTGGCCGGGCTCCACTCGCCCGGCTGGGTGGTGCCCGGAGGCGGCGGCGCCTGCACCTCGACGCGCCAGGACATACGTGTCCACGGAGGGAGGGAGCCGTCGGCAAAGCGATCGGTGCCGGCGTCCACCAGCTCCATCTCCTGTGGTCCGTCGGTGGCCGGGTCGGCGTCCGGGTCGGGCGCCGGCACATCACCCTCGGCCACGATGGGCATGCGCAGCGGATCGGAGTCGGCCACGCTCCGGCGCAGCCGCCAGCGGGCCGCCGGCTGCGGGCCGCGTACCACGGTGGCCTTGAAGCGAGCCTCGCCGTCGCCCGTGAATTCCACGAGGTCGAGCAGCGGGCGCGGCGGCGGTCCGCCGGACGGCACAGCCACCGGGAGCAGGGTTGCCGCCGTGAAGTCGCTCTCCACGTTCTGCGCGCTGAGTGCGACGATCTTGAAGAAGGCGAGCACGCGGAGCGAGCCCGAGAGGTCGTGCGCATAGCGCAGGGCGGTGCCCTCCAGCGGCTGGTCGGTGAGGTTGGTGAACAGGTCGCGCGTGAAGACGGCCGCGTGTGCGGGATCGCTCCAGACGGCCCCCCGGTGAGCCGCATCGGGCGCGGCGTCGACCGCGGCCACCACCGCCGCCGCGGCGGCATTCCCGGCGGCACCTCGTTCGGCGAGCGCCGAGCGCAGCCGGGTCTCGTCGGTGGTATAGACGCGGTAGCGAGTGTTGGGCGTTCCGGTCCATGACAACACCACGCGAGCCCGGCCCACGGCGTCCGGACGGGCACTGTAGCGGAGAGTCGGGTCCATCACGAGCGCGGCCGGCGGGCGCGGATCCACCAGCATCTTGCGCTGCTCCTCGGACGGGTCGCCGTAGCCGTCTGCGTCGAACCAGTGGGCGACCAGCTTCGCCTCCACACTGCCGGTACGCGCGATCATGCCGGCTGGCGGGGTGATGGTGACGTGGAACTTTGGAGTGTGGGCGGCTGGCAGGTTCACCTCCTCGTTGACCGTCACGCCACCCACAGTACCCGAGACGCGGGCACCCACCAGCGGCCGGCTACCGGCGGCCAGGTCGTCCGCGCGCGGCAGGATGAGCGTGGCGCGGAGCGTGCCGAAGCGCGGCGTGTCATCCAGCGGGAGTGCGTCGGCCAGATCGTATTCCAGCGACAGCACCGGCGCTGGCGGCCTGGTGCGGGGCTTGGCGGCGACGGCACGGATGCCCCAGTCGCTCCACCGGCCCCACCAGTCGGCCTGCGCGATCCGGTACTCCACCGCGTCCGGTGGTGCCGCATCGTCGGCGTAGCGGCCGGTGCCCGTCTCGGTAGCTCCGTCAGGCACCGTGGGAACGAGGGCGAGCGCGCGTCCCGTCTCAGGATGCCGAGCGTTGAGACTCACGATCGGACCGACGCCGCTGGCGCGGCGAGCGACCGCCAGGGTGGGCGCGGCCGTGAGCCCGGCGAGGGGCAGGGTGATCTCGCGTAGTGCGGCTGGCGGCAATACATCCGCTACCCAGGTGCCGAGCGCGTCGCCCGTCGGCAGCGCCTGCGTACTGCCGCTGACTCCCACCTGCTCGGCGGGCAGAAGCGGAGAGCCCACCAGCGGTGCCGACGGGCGCGCCGACGGCACGCCCCGAAAGACCAGCAGCGGCACGGTGAAATCGTACACTGGCAAACCGTCGGCGGACAGGTGCGGCACCGGCAGGGGCAGCCCTGTCACATTCGCTGGTGCGTTCATCGCACCGCCGGCGACGAGCAGCGATATCAACTGTGCCAGGTCGAGCTTCGAGTTGTCGACGGCAACGAAGCCACGAATCAGATAGAGTTCGAACGGCCGTGGATTGGCGGGCAGCCGGTCCACGTCCATGAAGCCAAGCCAGCGTGCCATGCCCGGGTCCGCGGTGCCGGACAGCACGGCATCCAGGCTGTTCAGTTGCGCCGTGGCGACCGCTGCACCGCTGGTGACCCCTTCGTCCAGATCGACAGTGCCGCCCAGCTCATGCTGTCGCGCCGAGAGGTCCCTGAGCAACTGGTCCAGGTGCGGTTCGAGCTCGCGCGTGAGTGGCTCCACGCGCTTCCACTCGTCGTCGTCGGTGGCCGGCGACGCGAGCGATGCCGAGGCGACGGTGGGATCGTCGTGCAGCCCCAACCGACGTGGCGCACCGCGACGCACCCGCTTCTCGGCGATCTCGCGCGCGAACGGCAGGCCCTGATAGCGGGGCTCCGACTCGTAAGGCAGGGCGAGGAAGTCGGTCGGCTTCAACTTCCCCACCACGCTCACGTCGGCGGCTATCCACGCTGCGGCGCGGACCACACCCTGCCCCGAGACAACGATGCCATCGATATGCGAACCGGTCACCGTGTACGGTGACGTGGTACGCTCGCCGATCAAGCGACGACCGGTTGACGTGTCCACGTATGCGGATACGACCAGTCCATTCCCGGATTCCGTCGCCACCGTCCGACGGTGTGTGAGTACGTTGTCACGCCCGCCCAGCACACTCACCGCGATCGCCACCTCGCCGCCATGGCGCAACAGGTGGCCAGTGACCGGGTTGTCCGGCGTCACGGTGAACGGGAGTGTGAGCACCCGGCCATGGGAGTCCACCCAGGCAATGCCGGTACGCGTGCCGCGCGCGACCAGCTCACGCACGATCTCCTCTTCAACCCGATACACGAGGAATGGACAGACCGGCAGCCCGAGCTGTGGAGCCACATACACCCGGAGGTGAATACCGTCGGCGAGATGGGGGTCGCCGACGCCGTCGATGCCCGAGGCGCCCATGGCCCAGCGTGGTGGCAGTGAGCTCATATCCGCTCCTGCAGGACGACCAGCGGAATGGAGTTGATGCTGCGGGAGGCGACGCGAATGCCGGCAGGCTCGGTGATGCGCAACTCCAGGGTGGCCAACTCCGGCACCGCGATGCCGGGGGAAGCGGCGAGGAGCACTCGCGTCGCGGACTCGTTGGAGCGCACGGGCACGAGGGTGGACGGGTCGGTGGATGGTATGCCCGGAATGCTGGCATCGAGGATGTCGAGCCGTGGTGGGTTGCTCACCGGGTCCATCAGGCGGGGAGCGCGCAGCAGCGCCTCGTCGCTATCCAGGAGCACACCCACCAGTTGCCACTCGGCGCCCACCTCGCGCCAGAGGGCCACCGACCGCGGCCCGGTGGCCGGCGCGAATGGATCGAGCCCGATCGCGTTGAGTGCGGCGTCCAGCAGTTCATCGTCGGCAAGCTGTACATCCGTCGGCGGCGCGCCGGTCACCAATACGTCCAGTGGATAGAAGGGATTGGGTATGGTGAAGCCGAAGCCGGTGGCCTCCACGAGTTCGGTGACGTCCATGTAGCGCGAGGCGCGGAAGTGCGATAGCCCGATGTCGATGGCGTCGCCGCCACCGGAGGGCACGGCCTGGACAACGAGATCGTAGCGCGCCTGTGGAATGAGGTCGGCCGTCACCTGCAGTGTCGCGCCATCCACCGGCGCGTCCTCCAGGCAGGGCGCGGCCACCGCCGCCTTGATCAGGCGCTGGTCGGCCAGGTTGCGCAATTCGAACGGCAGTCCGCTCCACACGAGCGGTTCCATCAGTGGCAGTATCACTGGCGGAATTCCCGATGGCGGCGTCGGCGGCGGATCGGTGCGACGCACGATCACCTTGAGCGAGTAGCCGTAGCGATCGAGCAGGTCCTCGATCCACTCGACCTCGAACCAGACGAGCATCGGGTCGCCGCGCAGGTGCGACGGCACCTCGGCCACCGGATCGAAGCCGCGCAGGTAGCGCGCGAGGGCACGTGGATCGAACAGCTCCTGCTTCGCGAAGTCCCGCAGTTCGGCGTCGGGAAGCGTGCCGGCAGTGGCCGTCCGGAAGTGAAAGCGTGGCGCATGGTCGGTGACCGTCACGCCGGTCGGCGGCGCTCCAAAGTCGAGCGTCGACGCCGACGGAGGTGCCTGGGTGGACTCGTCGGCCACCCATATCGCCGCGCGATACCTCACCTGCACGGCGTAACGCGTGCCAGGTTCCAGCAACTGGTAGCGGTCGATGGCATTCGCAGGCTCGGTCGCGTCATTCCATTCATCGCGTAGCTCGTCACGCGCGGCATCGTCATTGTCGGCGGCTACGATGGCGTCGTGCCGGATACCACACACACGCACCAGACCGATGTCGAAGTACGGGTAGGGCATTACCTGAAAGGCAGTCCACGGCCCGGAGATGCGTGGCCGGTATCGCACGTAGGCGCAGCCGTGGCGACCCTTGACCGACACGCTCAGAATCTCGCCGGGCCACGCCTGTGGCTTGCCCATGTACGTTCCGATCACGATAGGTAGCGGCAACCGACGCTGCGCCATGCGATTCACCGTATCTGACGGGCCGGCGGGCTGGAACAGGGACATGATGCTCTCCACGATCTTCTCCTCGCCGACGAACGTGTCAATGTCGTGGCAGAAGCTGATCAGGTGGCCCACACCGCGAGACATCCTGATTCGAATCGACGTGATGCCCGCACCCCTGAGGGTGATCGCGTGCACCGTACCCGCCGGTCCCCTGGACGTCTCCTTCGCCACGGTCTGACCGTCGCCATCCAGGCCGTAAACGTGGACCGTTGCGGCGTCGGTGGCTCCGAGTAGTAGCGAGACTCGATCGGTCTCCTCGGGCAGGGCTGCCTGGAGCGCGCCATCGCTGAAGGTCAGTTCGTAGTTACCGTCCGGGGCGTTCACAGGGAACCTGTCGGCCGCTCCGAGCAGGCCTCGCCCGGCACTGAAGCGTACCTTGCCAATCCTCATCTCACCGTCACGGAAGCGCACGTAGCGCTTGAGTTGCGACATGTCGAGGCAGGTAGTTTCGCGACGGCCAATGTCCGGCACGGTGAGGCAGACCGCGAGGAGCAACTCCGGCTCCGATACCTCGGGCATGAAGGTGCCCCGGATGCCCAGGCTCATTGCCGTGAGCGAGGCCCGGGTGTAGCGCGGCAACTGCCAGGCGTGGGTGAGCGGCACCGTCTCTCCCGCCGGCGTGAAGGGAGCCGGCAGCGCCCTGCTCGACCCCGGATCGAACGCGAAGCCGAAGATGGCAGCGAGCGCCGCCAGGGTGGACACGGGGAAGGTGGGCGGTACTCCCTCCACGCCAGCGACGAAGAAGTCAGGCGGATAGGGCGTCTGACCGCTCGGCGGCGCCGTGAACTGCACGCGCCCCTGGGCAATGCGGTTGCCCGTTCCGCCGAGCACGCAGTAGCGCGTGGGCCGCGGCGCCGGATCGCAGACCCGACCCAGGTTGTCGGCCGGGTCGGACGACAGCCCGTCTCCACCGTCGGTGTGCGCGCGAGACCAGGGCGCCGGATCCCAGCGCAGCAGCGCCAGATCCCACCCTTCGTGGCTTGACGCCGGCGTGCTGCCATCCTCCGGCACGGCGGGACGGAAGGTGGGCATCCACCAGACAGCCGGCCATGTGTGCGTGTCGAGCACTGTCTCGCTACCGTCGGCGGCAAACTTCACGAGTTCCGCGGCCTGCAATTCGTACAGGTAGCGCACGCGATTCGTGCCCGACCAGTCCACACCTCCCCACCCCTGGCTGGGGGTGGGCGTGAATCCGGTGGTAGGGTTGGGGATGCTGGAGCGCACGCGATGTGCGAAGCGCAGCACCGGCACAGTGTCTGGCCAGGCCGTACTTGCGTCTGCCAGCCCGGCCAGCGCCTCCTGGCCGGCGCCCACCACGCGGGTGAACTTGTCGGCCAGCACCAGGCTGGTCACCAGCGGATCGGCCGGCGGCGCGGCCAACGCGGGGGTGGAGCCGACCGTGAAGTCGACGCAGCCCTTGATGCTGAAGAAGAAGAAATCCACCTTGCCGCAGAACTTGCCGACGAGTTGCGAGCCGGCCTCGGTGATGAGCGCTTCGAGTTCACCCGACGCGCTCAGACTGACGATCACCAGGCGAAGCTCGCCAGACACGTACAGGCCGCCGGCAAGTACGAACGGCCGCGTACCCATCCCCACCAGCACGGAGATGGACGCCTTGAGGTAGATGGAACCGCCGCCCCACTTCACGCTGAGGCCGGCGCCCATCCCGATCGAGAAGCCTTCGAAGTTGAGCGTGTCCCGCTTGCCGAGTTTCCTGAGGTGGCGCTCCTCCACCATGAAGAAGGCTGTCGCCCTCAGGTCCAGCACGTCGGGCAGTATCTGCACGGTGACCGGGCGATCGGGCCGGTCGTCGCCGCCGTCTGAGCCCACCCGCACGTAGCCGCCCTGCGTGCTCGTCTGGAGCGGGAAGTACGCGCCTACCGGCACCTGCAGCTTGAGGACGCGCGGGATCTCGTAATCGGCGCTGATGGCGACGCCGATCGCCGTGGGATCGATGGAGACGATGCCGAGCAACTGCAGCCCGCTCCCCGCGGGTGAGCTCGAACGGTCCTCCTCGGCCCCGCCCACCGGCGGCTTCACCAGCACCGCCTCGATCGAGAAGACGACCGAGATGTCGGGGAAGCCGATGGTCAGCATCCCCTTGGCGTTGAAGGTGAACGCCGCGTCGGGGAGCGTGCCGACCATCGCGCCAAAGCCAACCGCGAACTGGTTGGGCTGCGGGTTGTACTTCTGGAGCACCGAACGCCGGTGCCAGCCCACCTCGCGAGCGTAGATGTCGGTGGGATCCAGTCCGTCCAGGTTGCGCGTGCCATTGGCAACGAAGCGCCCGGCAAAACCGAACAGGCCGAGCCCGGTGTTGCCCAGCGGGATGCCGGTGGCGAACTGCACACCACCCTCGATGTGCACCATGCTCGGGTCACGATAGGCGAAGCTGCCCCACGCCTTGAGCTTGGCGGGTATGACGTCGAGTTCGATGCTCGCCCCGAATCCATCGGGCAGGATCATCAACTCGCCGCTGCCCTTCACCGCAGCCGGTACGTCGATGGACGCCTTGATGCCGCGGATACCCACCGAGATGGAGGGTGGATCGGCCTCGGTGTCGATCTCCAGCCGGATGGTGGTGCGCGAGATCTTCACCACGCCCAGGTCGAGCGCGAACTCGATGTCCACCTCCACCCAGACCGACCCCGCGCCGACACGGATGGCGGTGATGCCGAGCAGCTTGCCGAGTGCACCGGTTATGGACCAGCGTCCGGGGTCGGCGACCTCGAACTGGGCGTCTTCAAAGACGAATCGCACCCGCTCGAGTAGCGGCCTGGTGGTGTCGTGCTCGTATTCCAGCCCCACGTTCCTGTAGCGGACCCTGATCGGTTCGCTGGTGGATACGCCCACCGCGCCGCCCAGATTCGCGCTCACGCCGAACGACGCCGTGTAGTCCACGCCCAGGCGAACCTTCATACCCTCGCTGGCGTCGATCGCCCGCAGACGTACTTCTCCCTCCAGCTTCTCGACGATGACCTTGCCGTCCTTGATGACGTGCTCGCCATCCAACTCGAGCGCCGCCGCGGCGGCGGCAGCGGCAATGAGGGCAGCGATGCGCACGCCGGCGCCCGCCGGGTCATCGGTCGTGATGCCGCCCAGCAACGCCGGCGCGAGGGCCAGCGTGACGGCCACCGTCTCGTCGACGCGGCTGCCGGCATCGGGCTTCACGATCGCGAACAGGCCGTCGGAGTCGCCCATGGAATCGAGCGACAGCAGGAACGAGGTCTGTCCGCTGCGCTGATCGGTGGTGAAGCGGGCGATGATCCGCCACAGATCGGGGCCGGTATCGGGATTCGGATTGACCGGCGCGACGGTGTCGCCACCCGACAGTCCCGGCACCTGCACCTCGGTGGACGCCCACTCCACCGTGAGCTGGGCCAGCGTGGGTATCCAGTCCACGTCGTTGACGATGCTCGGCGAATCCCACGCCGCCTTTGCCTCCACCCGATAGGGGATCTGCGGCGTGCTCGGGTCGTGCGGAGCCGTCTCCTCGGGATCCGCGCCCGGCACCAGCGCTCGCATGAGGTTGGCGCCACTGGTCGCATCCTCGCCGCTGTCCGGCACCGGCGGTGTGGTGGCCGGGTCCGTCAGGATCGCGTAGATCTCGACGCCGCGCGCCGCCACCCGCTCCGGGCGGGACTGCGTGTCGCCCCAACTGGCGCGCGTGGCAGCGTCGTAGTCCTCCAGAATGCGCCAGGCCTCGTCTATCTCATCGCGGATCGGGCCGCTGGGCGCGAAGCTCGTCGCGCTGGCGTATGTCGCGCCGTCAGGACCGGCTACCAGACCCTGCTCGCCGATGCCCTGGATGCGCGATGCGTCGACGCCCGCGGCGACGAGCATGTCTCGTCCCTTCGCGAAGCGCTCGTTGGCCAGATCGCGGTTCCGATCTTCCGTACTCGTCCGGATGTCGCAGCATCGGCCGATCACGATGAACCGCGTGTCGGCCGGGAGCGTTGCCACCCAGTCGCTGATGTCGCTGGTGCTGGGAGGTGAGCCGATCAGCGCGTCATCTGGTGAATCCAGTTGCTCGACGGTGCCGGAATAGCGCGGGTAGGGCCTGGGTGGCCCGAACGGAAGCGACTCCGTCCCCTTTATGCGCCGCCAGGAGGTGGGAGTGTTGTCATTGAAGTTCATCCGCACGAACAGGTGACGCACCGGCGGCGTCGTGGGCGGCGGTGGCGTGGTCGGGTCGGTGGGATCGGTGTTCTCGCCGACCGTCACCTCGGCCAGCGTGCCGGGCGGCACCGTGAGCACACCACCGCTCAGCGTCGCCGGCGAGGAGGCCGCCGTCCGCGCATCGGTGGCGTGGAAGGCCATCAGGTCCCACGAGTTCTCCACCGCCCGGATGGCTGCCGCGACGTTGTTCGAACCCACCACCTGTCGCACCTGACCGGTACGATGCCCCACGAACAGCGGCCCTACCCCCACCACCTCTATCCGACAGCGACGCACCCGGCCGTGCCGGTCGGTGAGAGTGACGGTGTGCGTCCCCTGCGCCCAGCCGGTGTCCAGGTCGAACGTCATTCCCGTGCCGCTGCGCGTGCTGCCGTCGCTCTCCCATTTCCAGCTCAGGCCATTCTCATCCTCCTCCGTCCACGAATGCCCCGGCTGGTCCGGGGGCTGGATGGCGGAGAACTGTACGAAGTCGAGCGCCAGTCCTGGCCCGCGCAGGAAAACCACCTCGTCGAAGTCGTGCGCGAATCCCGGGTTCGCGTAACGCACGTGAATGTGCGGCAGCAACGCGGTGGTATCGGTGGAACGCACGAAGGCAAAGGTGTGCTCGGTCGACACCATCTTGCCTTCGGCATCCGGCTGGCGCTGGAACACCACCAGGGTGGGCCCGCCCAGCGCCATGGGCACGTCGAACCAGCCGGAGTCCGGCCCGAGGGCGATCTCGCCGTCGGGACGGAAGAAGGTCGCGTCGGTGCTGGGTGTGGGGAAGCGCGCGATGATGCGCGCGGTGGGCCCCGTTTCCGCGTGGACAGTGACAGTGTGCGAGCGACCGGCCCCGGATGGCCCGCCGAGTTCGACGACGTGTCCCTCGATCTCCTGGTAGAAGCGCAGTGTGAGCGCGCCATTCAGTGGCACGCCGAACTCCAGGTGCGCCTCACCCTGGAGCGAGGTCGTCGGCTTCCATCCCACCAGCAGGTCGCGGACGCCGATGTTCACGTCTCCGATGAACGGGATGTTGCGCGGCAGGAAGAGCGTCGCCTGACGCACCGAGAGCCCCTCGAAGTCGGGCCCGTGCTCGCGTGCGGTGATATCGGCGGGGGTGAATGCGCTGGTGAGGTCGAGCACGACCCTGTCCACAGTGAGCCCGAAACCACTCTCGTGAAGCAGCAGGTGTGGTGGCGAGAAACCCGTCTCGATCACGGTGCCGCTGGGCGCGGTCGGAACGAGCGGATCGGGGTCAGCGATGAGCCTCACTGAAGTGCCCGACGCGCCGCCCTCGATGCGCAACACGCCGCGTGCATACAGTTTCACCCGGCTGGGGCCGTTCGGCGCCGCACGCATGAAGGCTGGTGACGACGGTGACGCCGGGACAACCTCACCCGGCTTGCCGATCGGCACCACGACGGCGACGCGGTCCAGCACCAGGTCGAGCACCCATCCGGTGGGTTCGCCCTCGAGGTCGGTATCGGCGCCGCCGGTGGCGGCGCGCACCCAGCCCAGTTGGAAGGGCACGCCGACGTTCAGCCCCGGAATCTCGACCGGGAAGTCGGGCCCGAGGGTGAGTCCGACGTCGGTGGCCGAGCTGACCCGTCCCTCGTGTACGAAGAACGCGCCCGACGTGCGAGTGGTGAGTCCGCCGATGTTGAGCAGATCCATGAAACGCTGGATCGACTCCGGTACGAAGCCCTGTGCGCCGGGCGGCACCTCGGCGATGAGATCGAGCACAGTCGCGCCGCGGACGAATGTCATGTCATCCCTCGCGGCGCAGGCGGCCGCTGAGTGTGAGGGATGCGCGCAGCGAATCGCGCAGCGCGACACGAGTGGGCAGGGCGCGGCGGATATCCGTCATGCCCGGCCTGGCGACGGTGGACGCGGGCCAGAACTGTAGGAGAGATGCGGCCACAGTTCCGTCCAGGAGCGCGAGACGAGTCGGGCCGGGCCGTGTGGCTCCGGGAAAGGGCACCAACCCCGGAAGAACCGGTGCAGGCGGAGCGATTGGAATCACCGGATGCGTGACCGTTGCATCGACCGGAATGTCGATCGGCACGTGCGTCGTGGGCGGCGTCACTCCACTGCGCTGTCCGGCACTGCCGGGCGCGAGAGGTGCCAGCAGCCGCGCCACGTACGCGAACGCGGCGACCGCGTCGTCGTCCGATGCATCGTCGTCCGTTTCCGACGGGGCCAGGATGTCATGCTCGATGCCTCTGGTCAGCGCGTCGATGTTCGGAGCGCGCCCACGCGTCCTGCTCCGGAATGGGAGTAGCGGCGTCAGCCCGCTCGCCTGGGCGGTCGCGTCCAGGGCTATCTCACGTACGCGGTCGGAAAAGGCCGCGTACTGGGCGCGAGCCGCACTGCTCGACTTCCCGCCTTCGGTATAGAGGAGAGCAAGACCTATCCCGGAAGCGGAGTCAGGCAGCCCGGACGGCACGAGAGTACGACCCCCCCCCAGGGCGGCGGCCCCCGCCTGTGGTCCTGGCGCATGCACCCATGACGACGCGGTGACATCGCCGAGTAGCGCGCGCACTGCATCACCGTCGACGGCGAACCAGACAGGCCAGACAAGCGGCTCACGTAGCGCGGCCGCACCCCTGACCTGGACTCCATTGAACTCCAGCGCCACTCGCATGGAGGAATCTCATTGCTGGTGGATGCCACGCAGGCAGGACGATCCTTCACGAATACAGATCCGTATCAACGGGTCTGTCGCAGAGACCGTACGACTCCGGCGGACACTCCGCAATAGTGCAAATGAAAACGAGATGACAACGCGCTCGGCGGGCTCAACGATGTCAGGATTCGACGCGCAGGCCGACATTGTAGAGGTTGCTGAACAGCGTGAAACGCCTGGCTGCAGCTGGAGGAGACGTGTGTCCCGGACCCTCGACGACACATCGTTTCAGGACGTGATCTCCATCTGGTGTCGCTCTGGCACGGTCCGCGGGGGATTCACCAGGCCGACGGCGCAGGCACGGGACGCGTTCATGATCGAGGTGCGACTCGGGGCCGGTCCGGACTGCGGATGCACTTCCCTGACGGACACGTTCACGTCGAGTGCTGGGTCAGGGTGCCGAAGTAGATACTTGCGATACGGCTCGGAGGCGCGGCAACGGGACGGGTGGAGTGAGCGCAGAGCGCATCGTCCCATGACCTTCTGGTGTGGCGCGGACTCAACAGGTTGACGCGAGCGCGAGGCAGAGGCCACTGCACAGGCTCCAGGGCAGGAGCGTCAAGCTGTAACGTTCATGGGCTTTACGACGACAATGGTCGACCTGAGCGGAAGGCGCGCCCTGTGCCGTGGTTGGTGTGTTCCCCTCGCTGCCGATCGCCATTCCCCTCGACCCCAGGCAAATGAAACGCTCAGCTCTCGTAGCCGCACTTCTCCTGTCGCCGGCGCTCCTGGCCGCCCAGACGACTATCGGCGGCCCAGGCGGGACCTTCCTTGGGCCGTTCGGTTACGATCCCTCGAATACGGCGACGTATGGTCAGACCTTCGTCACGCCGACCACGGACACCCGTCTGGATGCTTTCTCGTTCTGGCTCGGCGGAGCGCCGGACGTGCACTTCCGCGCCTATGTGTATGCCTGGGACAATACGCTCGGCCATGCCACGGGAAATGCCCTGTTCACCAGTAGCCTCATGAGTGGTCCAGCCGGCGCGGGCTACACCGAGGTCGCTGTCAGCACTGGCGGCGTGAACCTGACGGGTGGCGGACTGTTCGTCGCCTTCTTCAGCACCACGGGTGAAATCGGGTCAGGCGACAACAGATGGTCCGCGAGTATGAACGGGTATGCTGATGGGCACTTCGTCTACTTCAACAATGCGACCCAGGCGCAGTGGACGGATGCAACGTGGGATGGCGCTACATCTCATGCTGCTTACGACGCGCAGTTCTCGATGACCTTCAACGCCGGCGATGTCAGCACCGTGCCGGAACCGGCATCGGTGGCGTTGCTCGCCACGGGGCTCATTGGATTGGGCGGCATGGGACTCAGGCGCCGGGCCCGCACGCAAGGCTGAAGCGCGACACGACCGGGTGAATTCCCGACAGGCGCCACCGATCCTTCGAGGTCGGTGGCGCCTGGTCGTTTGAAGACAGTGGTGAGGCTGATTTCGCCTTCCGCTGCGGCATCGGGTGATCTGGTGATCCGATGCGAAGACGGACGAGTGGTGTATCATTTCCTCATGACCGTAAAACTCACGTCAGTCCTCACCTGTCCGCTCTGCGGCCATGCCGAAACGCTGGTCATGCCGACTGACGCCTGTGTCCACTTCCACGTGTGCACCGGCTGCCAGGCGATGCTGCGGCCGACGGCGGGTGACTGCTGCGTGTTCTGCTCGTTCGGTTCTGTCTCCTGTCCTCCGATCCAGGCCAGCCGTGCGGACGATGGCCGCGGAGGCGCGGGCGCCTCCGGTCGCTGCTGACCTACGCATCCAGAACCGCGGGTCGGCTGGACATGCCTGCCGCTGCATGCCAGAATAGGCTGTTCCTCTCTTCCGAGGTAGCTTGGCATGTCACAGCTTCGAGTGCTCGCGCTTCCCGCTGTAGCCCTGGCCGTCGTCATGATTGCTGCGTCCTGCGCGGGCGATTCCAGCGAGGACGCCCCGCCCGCCAATCCACTTGTCGGAGAATGGGTGCGTTTCAACCCTCCTCCGTCCACTGCGGATACGCTCAAGCTTCGAGCTGACGGAAGCGCCAGCGGCGACGGTGACGGATTGGAGAGCGGTATGGGGCGCGTGGCGCGCTGGAAGATCGGCATCGAGGTTATGCCGGACGGCTTCTGCTGGGCCGAGACGTCGCAGTGGCAATGTCAGGCTTATCTGATCCGGGGTGACACGCTCTCGCTGGCGAATGAACGAGCGTCTCGCTACGTGCGCGTGAAAAAGCAGAAGTGACGACCGGATGGTTCACCTCGCGGGCCGTTCTGATCGCTAGCTGCTCGGTTGCGGTAGCCCTTCCCATGGCTGGCTGCGGTAATGAGAAGCCACTTGGGGGTGGGGCGCTCGTGGTGGAACGAGACACCACAGCCGATACGCTCACCGTACGGAACGTCTCTGGATCCAGGTGGGGAGACGACCTCCGTCTGGTAGAGGAACTCCGAATTGACGGGGACGGCGCTTCCGAAGCCTCGATGCTCGGCAAGGTCACGGCGCTGAACGTCGACGAGCGGGGCGAGATCTACCTCTACGACGCCATGCTGCGCGAGCTCCGGGCGTATTCCCCCGATGGACGACTGCTCCGTCAGTTCGGGCGCCCTGGCGAGGGGCCTGGCGAGTTCCGCAGCGTGCTCGGTCTGGCCGTGCTTGCCGACGGCCGGATCGCCGTCCGCGATGCCGCCCGCGTACTCGTGTTCTCGGCTGACGGTGAGAGCGCCGAGGCATGGCCCGCCGGCGCGGGCATCATGCTTCCAGCTCCCGACATGCTGGCTGCCGATACCACAGGCGGCGTCTTCACTCTGGTCCCGGCGGGCGCCGAGATGCGAGATGGTGCTCTCGTCTTCCGTCAGGCATACCTCCATCTCGATAAGTCGGGAGCGGTCATCGACAGTATAGCGAAGCCCGCCTCGCCCGATCTTCCGCCCCCGGAGACGTCATTTTCCGTGCGACGGCTGGTTACACTCTCGCCCCGGGGAGCCCTTGTCAGTGCGGTATCAGATCGATACGAGATCGAAGTCCGGGCGGCCGATGGTCGGGTTCTACGCATCGTGCGCGAGGGGCAGAGTCCCGTGGAGCTTGGGCCTGCCGAGCTGGCCGCGCACCGATCCTTCTTCGATGAGATCGCCCGGCGCAATCCGGGAGAGCGTCGCGTCGAGATGCCGACCACGAAGCCATTGCTGCGAACGTTGCGAGTCGCGGGCGACGGACGCATCTGGGTAAGGGTTCATACCGAGGCAATCGTCGCTGCTGACGCACCCGGAGCCGGCTCACCCCTGACGGCGCGGGATGACTGGGCGGAACCCGAGGTGTGGGACGTCTTCGATGCCGATGGTGACTACCTCGGGCGCATTCAGTTGCCGCTGGGTGCCAGTGCGCTCGCCATGCGTGATGAGGTCATCTGGGGCACGGTGCTGGACGGGAACGACGTGCCCTCGGTGGTGCGCTGGCGCATTGCGGGACGCTGACGGGGAGGCGGCGCGAGTGGACGCGGCTCCAGCGTTAGCTCAAGCCAGGGTATCCAAGACCACCGGCGCGGCCTCTTCCACAGCTGGCTCGATACGCACCGCAGGTCACGCCAGCGTAGGGCGAGTTCGTCGGCCGGGTGGTGTAGCTCACTGGATCTGAAGCCTGGCAGAGGCGCGCTGGCGGGACGAGAGGATCGTGGGTGAAGTCGCGCGTGGCTTTTAGCTGGTGCGCCGTCTGGGCGGCGTTCGTCGTTCTGATCCCTCGCCAAGGTCTCGTCATTGCGATGACCCAGCCAGCCCGCGAATCAGAAGGACCTGAACGGTCTCCACGTCCAGCGCATCGGTTGCCACGCCGTACAGGCGACCCCGGGCGACGGCACGCAGGTCGAACCGATCCGGCAGGGTCAGGTCGCCCAACCATCTCCCGGTCACGTCGAATACCGTCCATGTCTGGCGGAAGCGCTCCTGCTCCCGAAGCCGCCGATCGAACAGTCCGAAGGAGTTCTCGGGAAAGTGCCGCACCCACACACCGCCTCCGTCATCCACAAGAAGGCTGTCGAACAGCGGCTTCTCGGAAGGGAGACCCGGGTATTCGTCGAGTTCCGGGAAGAGGAAGCGCGTCTCGGGGTCTGGCGGCATCGCGGCGAGCCATTCACGCCGAACATCGGTATAATGCTGCCGATCCAGCCGCGTG
Organism: uncultured Gemmatimonadota bacterium; assembly: GCA_937906875.1. GTDB lineage: Bacteria > Gemmatimonadota > Gemmatimonadetes > Gemmatimonadales > Gemmatimonadaceae > CALCHX01. The sequence goes on along the minus strand of CALCHX010000125.1, from coordinate 18,703 downwards.
ACGGGCCGCGGCTGCTGCGACCATCGGGTCACCCACCTCAACGCGCCCGTCGCGTCGTATGCTCGCAACTCCGGCACTCGTCCGTAACCCAACACAAGCGTGTCTCCGCGCATGGCGTAGGTGGTGGCGCCGGTGCCCCACGGGATGACGAACGGACGCTCTTCCCCATACAGAACTCTCGTCCACCCTTCGAGCAACCGCGCGCTCGTCACCGTGTCGACAGCCTGGGAGGTCGGATCGAACCAGACGAAACGCTGCTCCGTTCGCCCCCAACTCCCGAGCGGCGGGCTGCTATTGCTGACGGTCTGCTGGATGAGCAGGCGCCGGCAATCGGTGGACACGGCGACGAGCGTGCCCCCCGGCCGGAACTCGATCCGTCGTGCGAAGCCGCCCTGATCATCGAAGATGTGCAGGTGGAAGCGGTCGGCGGCAACGGCGATCGAGTCGTCTCCACACACGTGCACATCGACGATCTGGGGAAACTCCCCGGGGCCCTGCCCTCGCCCGCCGAACCGGGCGACGAGGCTGCCGGTGCTGTCGAACACCATCACCTCGGCGGCGCGCTGATCGGCCACGACGATGCGACCGTCGGGCAGGACGACCAGCGCCTGAACATGCTGCAGGAGCACAGGCTCCGTCGCCGCGCGGTCTGAACCATCGGCACGGCCTGACGCAAGCGAAGTCGCACCGATCACAATTTCCGGCATGGTGTCGATCTGCCACGGCTGCCCGCGCTGCCATGCAGGGGCCGCATTCTCCGTGATGACTATGCCAGCGCTATCACGTCGATTCAGAGGCGCCGCCCCTGGGCCAGCATCCCCCCCAGGACTGCATGCCAGGGTGAGTCCTACCAACAGAAGGACCGGTGGTATCTCGCGCCATTGAAGCATTGATCGACGAGTCAGAACCCGAATGCAGAACCAATCACACGATCAATTCGGCCATATGACCGCGCATGACGTGCCGCTCCGAGCCCCCATAGCACGTCCTTGCCGACCACAACGACCGATTCCAGCATCCAGGATTACTTGAACGGAGGGATCGAACCCGGCAGGCCCACTCGCATGAAGAAGCGTGCGAACCCCTGCGAAAAGTGTTCGAGGTAAGGTGAGCGCAGCCGGCTCCGTTCACCAACTCCCTCAGCCTGGGCAGCCAGGTACTCGACTGGGAGGCTGAAAATCTGCCGAAAATTCACGACGAGAGCCCTGCGGTTGTCTTGGGGATAGTCCGGAGCTGCAAGCAGGTGGAGTCCTTCATGACGTCCCTGGCGGACGCTCTCCCAATGATTCTTCAGCGTCGGATTCGCCGACTCGTATTCTGCTACGGAGAAGATCGGGCATGTTGCCACCAGCCGAGCTTTCCCGTTCTCGAGATCGCAGCTCTGAGTGACGATGATGAGGTCGAATTGCTGAGCCTCGAATACGTACGTCGAATCCTCGACAGTGTTGGCATCAGAAGCTTGTACGACGCCGGCCGGCATGATGGGGACTATGCAGTCCCTCAGGTAATCCCCCTGCGCCAGTTCGGGGCCGGCTAGCGTTTGCCACCAGTGCTCGACGCTCATTCCCGTACTTCGTTCTGCACCTCGTAATGCATTGGCTTCCCTCGGCCCAGCATCTTCATCCTCACCTGGAAAATAAAGGTCCGCTTCGGGGGAATCGGCACGTACTCCGGTTCGTCTGCACTCATCACCTCGTCAGTCGCTGGACGCGTTACGATCGGACGAGCGGCGAGAACCCAGCGATCGTAGACAATCCCGATCGCATCCTGAAGTTCGACGCTCCGATCACCCTGTAGCAACTCAGCGTCCTGGGACGCATAAGACGCCACTGCGTGCATCCCAGCTGGCGAGATAACATTCTGCGCCATCATGGCCATTAGCGAATCAGCTCCCGGGTCCTATCTGTTATAGACGCTTCGAACACTTCGTTCTTGCGGTTATGCAGTTCCTCGAGCGCATCCCAGACGTCCGTACCCGATACTGGCATGGCGACCGGGCGAAACAGGTCTATATCGAGGAGGACGGCAGCCACATTCGGATCGGTCGATTCCAGAATGCCTTCATTCAGGATGAGTACGCCATCGGCAATATCTTCCTGCGGAATCTGAAGCTGCATCAGAAAGCTGCTGAGGCCCTGTGGAAGATCAGGGGAAACCTCCGGAAACGTGCGGAGATAGTTGCGGAAATTCTTCAGTGGAAGCGGAAGCTCCAGGCGATTGATATACCTGACAGCAACCCTCGTTACTCCCAGCGGCTTCACCGCGGCACAATATCTCTCCCATAGCTGCCTGGCTTCCTCGCAGAATGGTTCCCATCGGTCATACGGAGCCAGCCTGCTGAAGGCAAACCCGTCCAGCCGCGCCTGAACAATGCGTGTGCGCTCGACGTCCCCGAAAGTGAAACCAATCTGTGATTGGGATGCGGTAATCGTGGGACCCTCAGCCCCGCCCCCGAACCGCACATCTCCACGCAGCCGAGGCCGGGGCTCCCCAAAGCTGCCATGTTCTTCACCCCACTCGATCTGCGCGAGCTGTTCGAGGAGCACCGCGGCAGGCAATCGGACATGTATGTCGATGACCGCCTCAAGAATTGGCGCCCTGGTATAGTGCATCCTGTTATCGGTCAACGACAGCCCCATACCGTCGGAGTTAGCCAGCTCATATTGCTGCCACAGCTATAGCTCCATCACTGACGCACCAGCAAGGCAGGCTGGGGGATTCTACGAGCTTACGGGCGGACTCCGTTGCCCCTCAAAACGACATAATCCACGGCATGCCTGATCCTGCTCTATGCTGAAGCAATGCCCGTACCCGCCCTCCGACAAGTTCAGATGCAGCGCTACACAGATGTAGCATCATGGAAATTACTACGGAAGAGCGCAGCCTGAGTTCCGTCGGCCAATGCTGCGCGGGGCGCCCGGTTGAATCTACAGCCAGGCTGCACAGTTGCATGAACTACCGTACGAAAGAGAGACGCCCGGACAAAGATGAGATCAGGATGTGCAAGACTACATCTCGCAAAGACTTATGGAACGTCAGCAGAAGCAGAATCGAACTGGCGATATGCGGATGAGAGCCGCGAACGAAGTACGGACGAGCCAACTCAGTATCCACTGCCGACTTCAGTGGCCACCCTTCGGCTTCGTCGATACCCAGTCGTAGCCTTCGGCAGACAGGAGGTAGCGCGTGATGGTACTACGAGTCTGGTCCGCCTCCACCTGGCTTTCGAGCACGAAGATCGTATCGCCACTGAACGCCATCAGTGCCCTGGAGTCCTGCGAGACAACCATCTCGCGGTCCAGGCATGCCGTACGTCGATCACGAGAAAGCAGGCTCAAAAATGGACGAGAGCTCAGCACGCCGTCAACCATGTCGTGATCATAGTAGGCGAGTACTGTCTGCCCGTCAGGACGCCTATGCAGATGGAAGAGCGCAGACAGCTGACCAACACGGGCCGATGGGCTACCCTGCATCGCCTTCTCAAGATCGGACGGATAGGTCTTTCTGCGCACCGACGGCACGAACACCGTGTCGCTCACCGTTCCACTCCTATCGGACACTACGAGGTACGGCGCTCCCATGAAACCGACGAGTATGGAATCGCCGAATGTCGCTACATGCACGCCAGGGAACGTCGGACCGAGCGCCGGTGAGGCCACGTACTCGGCAGGAATTGCCACCATATGACCGAGGTCGACTGAGTCCCGACGCCATCTCGTCACGGTCGTACCACGGTCCGGCGCATAGTTGCCGAATAGGGTGTACTCTCCGTCCTGCGCGACTGATGAGAGAAATCCTACGAGTTGATAGGAGCCCGTAGTCGTTCCGTCGGCCTTGCTGTACCGAAGGATGCGGCCGGTTCCGCTGCTGGAGACGTAGACCCTGCTCTCCGTCGCGAACAACGGTCCGATGCCCGTTATCTCGCCCGAACCCTTGCCCTTCGTGCCGTACGTCCTCGTCAGGCGACCACTCCGATCAAGCCGCAGAACACTCTCGGAGCGGACGCAGCCTTCCCGCATCGCATCGTCAAACGGATTGGCCAAAAGGTCATGGGACTGGTTCATGACCGATCCGAAGACGCCAGGTCTAGCGATCGCTTATTGGAAACCCGATCTCGACAGCCGATACCTGTCGCGCAGGCACCCATTCGCAATCTGACGTATCGATACGATAGCGACGGATCACGGTGACCGAGCGCGGCGCACCGGCGTCCGAAGGGACGTACTGGTCCAGCACGTAGAGCGTATCACCCTGAAACGTGATCGGTGGTACGCCGTCCCCCGCGACAATCACCGGCGCGTCGACGCACGCATCCATGGAGGACGGTCGGACGACTGATATGTAGGCGGTTGCACCTGCGGTCATTGCATCCATCGTGAGATCCATATGTACCAGCGCCACGCGTGCAGAGTCGAGCGATCTCACCTTCGCAAGCGTGGACGCCAGAGAGGCCATCTTCTCGAGCGGTATCTGCTGCGCGAGTTGCTGCACGATGTCCGACGGCACTCCCCTTCGCAGACGCTTCGGTATATCCAATACCCTCGTCGGCCATCCACGATCATCATGAACGACGAGCACGTCGAGCCCCGCGTATCCGCTCACAAACCCGGCGCCGTATCGATCGACACTGGTCAGCGGCAATACTTCACGCATTCTTGCCGACGCATGGTACGCGGACGGAACGGCGCCGAGGAAGCGCGTCTCGAGCACGCTGTCTGACATCGATCCCGGCCGCAGCCGCAAACGCACGTTGGCGAAACTGGCCTCGTCGCCAGGCCTGAGCAAACCGAACCACGCCTGATCACCGGAGAGGCGAACGTCTCCGGTACGACCGAGCAGAGGGACCTGCGTCAGAACGCGACCACTCTCCAGATCGAACACCGTGAGCCGCCCGGCAGCAGGGTCTACCACGGCTACGTCGAGAGAGTCAGCGCTCAGTAGCGTGGGAGCCCGGAACTCTCCCGGGCCACCTCCAGGCCCGCCATACCGCGACGCCAGTTGCCCATCTCGTCCGAAGCGGTAGACGGTCTTCGCAAAGCCATCGCTCACGAGCAAGGAACCGTCAAGAGTCACTTCGAGTGCAACCGGTCGGCCGACATACGCAGTATCAGCCTCCACGAGCACGACGCTGTCAACGAGTGTGAGGCCCGGCCCTGCCGTCTCCAGCCCCCGTCCAGCGATCCGTTCGTCGGCAGGTGCGGAGCAGGCGCCAAGCATAAGTATGACCGCAATCGTCAGAAGACCAGCGGGGCTTGAGTGCATCGTTGATCCATTGCTGAGTGAGGGTAGCGTCCAGCATAAGGCTTCACACCAACTCCCGATGACACTATTCAGTCGCTCCGCGGCGGCTTGGGCACCGTGAGCTGTGAGAGACGCGCGGCATCCTCAAGGGCAAACGCTATCACCTCCATCACACCGGTAGCTGCATCAGGTGCCAGCACAACCAACTGACCGTTCGCCAGAGCTGCATCCTCCCAGCCCGTGGAGAAGTACGTGTCGCCCAGGTAGAGGCCATCGGCCGATAGCCAATAGAGCTGCTTCACTCGCATCGCGGCTAGCTGCCCATCCAGAACCTCCTGAATCGTCGCCGGCGGCAGACCGGCGTTGCCCATCTCCTGCCTAGCCTGTGCGGCGAAGCGATCCAACTCCTCCTTGCTCGCCATCACGGAGTCGCGAGCGATATCGATCTGTTGTTGCAGGCGGCCGTCGGTTCCGTAGATCAGGAGTCGCGGTATCTCGCAGCGTAGCACCAGCACGTTGGACTTGCCTGACGTGGTATGCTCGCAACCTCCTGCCTCAGCAACCTGGCCGGAAGCCGAGAGAGAGAAGGGCCGCTGTGAACCATCGAGGTCGAACGATCGCCACGACCCCTCGCTTCCCGTCAGGCCGTAAACGGCGAAGGATGTCGAGTCGAGTGGAACGGCATTGAATGCCATCATGCCGAGGTTGACGTTCCGTTGAAACGTTCCGTCGACGTCGAACAGCTCTGCTGATGCCTTGCCGCCGTCGATCACCGCAACGCTACTGCCGAGCTGAATAACTCCTATGGGACGCCGGAACTCACCTGGTCCTCCACCTCGACCGCCGAGCGTCTGCACCCACTCGCCCTCTGCAGAAAGGACGTAGACGTGCGCCTCTGGCGTGTCGACGACGTAGAACGCGTCGGCTACGGCAATGATGCGGCTCGGTTGCGCCCAGACGAGCGAGCCTCGCTCATGCTCTGCAGGGTCGAATCGCCAGACTTCGCGGACCTGCAGCTGCGCACTATCCAGAATACCGGACGACGGGTTTCGCACCATCCGCACATCCCCATCCTGCGCGACCGTTCCCGCCCAGGACGAGGTGAGCGCCTCGCCGTCGCTCCCGCAGGCTGTCGCAAGGACGGCAAGAGTGGCAGCCATCACTGCTCCAGGCATTCTCATGATCACTTGATTCGCAAGATTGTCTGAGACCGTTACAGCCACCACAAGAAGCGAGCATATTACGACACGCACAAGCCGCAAGGAGTGGTGTCGCTCCATCGCCAACCTGGTCAATTCGGAGAGCGCCATACTCTCCTTCGCTCTCTCCTTCTAACAGGCCAGCACCCTTATCACGCTGGCCAGCCAACTGAAGCACCGGAATTCAGATCGCCGCCCGGCTCCAATGGAATGGTCTGCTGGATGAGGCATACAGCCTGCTTCCCACTCAACGACTCCACATCCACAGTCACATGAACCCGCGCGAGTCTGCCGTCATGGAATGCCCGAAATGTGGATCGCAACATACCCACCGCTGTTCTGTCGCACATCGGCGGGGAATCAAGGAGAGCGACAGCACCATGAGCGGAACGAGTGCGACTGAGCACGTTGCCGCACATCACCAGCCAATCAGCGCGACGCCGACTCAGACCCGACTCTCGAAGAATGCGTCGCCCCTATCCAACGCATTCTCAGGCGCACGCGGTATCCTGATCGCGCTGATCATCGCCTACCTCGTGATCAGAGTCCTCGCGCGGGCCGCGGGAATTGGCAGTCTCGGCATCTTCGGGCCGATGATGGTCATACTGATCCTCGGCACCGCAGTATGGCTCTTCATCTCCCACCCGCAGCGTTCGCAGGCCCGGGAGGAAGGGGCAGAGTGGGAGGAGAGTTGGATCTGTAGTCGGTGCGGCACGAAGTTCGTGCCATAGAGCAGGATTGGCTGGTGCCGGACATGGCAAGGGCGTCGCGTGGGCCGCAGGTGAGCGAGGGTCGACGCGACAGGCTGACGTCGTCACAACCTTCCGCGCTGGAGTCGAACCGTGACCGAAGCGCAAGCCACCGTTACAGCGCTCCGCATTCATGTGAACGCTGCGTCGGACTTGGTCGGCACCTGTGACAGTCAACACGAGCAGCGGGCACATGACGCTTCTGGATGACTGGCCTCATGTATCGCGTGGCAATCCAATTTCGCAAGACGTGGGCTGCGCGAGGAACCGCACGTACGTCGTGCTGCGATCGTTGACCACAGCCTGATCTATCGTGACCAGCGTGTCGCCGACGAAAGTCACCTGCGGCCGCGCATCAGCCGAGAAACTCAATCTCGTGTCTATGCAGCCCTGGCCGGTGCGTAGATCGAGCGTGCTAAGGAAGCCAGCGGCCGTGATAGCGTTTCGATCATACGTGATGTCGAAGTGCACGGCCTGAAGTACGTCATGTCCGGGAGCATTGAGAGCCACCAGACTGGAGGCCATTCCCGCGTAGTCCTCGGATCTTGTCGTCTGCTCGAGGCGCGCGGCCAGATCAGCGGGTGTCCCACGCCTGGTACGTGTCGGAATGACGTGCATGGTCACCTCGCCCGTCCTCCGATCTGTTACGCTTACCGCTGAATCAGCAACGAGTGCATAGTAGAGGGTGTTGTCAGACACGGTCGCCGCCACGTGCCCGTAGACCTGCCTCAGCCGCTCGGATGACCTGTAGCTCTCGGGAATACTGCCGTGATAGCGCAGGCTGTCGGTGTCGACGTCCCACTCGGTGACGGTGGAGCCTGATGAATTGCGCAGGATTCCCAACCAGACGCTGTGCCCGCTGCCAACAGTGGTCAGGGCCGTGCCCACGCGCTTCATCGACCTGAGGTAGACGCCCGACGGGTACGCATACAGCAGGAGTTTCTGTGCCCCGGCATCATCCACGACCATCAGAGTATCGTCGATGAAAGCCAGCCCCGATGGTGCCGATAGCTCCCCAGGACCCTTCCCGGGTCGGCCAATGATGCGCTGCCGTTCGCCGCTCCGATTGTAAAGGTAGACGCGTCGATTCTGAATGTCTGCAACCGCGATATCGCCGTCGGGGGCAATCGCGATGGCGCTCGGTAATGCGATGAACGCAGAGTCATCCTCGATCAGGGCTATGCTGTCGAGTGTTACGACGACGGGAGCGATCTCCGCCTGCTCAGCCACGCCGCTCATATCGCTATTCTGATGAGCGGGCTCCGGCGTGCAGGCTGACATCGCGAGTGCGGCGACGGCGACCAAACAGAGTCGTATCACTGTGGAGCGTTGCCTGTAAGGGCACGAAACACGGCCGCGCATATTCGTGGCGGCAGGGCATCTAGAACGCTCGTTACTGCTATTGCCTGGCATCGCTCATCCCGCTCCCTCCGCAGAGCCATCGCCCCACGAGATACCGACGTAGATAGGTTGGCGCACCCAGTCCGTCCCCAGTTCCAGCGTCCGAAACCTCCTGAGTCAGGGTGTACAGCGTGTCTCCCCTGAATGCAACCAACGGACGCACATTCGCGGGGTAGCGCAGGATGATGTCGGTGCAGAGGGGTTTCAGGTCGCTATCCAGGACGACGAGATAGCTCTGTCCGCCAACGACATTGTTCTTCCACTCATGATCGCTCATGACGACGAGTACGGTGGAATCGGGTAGCGCGCGGACCGCCGTTACCATCGAAACGCCGTTCATCCATTGTTCAAAGTTCCCGAAGTTGCGTACTGCGGCGCTGAGGTCGTTCACATCGCTCCGGCGCAGGCGCTTCGGCACGTCAGCAGAATCAACGATCTGGCCATCCGAAGCGAGCCGATACACACGCGGCACCAGGGCGTAGGCCAACAGTATGGTGCTCTTCTCCATGCTGATCGTGCTGAAGCCAAACGAACTCACGACGGACGGCGCTTCCTTGTAGAGTGACGGCATCGGCCCCAGGTAGCGCGGCGCGCTATCTCCTACGACAATACTGCTGAGCCCTGTCTGCTGAACCGGATTGAAGAGGCCCAACCACAGCGTGTCGCTGCGCTCCTCGATATTCATTGGTGCGCCTCGAATGCGAACGCTTCGCACAGGAAGCAGGCTATCGCCGCCGTAGACATGGAGAACGTCGCGTACCCAGTCGGCGACTATCAGTGAGTCTCCGGCAAAGAAGGCGATCGCCCCAGGCGCGCCGAAGCTGCCCGGACCCCTGCCATCGGTGCCGTACTGCCTGACCGGATCTCCATCGCGGTCGAAGACGAGGACTCGACGGGCGACCTGGTCGGACACATAGACGTCTCCCGACGGTGCCACGGCGAACGCTATTGGCTGGCCGACATAGAATGATGCCGAATCCGTCTCGGCCAGCCGGACGCTGTCCAGCGGCAGTAGCGAGTCGCCGCGAAGAAGGTGCTGGTCAGCACGGTCTACGGACGACTCCGGGCGCGTGCACGCGCTGGCGAGCAATAGCAACACGCCGACAAGGCATCGAGCGGTGAGACGTGTCATGGTCTGGACGCGGTGAGCTGGAGGAGCTCCACTCGCCCCCCGTGGGGCAGGAACGCGGACTGACCGTCGCACCGCTGCACCCGAGGTCTGAGCGCCCCCGATAGCCCCTGAAGAGTGGTCGACGCGGCCAATGTCTGGAAGCCGAGGCGCAGTGCATGACATCCGTCGCCGCAGAAGCGTTGTGTCTGGATCTTCAAGGACAGCATCTCCGGCTATTGTCGAGCTCGCGGGTGTTGATGTCAATGCCGCGCCATGCCCGGCTCGCTGCCTCTGATAGGCGATTTCCACGGCTCGGGCGGCGTGAATGGCGATCACGCTCTCTTCCGGCAGCGCTTCACGTTTGCGCATGAGATCGGCCACCTTGTGCTCCGCCGCGACCAGTTTTCCAGGTTCATCGAGAGGAGCGCGGGCCTGCTCACCGCCGCCTTCCAGGATGGCAACTCGACGAGCAGCGAGCATCGCCCTGATCTCAGGTCGCCGATTGCGGGAGGCATCGAGCGCCTCCTGAGCAATCAGAGAACCGGGATTCACTGGCCACGATCCGCGACTGTTGCCGCGCTTCGGTCGCAACCCCGAAAGCCATAGTGTCCCGGCTCCAGGGAAAGGAACGGGCAGATCTTTCCTTGATTTCGGGAAAGGTTGCGCTACTTTAATCCTCATGACAGCGCCGATCTCGCGTGAGCTCCTGCGGACGAAGCTGGCTGAGGCGCTCACCGCCCGGCTCCCGTCCCTCGCCGCGCGCGACATCCGCCTCCCCGCGGTGCCTGGCAAGGCGCTCGCCGTGATCGGAGTCCGCCGTGGCGGCAAGACATCGTTCCTCTACCGCCGGATGGCGGACCGGATCGCCGGCGGGCAACCACGTGAGTCCCAGCTCCTCCTGGGGCTCGAAGACGAACGCCTCTTCGGCATGACCGCCGCCGATCTCGGCTGGCTCATTGAAGAGCATGGCCGCCAGTACCCGGAGATCCGGGCTCGCGGAACGCTCTCGCTCTACCTCGACGAGGTCCAGGTGGTGGCCGGCTGGGAGACCCTGGTGCGCCGGCTCATGGACGCGGGAGACGTCGAGCTGTTCGTCTCCGGCTCCTCGGCCAGGCTCCTGAGCACCGAGGTCGCCACGTCGCTCCGTGGCCGGGCGCTCGAGGTGCTGGTCCACCCGTTCTCCTTCCGTGAATCCCTCCGTCATGCGGGGACCGAGCCGGAGTCCCCCTGGGAGCGACTGGGCACCATGGAGCGCGCGACACTGGATGCCGCGCTCCGCCGCTACCTGGAGGAGGGCGGCTTTCCGGAGGCACAGGCGATCCCGACACGCGATCGCCTGAAGCTCCTGGAGAGCTACGTGGACGTGATGGTTCTTCGCGACGTGATCGAGCGTCACGCGGTGTCCCATCCGGTCGCCCTCCGATGGCTGCAGCGCTACCTGCTCTCCACGCCCGGGGGCGGCTTCAGCATCAGGAAACTGACCGACGATCTACGCTCCCAGGGGCTCAAGGTGTCGAAGGACTCCCCCTACGCCTACCTGGACCACCTGGAGGATGCCTTCCTCGTGCGCACGATCACCATGCACAGCACCTCCGAGCGGCAGCGCATGGTGAACCCCCGGAAGGCGTACCCCATCGACCCGGGGCTCATTCCCCTCTTTGAGCGCACCGGCCGCGAGCATAGGGGCCGGGCACTGGAGACGGCGGTCCTCCTCGAGCTGGAGCGGCGCGAGTACCAGGTGGAGTGGCTGCGCACGCGTGACGGCTATGAGGTGGACTTCTTCGCCGAGCGGCACGGGGAGAGACCCATACTTATCCAGGTGAGTCTGGACACTGCGGCCGACGATACCTGGGACCGGGAGGTGCGCGCCCTCGTCGCGGCCAGCGCGGAACACCCGGGAGCCCGGGCCGTCCTGATAACGCTCGACGGCTCCCCGCCATCGCGCGCGCTTGCGGCGCCGCTCGAGTGGCGCGCGGCCACGGAGTGGCTCCTGGAGGAAGTGAACGGGTAGTTCGCGCGTGGACAGACCCGCCCGATCCAGTAGTCGTTCGTCATGCATCGCCCTTCGAGCGCAACCTGATCCTGAAAACGGTCAAAACACACGCGGCCCCCGGGGGTCCCGGAGGCCGCTGCAGATGCTAACCCGTTGTCGTTCAATCCAGTGGCCAGGGGCAGAATCGAACTGCCGACACGCGGATTTTCAGTCCGTATGCCGCCCGTCAATAACCCCGATAAGTGTAGGGTCGAGAGCCGCCTAATCTTGAGTTAAGTTGATATCCTGCACTACTTTAGTGCATGATATGCTTTCTTGCTTGTCCGTCCCCTCTTGCACAGATTTTCGCGCACACTGTCCGTGAACTGTTTTCTCCCCTTGCGCGAAGGTCCCGGCCCTTGTTATAGTTCCGATGCGCCGGTGACTGTATCGGCCACTGGCTGAAGGACGCGACCCGGCAAAACGGGGCTACACCGACCGACCGACCACCGACAGGTGCGATTGATCGGAGTCGGAGTAGCCCCGGTTTTTTGTTTGCCCACAACAACAGGAGGTGCAGGATGCACGCAACGATGGCCGATGAGTTTCTCTCGACCCAGGACGTCGTACGTTGGCTTTCCGAGGTCGCCCCCGGCACAGGGTTGGGTACAGAGCAGGCCCTACGGCGCGCCGCCCGGCGCGGCGAGATCCCGGCGCGACGTGTTCGGAATCGCTACGTCTTCTCAAAGCGGAGTCTGACCGAGTTCCTGGCCGGCGACCTCAAGCCAGAGGTGGCCCGATGACGCGCCCCAGCGATTTGGCCCAGCGCCGCGATCGGGCCCGCGAGACGTACCGGCAAGGCGCCGAGAGTGCCCGCGATCCGCGGCATAGCGCCGAGTATGTGCGCGAGCTGCTCCGTCCGTTGGGCGATGCGTGGGCCAACGAGATCGGCCGGATCTCCGCCGATATCGGCGCGGCCCGCCGAAGCCTCGAGGCCGAGCACGCGGACATGTTCGCGAAGGCGAACGCGCCGACAACCGCCGCCGAAGCGCCGGCCGTGGCTTCGATTTATGCTGTAGCGCAAGCCCTCGAGGCCCCGGAACCGCGCGGCGACGTCGTACGGCGAGCAATCAGTGGCGGCGACACGCTCGCGCTCCGGGCGCTACTCCAGGCGCCGCCGGTCCTGGACATGCTCACACCGAGCGCGCGACAGGACGCTACCGACGGGCTCCTTTCCGCTGTCCACGGTGAGCGATACGCGGCGCTGACGGCGAAGCGCCACGAGCTGGACCGCGTGGCCACGGCTCTCGAGCGCGACAATACGGAGGCCTACGCTATCCAGCGCTCCACGGCGGAAAGCCGGAATGACCGTCAGGCAATCGAGATGGCGAGCGTCGAAGCGCTAATCTCGGCGGCTGGCGGACGGTGAGTGGGGCCGGGCGAGCGCCGGATGGGGCAACGCCCGTTGCGACTATCGCGCGCGGGGACCGCCAACGGTTGGCCGTCACCATTCGCCGCTGGGGGTTACACCGGGCGCTCGACGTCCGCCTGCAGCGGCAGGGTAACGACGGCACCTGGCGCGACACCCCGCACGCGATATCGCTCGGCACTCGTGCGGAAACCGATGCGCTCACAAGCGCGCTCGAAGAGGCGCGGCAAGCGCTAGCGAGTTAGACAAAACAAAACCCCGGCCAACGCTCGCAACGGTGGCCGGGGAAAACCTTGGAGGCACTAATCTGATGCGTAGAACAGTAAACTTCCGCCCGCGAAAGGGCAAGGTCGCACCCCAGGTGCGGCCCGCGCTGGCCGCTCGCGTTCGCTTCCTGCAAGCGATCATCGAAGGACGCTGGACCGGCCGGTTCTCGTACGAGACGCGGACCAGCGCGCCGTCCAGAGTAGCGATCTACCCTCCACAGCCGCGCGGAGTAAGGCTCGAGGCGCAGCGCGAGCTATCGGAAATCTACCGCCAACACGGCGGCGCCCGTCGTCGCTCGACAGCACGGTGGCCGGAACTGGAGTTCAACCCGCCGCCAGAACTGCGAGCTAGCGCGATCCGCCAGCTCCGTACGCGGAGGGCGGCATGAGCGCCGCGTATGCGGTTGCCGCGCTCGAGTACGTGGCGCACGGCTGGGCGGTGCTGCCCTGCCAACCCGGAGGCAAGGCGCCGGCGCTGCCAAACGGCTTCTATGGTGCGAGCACTGACCCCGACCAAGTCGCCGAATGGTGGAGGGACAAGCCAAACGCCAATATCGGCGCCGTGCCTGGACGGTGCGATCTGCCTTGCGGCGGAACGTTGCTGGTGCTCGACCTGGACGGGCCAGCCGGCCGCCAGTCCGCCGCCGAGCTGGGTATCCCGTCCGACACGGCGGCCGTCACTACGGGCCGGCCAGAGGGTGGGGAGCACAGATACTTCCACGTACCGGACGGGGTGGCAATCGGCAACCGTTCGCCCGCGCCGGGGCTGGACGTGCGGCATACGGGCGGCTACGTGCTCGTTCCGCCAAGCGTCCATCCGTCCGGCGCCGTCTATCGCTGGCGCGGTGCGCCTGCGTGGGAGCCGGGCGCGGTGCTCCCGCTCCCGGAGCATATTCTGGAACTCTTGACCGCGCCCCGACTCGAGCCGGTGAGTACGGGCAAGCGTTGGGGTCCGGCGTTCAACGCTGGCGAGGCGGCGGACGCGCTAACGTGGCGTCGTGCGGCCGCATATGTCGCGCGTGTGCCGTCCGGGCTGGCCGATGACCGGAAGCAGACAGCCTACCGGCTTAGCGCCGCGTTGGTCCATGACATCAGACTCCCGGAGCGTGACGCCTTCGACCTTCTGGGCGCGTGGAACTCCGATAACCGGCCGCCGCTGTCGGAGTCGGCGCTGGCGCGCATCTTCGCGAACGCCGGTCGCTACGGGCGCCATCGGGGTGTAGCATGAGCGCCCCGGTGTCGTCGGCGCTAGCACTCGCCAACGAACGCGCCGAGCGGGCACTGTCGGCCGTGGAAGTAACCCCATTCTCAAGCATTGAGGCGCGCCCGGTGGATTGGCTCTGGCGGCATCGTATCCCGGCTGGAACGCTCACGCTTATCGAGGGCGCGCCAGGGATTGGGAAATCAACCGTTATTTTCGACTTGGCCGCGCGGGTGAGCCGGGGACAGGCCTTCCCTGATGGATCGCCCACTCTGGCCGGCGACGTGCTGGTGGTGGGCCCTGAGGACGCGGCTGCAACCGTACTGCGCCCACGGCTCGACGCAGCCGATGCCGACGTGACCAGGGTCCACCTGGTGGAGCTGCGTGCTCCCGACGGCGGGGCTGAGCCCCTACTCTTGCCGCGCGACGTGGAGCGGTTGAGGGAGGCGATAGAGCGTTGTGAGGCGCCGCGCCTGATCTACTTGGACGCGCTCAATGACCTACTGGCCGGCTCGCGGATCAACGACGACGGCGAGGTGCGCGCCGCCCTCCGTCCTCTGGTGCGGCTGGCGGAGGATACGGGTATCGCTATCGTGGCAACCCGCCACTTCGGGAAGTCCGGCAATCGTCATGCGGGCATGGCCGGGCTGGGATCCGTTGGCTTTGGAGCGGTCGCCCGAAGCATCCTGCAAGTCTATAGCGACGAAGAAACGGGGCTGCTACTGCTAGCCGGCGCCAAGTCCAACCTAGGGCCCACGCCCGCAACACTCGCCTTTTCTCTTGAGTCCACCGGGGAAGACAGCCCGCCGCGTGTTGAGTGGCATGGGGTCGATGAGCGTAGCGCGCACGACCTACAGCGCGCTTACCGGGATGACGGCACGGCTAGCGGTGAGAGTGGGACGGCCGGCGCACTGGCAGAAGCCAGCGACTGGCTGCGCGATGAGCTGGCGAACGGCCCGAAGCCGAAGAAGGATCTGCTGTCGGCTGCCCGCGCGGAGGGTATTGCAGCGCGCACGCTGGAACGGGCCAAGACCGAAGTCGGAGCGGTCCATTCGCGGGAAGGGTTTGGTGGCCCGGTGTTGTGGAGTATTGGAGATGCCGCGCCCGTCACCGTACCGCCATACTCGCCACATATTCGCCAGTCTCGCCACTCTCAGAACGTGGCGAGTATGGGCGAGTATGGCGAGAATGGGGCAGAGCCGGTGCTTCCCCTTGCCGCCACTAAGCCGGCCGGTGAGCCTTGGAGCGCCGTCATATGATGGCCCCACGCGATGTATTGGCCCGCGCATCGGCGGCTGGCGTCTCTATACGCACCGATGGTGACCGGCTACTCCGGGTGGAGTGCCGGAGCGGTAGGCCGGCGCCGGACGTTCTCGAGCTTCTGCGCGACAACAAGCCCGCCGTGCTCGCCTACTTGATCGCGCCCCCGGTCTACGGCTGCGCGACGTGTGGCCGGTTCGCATTCCCGGTGCCCGCCGTCTGCTACTGGTGCCGTCCACAGACCCGCCACCCCGAGGTCAGGGGCCACGACTCGAGCCATTCAGATAATGACCGATGACAACGGTAACCTTCCGGTGGTGGCCCTGGACCCCGAATACTGCCGCTTTATAAAGGAAGACGGTCGCCAGTGCGGGCAGAGGGTCGGCGCCGGCGAAACTGTGTGCTTTTGGCACGACCCGGAGCGGACCGAAGAGGCCCAGGCGGCCCGCGAACGCGGGCGCGAGGTCTATCGGGAACGGCTCGCCGCACGCCCGCGTCCTTGCGTGCCCGGTGAGAAAGCGCCTGAGATCGCGCCCGACCTGGAGGGGCTCGTGCAGGCGGCCGCTTGGGGTGTGCGCGCGATCATTGCCGGCGACCTCGACGCCAAGCAGGCCGGCGCGTTGTTCCGCGGACTCGATACCCTGCACCGCCTGGTTGAACGCCAGTCGCTCGAGGCGGAACTAATCGAAGCCCGGGCCGCCCTCAACGACCTCAAGCGCGCGGCCGAGATCCACCCGCGCCGCCGCGGCCGATGACCGCCACCGCTCGAGGTATCCGTGCCCTTGCAACCGAGGTGGGCGAGCTAATCGCCCACCGTGATAGTCGCCCCGCTGGCGCCGACTACGGGCGCTACCGCGACGATCCGCACGGCTTTATCCGCGACGTGTTAATGGTGGACCTGACGCCCCAGCAAGCGGCGCTCGTGGGCGACGTGCGAGACCACCCACTGAACGCGGTCGCCGCCGGCGTGGCGATGGGCAAGGACCACGCGGCCGCGTGCCTGGCGCTCTGGTGGACGTTCGCCCGCGGCGGACTGGTGCTCCTCTCGAGCGCCACGGAACGCCAGGTTATCGAGATCGGGCTGGGCGAGGTGCGCCATTTGTGGAACCGCGCCGAGATGCCGGGTGACTTCTACGCCAGCGGGCTCCGCATTGCCGGCGACCACGCGCGCACCGGCGTCCTGGGGTTCGTCAGCACCGCGCACGACGCGGGTAAATGGACAGGGCACCACAGTGCCGGCGGGGTTCTGGTCATCCTGAGCGAGGCACAATCCTGCCCTGATGCCGCGTTCGAAGGCGCTATCTCGTGCGCAGTCGGTGCGAGTGACCGCGTTGTGGCGGTCGGCAACCCGTTGTTCGCTAGCGGCCGCTTCGCCACGCTCGAGCGTGCACCGCACTGGCAGTTTCACCGGTGGAGCGCCTTCGACCATCCGAACGTTATCGAGGGCCGGGCGGTTGTTCCTGGCGCCGTCACGAGGGAGGCCATCGCCAGGCTCGCCGCCGAGTACGGCGAGGACTCCGCGATCTACCGCGCCCGCGTCCTGGGTGAGTTTCCCGCCGACGACCCGAACGCGCAACTTCTACTCCGTCGGCAATGGATCGCGGCCGCCGTGGAGCGATGGGAAGCCGGCGTGCTCGACGACCCCAACGGCGAATGGTGCGCAGGGTTGGATGTTGCCCGCATGGGCGCTGACCAGAGCTGCCTTGCCGTCCGCCAGGGTATGACCATGCGCGAGCTGATCCCGTGGCAACTGCACACGACCGACGAAACGGCTGCCCGCACGATCGCCGAGCTTGAATCTCGCGGCATCCCGACCGGGAAGCATAGAGTGTTTGGCATCGACGGCCGCCCGATCGCGGCCGGGCTGGTCCACGTCGATTCAACGGGCATCGGCGCCGGCGTCTTCGATATGCTCCGCCGCGATGGGCATAACGTGGCGGAGTTCATCGCGGCCGCGCGAGCCGGCGAACCAGACCGCTTCACCAACCGGCGAGCCGAAGCGGCTTGGACGCTCCGCCGCTTACTCGAGCGCGACATGATCGCTCTCCCGCCATCGGACGATCTGACCCAGGAGCTCGTAGCGCTCCGTTGGCAGGTAGACGGGGCCGGGCGAGTGCAGCTCGAGGATAAAACCTTGCTCCGCGGGCGCCTGGGCCGCTCACCCGACCACGCTGACGCGGTAATGATGGCTTTCAGCGGCTTGCAAGCGTCAGACCGTCAGGCTTGGGGGCAAGGACGGTGGACGTTTTAAGGGCATACGGATTGACAATCCGTAGCTTTAGACGCCTCGTTTCCATGGGGAAACGCGGCCCCGACCTGTTCACGCGGACAGTTCCATTGACAGTCTGTGTCACGCACCATACTATTGCGAGCATCACACGCCTACCTCCAAGCGCTAGCTGTTGCGTCTCTGCAACACACTGTGGCGCTGACGCCACACCCGTAGAAACGCACCCATGGACGTGGACCGCCCAGGGGTGGGGGGGGTGGCTGGGGGCAAGAGGTGCTTGATTGACGATCTACGTCAGGGGGGAAGGATGGCGACGACGAAAGGAGCTAAAGGCCAATCTTTCGGCTACGGGCAGGGCGGCGTCTACCTGGTAGCGGGCAGCGATCCTCAGTACTTCAGAACGGGAGAAATACAAAACCCCCAACGGATGATGAGAGCGCTGGAAGTAGCCCGTAGCACCGGCAAAAGCATTTACTCCTTTCATAAAAAAGAAGAAAAGAAACGCGGCTTCCGGATTCTTAAAGCGGGAATCACACTGCCCCGCCAGGAGCTGTTCGCACGCATTAACCGACGTACAGACGATATGATCTGGGACGGATTACTGGAAGAAGTAAAAGCGCTCCTGCCTTTCCGCCGGTATAACG